>DATIVR010000130.1:0-28058 GCA_035465695.1 Gammaproteobacteria bacterium
GATGGGTGGGCTTCATCATGTGTTTTCCGTTATCCATTTGAGGTATTCCGGGGAACCGTCGGTGATGGGCAGCACGATCATTTCAGGCATGTCGTACGGGTGCAGCGTCTTGATCCGTTCCATCAGAGCCTGAGACCGCGCCGCCGTGCTTTTGATGACCAGCAGGCACTCCGGTTCCTTCTCCACCTTACCCTGCCATCTATAGATAGAGGTGAGACCCGGCACCAGGTTCACGCAGGCGGCCAGCCGCTCTTCCACCAGGGCCTGGGCGATGCGCTCCCCTGACTCCCGGTCAGGCACGGTGCAGAGCATAACTACATGATTTTCCGGCATTTACCTGACCTGGGTGTTTTTTGGCCAACCCTGGACCCCCTTGATTCTAAGGGGTCGCGTCACTACTATTGGCACTCGTTCGGGGGGAGTGCTAACAGCCTTTCTCCGACTGCAGATTCAGACCCTTAAACCTGGCCACTGATTTCGTGAGGAGAGAAGTCCATGAAGATTCGTCCCCTTGGTGACCGCGCCATTGTGAAGCGCCTGGAGTCGGAAACCAAATCCGCCGGCGGCATCCTGATCCCCGACAACGCGGCCGAGAAGCCCAGCAAGGGCAAGGTCATCGCCGTCGGCCCGGGCAAGGCCCTCAAGGGCGGCAAGACCCGTCCCCTCTCCGTGAAGGTCGGCGAGACGGTGCTCTTCGGCAAGTACAGCGGCACCGAGTACAAGGAAGGCGCCGACGAGTACGTGGTGCTCCGCGAGGAAGACATCATCGGCGTGTTCGAGAAGTGATTCTCCGCGCTTTGTAACCCCTATCAAGAATCGAACAGAGGAATACGACCATGGCTGCCAAAGAGATCAAATTCGGTGACGATGCCCGCCAGCGCATGTTCCGCGGCGTGAACGTCCTCGCCAACGCCGTCA
This sequence comes from Gammaproteobacteria bacterium, assembly GCA_035465695.1. GTDB lineage: Bacteria > Pseudomonadota > Gammaproteobacteria > Natronospirales > REEB76 > DASUBN01. Next base: position 919 of record DATIVR010000130.1, read on the forward strand.
AGGCGACCCTCGGCCCCAAGGGCCGCAACGTGGTGCTGGAGAAGAGCTTCGGCGCCCCGACGATCACCAAGGACGGCGTCTCCGTCGCCAAGGAGATCGAGCTCAAGGACAAGTTCGAGAACATGGGCGCCCAGATGGTGAAGGAAGTGGCTTCTCACACCTCCGACGAGGCGGGTGACGGCACCACCACCGCCACCGTGCTGGCCCAGGCCATCATGCGCGAGGGCCTCAAGGCCGTCGCCGCCGGCATGAACCCCATGGACCTCAAGCGCGGCATCGACAAGGCCGTGATCCAGGCCGTGGCCGAGCTGAAGAAGCTCTCCAAGCCCAGCGCCGACAACAAGTCCATCGCCCAGGTGGGCACCATCTCCGCCAACGGCGACGAGGTGATCGGCAAGCTCATCTCCCAGGCCATGCAGAAGGTCGGCAAGGAAGGCGTCATCACCGTCGAGGAAGGCTCCGCCCTCACCGACGAGCTGGAAGTGGTCGAAGGCATGCAGTTCGACCGCGGCTACCTCAGCCCGTACTTCATCAACAACCAGGGCAACATGACGGCTGAGCTCGACAAGCCCTACATCCTGCTCTGCGACAAGAAGATCTCCAACATCCGCGAGATGCTCCCGGTGCTGGAAGCCGTGGCCAAGAGCGGCCGCAGCCTCTTGGTGGTGGCGGAAGACGTGGAAGGCGAAGCCCTGGCCACGCTGGTGGTCAACACCATCCGCGGCATCGTCAAGGTCGTGGCCGTCAAGGCCCCGGGCTTCGGTGACCGCCGCAAGGACATGCTCAAGGACATCGCCATCCTCACCAAGGCCACGGTCATCAGCGAAGAGCTGGGCCTGACCCTGGAGAAGGCCAGCGTCAACGACCTGGGCGAGGCCAAGAAGGTCATCGTCGACAAGGAGAACACCACCATCATCGACGGCGCCGGCAAGCCCGCCGACATCCAGGCCCGCGTGGAAGCCATCCGCAAGCAGGTGGAAGACACCACCTCGGACTACGACAAGGAGAAGCTCCAGGAGCGCGTGGCCAAGCTGTCCGGCGGCGTGGCGCTGATCAAGGTCGGTGCCGCCACCGAAGTCGAGATGAAGGAGAAGAAGGCCCGCGTGGAAGACGCCCTGCACGCCACCCGTGCCGCGGTGGAAGAAGGCATCGTCCCCGGCGGCGGCGTGGCCCTGGTGCGCGCCAAGCAGGCCATCGGCAAGCTCAAGGCCGACAACGATGACCAGCAGGCCGGCATCCAGATCGCGCTGCGCGCCATGGAAGAGCCCCTGCGCCAGATCGTCATGAACGCCGGCCAGGCGCCGGACGTGGTGCTCAAGGCCGTGATGGACGGCAAGGGCAACCACGGCTACAACGCCGCCACCGACGAGTACGGCGACATGGTGGAGATGGGCGTGCTGGACCCGACCAAGGTCGCCCGCACCGCCCTGCAGAACGCCGCCTCCGTGGCGGGCCTGCTGATCACCACCGAAGCCATGGTGGGCGAGATGCCGAAGGAAGAGAAGCCCGCGATGCCGCAAGGCGGGATGGGTGGAGACATGGACTTTTAAGAGAAGCCGACCGAGTCGGCAGATCTTGAAGACCAAGAGCCAAGACCAAGAGAAGCCCCGCGAAAGCGGGGCTTCTTTTTTGTCTGAAAGAAATTCGGGAATTCTTTCCCGTCATTCCAGCGAAAGCTGGAATCCAGGTCCAGATAGGTGCCCCATCGATATATCCCTCTCCCTTCGGGAGAGGGAAGGGTGAGGGCTGCCTTTTCTAGAGGGTGGGCTTTCGCCCCACAGGCGAGGCACCTTTGTTTCGGCAAAGGTGCCCCAAACCATTTTCCCGGAGCGCGGGCTGCCGAAGCGGCAACGACCCTGCGCGCTGGACTTCGCTGCGGAGTCCCGCACACGGCATATCCCTATGCCGGGTGCGGGAGCTCGGCATCCTGCCGTCGCCCCTTCGGGCTTCCCCTGCTCAGTCCAGTGCTCGGCTCGCGCTACGGGGATAAGAGAAAGAGATGCGAGTTCTTCCCGTCCCCTTGGATGCCGGCGAGCACTGGAGCGAGCAAGCTCAGCCGAAGGGGAGCGGAATTTCTTAGAAGTTGATGATGTTGCCGATGACGAACTGGCGTGAGGTGGCGCCCCGCAGCTTCACCAGCGGCCAAGCATAGGTCACGTAGATCACCCCGCCATAAGCGGAACGGATATCGCCGAGTCGCAGCGCCACGCCCGCGTCCATGAGCGTGCGGCTCCAACCGGCGGCACCGAGCTGACGGATCCGCCCGGCATCCGCGTACACCGCAAAGCCCAGCTGGAAGATGTTGAAGAGGTAGGCGTGGGTGGCTATGCGGTCCGAGACGTTGCCCTGCCAGCGCCGGTCGCCGATGAGGAAGTAGTTGGGATATCCCGGCATGCCCTGCAAGCCGCCCAGATATTGCAGGTCCTCCGGATCGGGCCGCAGGCTGTAGCCGAGCTCCGCGTGGAACACCAGCGTCTGGTAGGGGAACCGCTGGTTATAGGCCGTCATCACGAACTGCCCATCCAGTCCCTGTTCGATGCCTTGCTGGTGACGGCCACGGAGCTCTGCGCCGCTGATCCATAAGGTGTCTGCGGTGGGCTGCGCACCGTAGGCCGAATTGAAGTCGTAGAACCATGCCGGCACGCGGCTACCGAAACGCTCGCCGAAATAACCCAGCTGCGCCTTGTTATCCCAGCCGATGTTGTAGTCTTCCGTGCGACCCATCAGCGCCAGATCAGTGAACGTGCCGTAGTTGTCCTGAAAGTATTCGAAGGTCGCGGCCGGACCGCTGAAGCGACGTGGTGTCAGCGTGGGCCTTCCCAGCGGCTGCGGCGGGAACGGTTGCAGAGAGCCGTACTTCACGTCCAAGTTTACCCAGCTCGCTCCGGCGCGCAGGCCGCGGTCGCCATCCCAGTCAAGTAGCCGCATCCAATCGAACTCGGTCTTCTGGGTAATGTCAGCGGCACGCCATGCCACCACCGAGTCATCATAGAAGTTCAGGTTCTGCTGTTGATCCAGATAGTGGAGGAAGAAGGACCACTCCGTTTGGTCCTCGTAGAACGGTTGCCCCACATCCAGGGAACGGGTGTAACCGTCCGAGAGGTGGGCGTAGGTGGTGGCCAGCGTCCACCGGCTGCCGAGTAGGGCCGGGTCCTGGTAGCTCAACTGGTTGCTGCTGCGTTGGATGTCCGTCTGGTGGCCTATCGAGAGGGTCTTGCCGGTGCCGAGGAAGTTCACGTCCTCGAAGGATGCGCCGACGTTGCTCTGCCCTCCCACATGACTGAAGCTCAGATCGAACTTCAGGGACCAGGCGTCCTTCACATGCGCTGCCACTTCCACCGTGTCGCCATCGCAGGCCACCGGCACCAAATCCGCGAAGCGCAGGTACGCGAGTGCGCGCAGCTTTCGTTCGCTCTCATAGATGCGCCTCGCATCGACCTTGTCGCCGGTCTGGATGAGCAGCTGTTCGCGCACTGCTCGGTCATGGGTCTTGATGTGCAAGGCATCGGCGCTGCGGCCGTACCAAGTATCCTCCTTGGGATTGTTGAGGTCGAAGACGCTGTCCACCACCACGTCGACCTGCCCCACGCTGTAACCGGCGTTCTGCAGTGCCTGCCAGACATGCTGGCCATGCCAGCGTTCGGCGCCGGTGTTCTTGGCCACATGGCAGCTGGCCGGCATCGCCACCGGCAGGCTGAAGTCATCCGGATCCTGGGCGAAGGCCTGGCCCGCGGCGCCGAGCAGCAGCACGGCCGCCAGACAGGCGTGCAAGGGCAGGCGTGGTGCAATCGGCACCCTGGGAAGCTGGCTCAGGCGCACTCCAATCCTTTCCACCGTGCCGTCCCCACGGCGCGGTTCCTTATATCGTTATGCGCCTAAGCATACCGGAACTGGGTCCACGGCCTGGGGATCGGGTACTCCCCATGAGGAAACGCCGTGTGACGGGCTAGAAGCCCCGCAGGGCCACGACCGGCGTCCAGCGGGTCCGGCGCCGCGACATACGGCCAGCCGCGTCCTCACCGTCGTAATCCATGGGCTGGGGCGGTCCCATCCGGTCCCGGCAGTCCAGCACGTTGGCGCTCAATACTGCATAACGGGCGCCCTCGAACTCCATCATGGCCAGGAGATACACCCCGCAGCGGCGACAGATGAGGAAGTCGGTGACCCCGAGGCCGAAGCGGTAGCGTTGCACCAGGTCGGGATCCTGTGCCTGGATCGCGACCGAACCTTTCGGGTCCGAAGTACTCAAGGCGCCATGGGCGCGGCAGAAGCTGCACTGGCAGGCTCGCAGTGGCAGCGCCTCAGGCGCAAGCGCGGTCTCGAACTCGTACTGCAAGTTGCCGCAGTGGCAACGTCCCGAGTGCTTCACGTGCAGAGCTCCTCCGCCGCCCATCGCAGGGTCTCGCCGCAGGGGGCGGTCAGCTTCAGGTCCAATAGCGCGTCGGCGCGCGTGATCCCGAGGTTGAGCGCCGCCACCGGCGCGCCACGTTCCGCCGCGGAGCGCGCCAGCCGGTAGCCGGACCACACCATGAGTGAGGAACCCACCACCAGCAGCGCGTCCGCTTGCTGCACCTGCTCAGCCGCCTCCCGGCTGCGCTGCGGCGGGATGCTGTCGCCGAAGAACACCACGCCAGGCTTCAGCACACCACCGCAGGACTCGCAGGCCGGCACTTCGAAGCGGGCGAAGTCGCTTGCCTCCAGATCAGCATCGCCGTCCGGTGCATGGGCGGCCTCGAGATGCAGCCAGTCCGGATTGCGAGATTCCAATATGCGTTGCATGTCTGCACGGGACATGCGTGCACCGCACATCAGACACTCCACTTGGTCGAGACGCCCATGCAGGTCGGTGACCGCGCGGCTGCCCGCCAGCTGGTGCAGGCCGTCCACGTTCTGGGTGATGAGGTGCATCACGCATCCTGCGGCCTCGAGCCGTGCCAAGGCTTGGTGCGCCGGATTGGGCGCGGCTTTTGAGAACCGCCGCCATCCCACGAGGCTGCGCGCCCAATAACGCTGGCGCGTGGCGTGGGACCCGACGAAATCCTTCTGCTGTACCGGTGGCTTGCGCTTCCAGTTGCCCGAGTGATCGCGGTAGTCGGGGATGCCGGAGTCGGTGCTGCAACCGGCGCCGGTAAGCACCACCAGCCGCTTGCGCGAGCGGCACCAGTCGGCGAGCGCTGCGGCGCAAGGGCGGCTCATCTGGCCTATCGGCCTCCCAATTGCGGAAGTCGCCAATTCATAGCAGCGAGAGGATCATGCCCATCAGGCAGAAGCCCAGCACGTCGTAGCACGCGTTGATGAGGAAATGCTTCAGGCTGCGTCCCTCGAACAGGAAATTGATGCCGGTGGCGGCCGCCACCAGCAAGCCGCCCATGAGCCCGACCCACAGGCCATGCCAGAATCCCTCGCCCGCCGACCAGTTGGCGACGAAGCTGTCGAGGGCCACGGCGGCGATCAGGAGCAGCACGAAGGTGAGGCCGAGCATGCGCAGCCGTTGCCGGCTATCCGGCTTCTGCGCCGGGTCCATGCCGGCCTCGCGCATCCAGGCCTTCATGAACAGCACCGGCGAGAACCACACCGCGCCCAAGGCGAACATGGCGACGGCAGCGAGCAGGATGCCCAGGTAGTGCATGGCTTTGGACTCCGGGTGGCGGTATGCCTCTATCTTACCAAGCCGGCGATGGCGTCCCCCTGTCCTGCCACGCGGCCTTACAGTCGCCTCGCCCGATCCTTCCAGGACTCCCCCGATACCGGTGCCGAGGCACTGCCGCTGCTATCCCCGCGGCTGAACATCCGCTAGGCTGCTGAGGGATTTTTTCCTGCCTCCGGGAGTCGATACCGTATGCACGCCGTCACCGCCACCGAGAAATTACCGCGCAAGCTCGGCGCATGGACCGGCGCCGCCGTGGTCGTGGGCGTGATCGTGGGCAGCGGGATCTATACGGTGCCCTCATCCGTGGCGGCGCTGACGGGCAGCCTCTCGGGCGTGGCGCTGGTGTGGGTGCTGGGAGGGCTCATCTCGCTGTTCGGCGCGCTGTCAGCGGCGGAACTGGCGGCTGCCTTCCCCGACGCCGGCGGTCCATACGTGTACCTGCGCCAGGCCTTCGGGCCCGCCTTGGCCTTCATGTTCGGCTGGATGTGGCTTGTCACCACACCCAACTCCTGGGCGGCCCAGGCCATCACCTTCGCCAACTATTTCGGCGCCGCCACCGGACTCACGCACTTCGAGATGCATCTGCTCGCCATGTTGCTGGTCACGCTGCTGTGCGGCGTGAGCTATTACTCAGTGAGCCTCGGTGCATGGGTACAGAATCTCTCCACCGGAGCCAAGCTCATAGGCCTGAGCGGACTGGCGGTGGCGCTGTTCGTCTTCGCGCCGCGCCAGGGCGGGAACCTCATGGGGGCCGGCAGCGGCGGCATCCTCTGGTCGGGCCTGGGGGTGGCGCTGGTGGCTTCGCTGTGGGCTTACGATGGCTGGGCCAACCTGACCACCCTTTCCGGCGAGATGCGCGAGCCGCAGAAGACCCTGCCCCGTGCGCTCATCGGCGGCACCCTGGCCGCGCTCGCCGTCTACCTCACGCTCAACGCCGCCTTCGCCGTGGCGCTGCCCTTCGACAAGCTCGCGTCCTCCAACTCGGTGGCGGCCGACGCCATCTCCACCGTGATGGGTCATGGCGCAGTGGCGGTGATCGCCGCGCTGGTGATGGTATCCACCTTCGGCTCGCTGAACGGTAGCGTGCTCTCGGACCCGCGGGTGTTCTACGCCATGGCCGAGGACGGGCTGTTCTTCAAGTCCGTGGGCAAGGTGCATCCGCGCTTCCAGACTCCATACGTGGCCATCGCATTCACCTGGGTGCTGGCGATCGTGTTCCTCATGTTCCGGGACTTCCTCGACCTCGCGGAAGCCTACGTGCTCGGCATCTGGCCGTTCCTGGCGCTATCGGTCATCGGACTGTTCATCCTGCGCCGCAAGCGCCCAGACCTGCAGCGGCCTTATAAGGTCTGGGGCTATCCGCTGGTGCCGGCGATCTTCGTGCTGGGCACCTTCATCGTGATCGGCGACACCTACTACGAGCACTTCCGCGGCCAGCCGGGGCTCACCGCACTCAACCTGGGCATAATCCTGGCGGGCCTGCCCATCTACTGGATCTGGACACGCCGCAAGGCCTGATCACTTCACGTTGTGATCCAGGAAATCGCGCGTCAACTGCGCGATCTCCGGAGTCGCCTCGTCCAGCGCGAAATGTCCCGCATCCAGCAGATGCACCTCTGCGTTCGGTAGCGCCTTGGCGTAAGTCAGTGCGCCGTCGATGGTGAAGGAAGTGTCATAGCGCCCCCACAGCACCAGGGTGGGCGGTTGATGCTGCTTCAGCCATTGCTGCCAGGCCGGAAACGCGGCTTGATTGGTTCGGTAGTCGTAGAACAGATCCAATTGGATCTGTTCCTCGCCGGGACGGCTCAGGAAGGCGTACTCGTCGTTCCAGGCATCGGGGTTGTAGCGCTCAGGATGGGGCGACGTACCGACGTGGCGTCCGCGGTCCGCGTCCAGCGAGGACAGGTTCGCCTGGATCTTGCCCTCGTAGGCCGCACGGTCCGCCCAGTAGGCGCGACGGATCGCCCATAGCGGGGACTCGCCCTCTTCGCTGATGTTCGCGTTCTGCACGATCAGCGTCTGCACCCGCTCCGGGTGCGCGATGGCGAGTTTCAGACCCACGTCACCGCCGTAATCGCACATGTAGAGGCTGTAACGCTTGAGCCCCAACACCTGCGTGAAGTCATCCATCACTTTCGTGATGTGGTCGAAGGTATAGGCGAAGCGGTCTTCCGGCGGCGCCTCGCTCAGACCGAAGCCGGGATAGTCCGGCGCGATCAGGTGATAACGGTCCGCGAGCAGCGGCATGAGGCCCTGGTACATGCGCGAGGAGGTGGGGAACCCGTGCAGCAACAGCAGCACGGGCGCGTCCGCCGGTCCGGCTTCACGATAGAACACCTTCACTCCATCCACGGCGACGGTGTGATAACTCATGGGCCCCGCCAGTGCGGCGGGTGAAAGCAGGGACAGAATCCAGAGGAATCGCGCGAATCTGGCCATGGGAGGGCTCCGGGCGGCTAGGTAAGATGTCGCCAGTGTCGCGATTGAGCCGCCGGCATACTTCGTCTAGCATGAAAGCATGAAATCACGCTTGGGCAGCTCGCCCGTGTCGCATATCGCCGCGGCCATCGCCGAACCCGCGCGTACCCGCATGCTGTACTGCCTGATGGACGGCCACGCCCGTACCGGCACCGAGCTCGCAGCCGTGGCCGAAGTCAGCGCCAGCACCGCCAGCGCGCATTTGGCGCGTCTCGCGAGCCAGAAGCTGGTGAAGGTGTTGACCCAGGGGCGTTATCGCTACTACAGCCTGGAAGGTCCCGAGGTGGCCGCGGCATTGGAGGCGCTCACTGTGCTGGCCGGCACTCCGCATCCCAGCTATGAGCCCAGTACGCCGCCGCGCCTGCGGACCGCCCGTACCTGCTATGACCACATGGCCGGCGCGCTGGCGGTGGCCTGGCTGCAGCGGCTGCTGCAACTCGGCTGGCTCGGAGAACGTGGCCGGCAATACGAGGTCACCTCGACCGGAGAGCGCGCGTTCGCGGCCTTGGGTCTCGATCTCGATGCCGTGCGCGCAGAGCGGCGTCGTTTCGCCTGCGCCTGCCTGGACTGGAGCGAGCGCAAGCCGCATGTGGCCGGCGCACTTGGAGCGGCCTTGCTCAAGCTGGCGCACAAGCGGCGCTGGGTGACCCGTGACCTCGACAGCCGCGCACTGCGCCTGACGGCGACAGGCCGGCGCGAGCTCAGCGCACGTTTCGGCCTGGCCGCTCCGGAGACGGCATGAACGGCCACGCCCATGCCGCTCCCGGGAAGGTGGTGTTGGGCTTCGCCTCGGTGTACGTGCTGTGGGGCTCCACCTATCTCGCCATACGCTTCGCGGTGGCGAGCCTGCCGCCGTTCTTCATGGCCGGCACTCGCCACCTGATCGCCGGTGCCCTGCTCTATGCGCTGATGCGCGCCCGCGGCGCCGGTAAGCCGACCCTCGCCAACTGGAAGAGCGCGACGGTGTTGGGCGCCTTGCTGCTCTTGGGCGGCAACGGGCTCGTCTCCTCCGCCGAGCAGACGGTACCTTCCGGCATCACTGCGCTCATGGTGGCGGCGGTGCCGTTCTGGATGGTCCTCCTGAACGCGCTGGATCAGCGCCGCACCCCGGGCCTGCCCATCCTCGCCGGCCTGGCCCTCGGCGTGGCAGGACTCGCGGTGTTGGTGTTCCCCGCCGGCGGCCACGCGCCGGACCATGCGGATCCCATGGGCATCGCCATGCTGCTCGCCGGCACCCTGGCCTGGGGTGTCGGGTCCCTCTATGCGCCCCGAGCGGCCATGCCTGACTCCACCTTCCTCGGCATAGGCATGGAGATGCTGGCGGGTGGCGCGCTGCTGTGGCTGGCGGGCCTCGTCACCGGCGAAGGCGCCGCCCTACATCTTGCCGCCGTCACGCCGAAATCACTGCTGGCCTTGGGATATCTGGTGATCTTCGGTTCGCTGCTGGGCTTCTCCTCCTACGTCTGGCTGCTGAAGGTCACCACCCCGGCGCGGGCGTCCACCTACGCCTTCGTGAATCCGGTGATCGCGGTGCTGCTGGGTTGGGCCTTCGCCGGGGAGTCCATCACCCCCCGTATAGCGTTCGCCGGCGCCATCATCGTGGCGGCGGTGTGCCTGATCCTCTATTTCGGCGCTGCCGCCAAGGCCAAGGCCGCACCCGCCGTGGTGGAAGAGCCGTGATCGGCAAACGGCGCTAGAATCTCGGCATCGGCGGGCAATCCGTCCGCATCGGGAGTTGCACATGATCGTCACCACCACCGAGAACGTGGTCGGCTACCGGGTCAAGGAAGTGAAGGGACAGGTGTTCGGCGTGGTAGTGAGGAGCCGGGGCCTGGGCGGCAACATCATGGCCGGATTGCGCTCCATCGTGGGCGGCGAGATCACCGAATACACCACGTTGCTGGAGGAGGCGCGCCGCCATGCCGTGGACCGCATGGTGCAGAACGCGCAAGCCATGGGTGCCAACGGCATCGTGATGATGAGATACGACTCCTCCGAGATCGGCCAGGTCATGAGCGAGATCGTGGCCTACGGCACCGCCGTGATCCTCGAGAAATCCGCCTGATGCTGCGCAAGGTCGTGCTGGGGTTCGCGATCCTGATGTTGGGAGGCGGCGTATTGCTGTTGTTCGCGCAGCCCGAGAATGCGTTCCCGCTGCTGATGTTCGGCGTCCTGCTGACGCTCGGCACCGTGTTCGAACGCTGGCGCTACAAGCAGCCCAAGACCGCGGCGACGGCGCGGGGATCGGCGACGGGTGAACGTTTCGTCGACCCCGAGACGGGCGCGCTCATGGAGGTCTGGTACGACGCTGCGACCGGGGAACGGAGCTACGTGAAGCTCGCCGACAAGGCCTAGAGGTTGATCTTGTAGTGCTTGGACATCCGCTCGGAGTCGTCGGCGATGTTCAGCTCGCGGCGCACCCGGATCAGTTGGTCGCCGTACTTCTCGTGCTGCTTGCCGCAACCCTCGCACTTGAACGTGGGATTCTGCTCCAGCCAGCGCAGCTTCTTGGTCATGGCTTTGCCGCAAGTAGGGCAGTTCATGTGCACATCCACGTCCATGATCACGGTGTTCATCGTCTGACCCCTTCTGGCCCCGCTGGGAGGGACTTCGATAGTACACCCACCGGGCTCGCCTGCTCCCCACCTCTGCCGTACGGGACGGCTTACAGGGCCGGTAGGCCGCATCTGACTGCGTCGGTCCCGGGCAGCCGCCTACACTGGCCCCATGCCTGCCATCCACGGACAGCATCGCGAGAATCACCTGCCGCAGAGGGAGACAGCGGTCTGCTGCCGGCTCTGTGATCCGCCACAACAGGTGGAGGTCCCGGCTCGGGTGTTCTACCGGCTCAAGGACGTGGACAGCATCACCTGTTCCAACGGCCACCGGGGCACGCTCCTGGAATACAAGCAGGCGGCCGCTGACCGGGGTACTGCCTACGGTCCGTTCGTGCGCTACGGTTAAGGCATCAGGCGGGACGTCGGGTCAGAAAGCGCCGCGCGAACCAGGCCAGGATCAGACCAAACAGCAGCATCGCCAGCAGGTTCTCCCCCACCTTGATCCAGTCGATGGGCTTGCTGTAGTCCGCCGGCGGCCAGGCCGCCGATAGCGGCCGCACCACGTAGGTCATCACCAGATATACCGGTACGCCGTAGAGCAGACCGGTGAGCCGCCAGTCGCGGCGCATCCATGCGAGGCGCTTCCAGGCGGTCACGAAGATGGCGGCGATGATGATGGACATGGCCCATTGCAGCAGCAGCCCGAGCACTACCACTCCCCAGCCGCCGGAGAAGGCCGGCTTGCCCAGGAGGCCGCTGGCGATAGCCTTGCAGATGAGCACAGGACTGACGAGATAGATCAGCGCGGGTGAAAAGATGTCCACGCTGCCGGCGGTGATGCCGCCGAGGATGATGGCTTTCAGGGTGTTACGGCGGTCGTCTTGCATGGCGGCTCTCCCTTAAGAGATCGGCCGCCTTACGGCGAAGGGGCGGCGTCAGTTGAACTTGCCGCCCTTGCCGGCAGCACTGTAAGCCCCCGCCCCCAAGAGTGCCACGCATAAGGCTCCGGCGCCATAGAAGGCCTCGAGTTCGATGCCCCAGCCGCCATGCTCGTTGAGGTGCCAGACGTTCAGGCCGCGGGTCGCCAGGACCGCCACCAGCATGTTGGCCACCACCAGCAGAGCCCCGACCCGGGTATAGACCCCCAGGATCATCAGCACTGGGCCCACCACCTCTCCCAGGTACACCCCATAGGCCAGGAAGCCCGGCACGCCATGGGCCGCCAGGATCGAGCTTACTTCTCCGGGCCCGGTGATGAGCTTGTGGAAGCCATGCAGGACCAGAAGCCCCCCCACCAGCACCCGCAGGATCAGCTTGCCGACGTCTTCGGTGGACCAGTTCATACAGGCCTTTCGCTAGGATGGGTCCGGCAGTTCAGTTGAACAGACGGCGCCAGTTGGAGATGTTGTTGTCGGTGATGAGTTCGATGCCCAGCACATATCCCGGTTCGCCCTTGGAGGGGGCGATCCAGCGGGTCACGCCGGAGAGATTGAACGCGGTCGGATGACCCTCCAGGTTCACGGTGAGCTCCACCTGCTCTCCGAGGGGAAAGGCGCGTTTGGTCTGGATCTGCACGCCGCCGGGGGAGATATCCACCGTGGTGCAGTAATACTTGGATACGGTCACATCTTCGCCGCTGATGTTCAGCTGGCGGATCACGGCGCGTTCTTCCCGACGCAGCCGTGGATGCCTACGGCGCTCGTCATGGTCCGAGTCGGATTTGATGGGTCTGTTGGACGACATGCTTTGGCTGCTCCCCCTGGGATTTTGCCATATCTCCGGCGGATGGCCCGTAACTAATTCGATCGGATTATGGAATATAGCCATGCTGTGTCGCCAGCTAAGCCGCGGGGCGCCTGCCTTGCGCCGCGCCCCATCTATATTAAAGTACATAGGTACATACAGGAGTATTTCTCATGGCTGGCCGCGAGATACAACGAGTCCAGACCGGCATACGCATCGAGAAGCGCCTGCTCAAGGTGCTGAAGGCGGTGGCCGAGGACCATGACCTCACCCTGGGGGACCTCTTGGAGGGCATCGTGCTGCATGCCTTCGAGGGCAAGCCGGCCTTCTCCCGGGTCTCCCAGGCCAAGATCGCCAAATTCAAAGAACTGTATGGCCTGGATCTGACGGCCGAGGACAGCCATCAGCTGAAGGAGAAGTAGCGGCCTTGATCGGCGAACGGGAACGGCGGATGCAGCGCCGAAGCCAAGCGTAGCTCCCGTGACCCACCCGATTCCCACCCATTGTCGCGCCGCGGATTAAAGTACTATAGTCATAGTAGATATCTGGCCGGAGCCCCCCGTGCGCATCACCCTCGCCTGCCTATCCACGCTGCTGTTCGCCGTACCGGCCCTGGCCGCCGCGCTGCCTGCTCCCGACCCAGGGCTGCAGGCGCTGCAGTGGCGGCTGGTGGGCCCATTCCGTGCCGGACGAGTGGATGCGGTGGCAGGCATCCCGGGCGACGGGCATGTCTTCTACATGGGCGCGGCCGGTGGCGGCATCTGGAAGACCACCGACGCCGGCCACCACTGGGCCAACGTGAGCGACTGCTGCCTGGACATGGGTCCGGTGGGCGCGCTGGCAGTGGCGCCTTCCGACCCTGACATCATCTATGCCGGAACGGGCGAACCATTCCCGCGCGGTGACGTGCTGACCGGTGACGGCGTGTGGAAGTCCACCGACGCCGGCAAGAGCTGGCGGCCGATGGGTCTGGCCGATACCCATATCATCTCCAACATCGTGGTGGACCCGAAGGACGCGCAGCATGTCTACGTGGGCGCGCTGGGGCATCTCTTCGGACCCAACACCGAGCGTGGCGTATATGAGAGCCATGACGGCGGTACTCACTGGCAGCGGGTGCTGTTCGTGGACGCGGACACCGGCGTGGGCGACCTCGCCATGGACCCGAACGATCCGAAGACGTTATACGCCGCCCTATGGCAGGTATCCCGCAGTCCTTGGAACCTGACCAGCGGCGGACCCGGCAGCGGCATCTGGAAGACCAGCGACGGCGGCGCACATTGGTCCGACATCACCCGCAACCCCGGCATGACAACAGGCTTGTTGGGCCGCATCGGTATTGCCCTGCCACGCACTGCGGCGGGCCGCGTGTACGCGGTGGTGGAAGCCACGGACGGCGGCCTATATCGTTCAGACGATGGCGGCGCGCACTGGCAACTGCTCTACCACAAGGGCGACCTCAATCAGCGTGCCTGGTATTTCAGCCGCGTCACCGTGGATCCCAAGGACGCCGACCGCCTGTTCGTGACCGAAGCCCCTGGCTACATGATCTCCAAGGATGGCGGCAAGACCTTCAAGAACCAGTGGATGCAGGGCGGCGACCATCACGCCATGTGGATCGATCCCAGTGACCCCAAGGTCATGGAGATCGGCAGCGACGGCGGCGCAGCGATAAGCCTGGATGGCGGCACCTCCTGGTCCGATATCGACAACCAGCCCACCGCCCAGTTCTACCGGGTGAACGTGGACGATGAGTTTCCCTTCCACCTGTATGGCGCCCAGCAGGACTGCTGCACCGTCGGTGCCAACAGCGCCAACGGCGATTGGGGCCTCGATGAGCACGACTGGCGCGTGGTGGGCCAATGGGAGTCCGGTTACGGCGTGCCGGTGCCCGGTCAGCCGTGGATCATCTATTCCAGCGCCGGACCCACGGGCATGGTGGAGAAGCTCGACGAACGTACCGGCCTCAAGACCTTCCTGGGTCCGTGGCCCGACGAAGCCACTGGTCGCGGCGCCGCTGACCTGAAATACCGCTTCCAATGGACGGCGCCTCTGGTCGCCAGCCGCTATGCGCCGGATACGCTGTACTACGGCTCGCAGTACGTCATGAAGAGCGTGGACGGCGGCGTGAACTGGAGCGAGATCAGCCCCGACCTCACCCGCGACGACAAGAGCAAGCAGCAGCCTTCCGGGGGCCCGCTGCACAAGGACATCACTTCGGTGGAGTACTACGACACGGTGTTCGCGCTGGCCGAGTCGCCGCTCCGCCAGGGCCTGCTGTGGGCCGGCACGGATGACGGCAAGGTCTGGGTGACCCAGGATGACGGTGGCCACTGGCAGGACGTGACGCCACCGGATCTGCCGGCATGGAGCACCGTGAACACCATCGACGCCTCGCGTTTCCAGCCCGGCACCGCGTATATGGCTGCGCACCGCTACCGGCTCGATGACTTCGCACCTTATATCTATGAGACCCATGACTATGGCGTCCATTGGCGCAAGATCGTCAAGGGTTTGCCGGTGGACACGTCAAGCTTTACGGTGCGTGAGGACTGGCTCGATCCCGACCTGCTCTTCGCCGGCACCTTGACCGCCGCCTGGTTCTCCAACGATGACGGTGTGCACTGGCAGTCACTGCAACAGAACCTGCCGCACAGTGCGGTGACCGACCTCGCGGTGGTACCGCAGCAGGATTCCCTCGCCGCTGCCACCCATGGCCGCGCCTTCTGGGTGCTGGACCAGTTACAGCCGCTGCGGGAGATCAGCGCCAAGACCCGCGCCGCTGACCTCTGGCTGTACACGCCGGGCACCGGCTACATCACCCCCATCCAGCAAGACACCAGCGCCGGCCAGTACGGCATGGGCGTGAATCCCGCCGAAGGGGCCAGCGTGTTCTATTCCCTCAAGCAGCCGCTGGTGAAAGGCCGCAGATTGAGCTTGAGTTTCAGTGACTTGCAGGGCCACGAGATCGTCTCTTATTCCGCGGTAACGGGCGAGAAGAATGCTGATGCCGCTGCCCCGACTCTCACCACCCATGCGGGACTCAATCTCTTCGTCTGGGACCTGCGTTCCGCCGCGGTGGGCAAGGGCGACGAGGCCATACCCGGCCCGCAAGTGCTGCCGGGCCGTTATCGCGTGACCCTCACCGACGGCAACCGCCGCGAGACGCGGGAGTTCGAAGTGAAGATGGATCCCCGTATCACCACCAGCATGGCCGACCTGGCGGCGCGCCAGACCTTCCTGGCGCAGGTGCAGCAGCAACTGGGACTCCTGGCCAATGCGGCGGAACGCATCGACGCACTCCGCCAGGAATTCAAGAAGCATCCCGCCGATGCCGCCCGACTGGCGCAATTGGAGGACATCGCCGCCAGGCTGGTGGTGCCCACCTATGACGGCTACCTGGAATCACTGGCCCACCCAGCTTCATTGCAGGCCCGTCTGGGCTCCATCATCTGGGGCGTGGAAGGCTCTTACGCCAAGCCCTCTGCCGCGGACCAACTGCTCTTCCAGTCCCTCAAACAGCAGTCGGACGCGGAGTTGCAGGCGTTGCATGCCTTCGACGACGTGCATCCCAAAGGCGTCACGGCGCTCCGCATCGGCCATCCCGCGGTGCGCATCACTCTTCAGCATCGGGACGACGACTGACATAGCCGCATCCCCGTCACCGGAAAAAGAAAGCCCCGCATCTGCGGGGCTCTCTGTCTTGGCGTCTCGTGTCGGCAAGCTACTTGCCACCGATGTAGATCACGCCACCTTTCATGACGAACACCGGGTGCTCGGTGGCATGGATGTCCTTCAAGGGGTCACCCGGCAGCGCCACGATGTCGGCGTACTTGCCCACCTGCAGCGTGCCGACGGGCGCATCCACGTTCTTCTGGCCATGTTCGCCGTAGAGCAGTTGCGCGGCCCTGGCGGTGGCGGACATCAATGCATCGGCCGGCGACATGCCGTTCTTCACCATCAACCAGAACTCCTGGGCGTCCAGTCCATGGGGTTCCACGGCCGAATCGGTGCCGAAGGCGATGGGCACGCCGATCTTCACCGCGTGCTGGAACATGATCTGCGACTGGGCCGCGGCTTTCAGGGCCTTCTCCTTCACCGCCGGCGGATAGGTATCGGCCTTCTGGCCCACCCAATAGCTGGCGTACAGGGTCGGCACCAGGTAGACGCCCTTGTCCTTCATCAATTTCAGCGTATCGTCCTGCAGGAAGGTGCCGTGCTCGATTGAGTCCACGCCGGCCTGGATCGCCATCTTGGCCGCCAGGTCGCCGTGACAATGCGCGGCCACCTTGCGATGCCAGGCATGTGCTTCGGAGACGATAGCGTCCATCTCAGGCTGGCTCAGTTCCGGGACATCCACCGGATCGGAAAGCGAGAGCACTCCGCCGGACGGCATGAACTTGATGACGCCCGCACCGTACTTCATCTGGTAGCGCACCGCAGCGCGGCACTCGTCGGGTCCGTTGCAGACGCCCTGCAGCGGTCCATAGGGCGGCGCCACGTTGGGCGGCAGATCCTGGCTGTCGGCATGGCCGCCGGTGGATCCGATGGCGTAGTTCGACACGATCATGCGCGGGCCTTCGGTGATGCCCGCGTCGATGGCGTGCTTCAGGCTCACTGCGATGTAATCGGTGGAGGCCACGTCACGCACGCTGGTGAAGCCGGCATCGAGCGTCTCCTTGGCATACTTGGCGGCATACAGCGCCTGCTCGGCCGGGAACCGCGTCACGCCCTCGTAGAAACCCTTGTACCAGTCCTCGGAGAACTCGCCATCCAGATGCACATGGGCATCGATCATGCCCGGCAGGAGCGTGGCATCGCCCAGGTCGATCACGCGTGCATTGGCCGGTATCTTGGCGTCCTGCCCCACCCCAGTGATCATGCCGTCCTGCACCACCACCACGCCGTGATCGGCCAGTTTGCCGGAAACGGAGTCGAAGATGTGCGCAGCCTTGAGCACCACCGCCGGCGAAGTGGGCATGTGGTCGGCCAGCGCCAGCGGCGCCGACACCGACAGTCCTAGGGCGAGGGAAGCCGCTAACGATAGGTATCTCACGACATACTCTCCTTCATGTGATCAGAGGTTCGCTTCGATGAAAGCGGTGAGCTGGGACTTCGACATGGCGCCGGTCTTCTGCGCCTCCACCGAGCCGTTCTTGAAGATCATCAAGGTCGGCATCCCGCGCACGCCATACTTCTGGCCGATCTGCACGTCTTCATCCATGTTGACCTTGGCGATGCGCAATTTGCCCTGGTATTCCATGGCCAACTCGTCCAGCAGCGGGCCGATGGCCTTGCAGGGCGCACACCATTCGGCCCAGTAGTCCACCAGCACCGGCAGTTGGGACTGCAGTACGTCCTGGTCGAAATTAGCCTTGCCGGCGTTCACGATCTGCTGGCTCATGGTGCGCTCCTCGGCCGATGGGAGGACATATCAGATACCGCTGTGGCATCGGAATCAAGGCCACCCGAGACGGCCAAGTTGGACGCCGATTCCACCCGCGGGACCCGCGGCGGCGGCACCAACGCCGTTTCCGGCATGCGCCGCAGGCAGGCGATCAGCGCCTCGGTCATGGCATCCATCTCCGGGAGCGTCGCGGGCGGCCCTTGCACCGAAGGGCAGTCCGCTCGCGTCACCATGCCTTGGTTCGCCGGCGCGGCGATGAGGCCGCGGGTCACGTCCAGCCAATGCTCCTGTTCCCGGACCGCAGCCTGGTACTCCTGGTAGGCCGCCTGCATCGAGCCCGGGATGGTGCTCACCTCGCTGTCGAAGGCGGTGATCCTGGAATTCTGTTCTGTGTTCCGCAGCTGCAGTCCCTGATATACCTGGTTGATCTGCGCGATCTCCTGGTTCAGCTGTTGCGAGCGTTGCAGGCAAGCCTGGTATTGCACCTGACTCAGGCCCTGCACCTGGCACGTGGATCTGTAGTCGCCGGAGGCAGCCTGCGCGGCGGCGATACGCTGCTGGTAGGAGGCCACGTCCGCCTGCAATTGCAGCTTCCCGGCCTGCAGCTGCTCGCCCAGGGCCTGCAGGTACTTGTTGCGATCGCTGAGGTTGTCCTGACGGCACTTGTAGAAACGGGCCAACGCCAGCCGGCGGCCGCCCGCCTCGGCGAGCCCAGCCGGCCGGATACCGGCCCCGATGTCCAAGGCCGGTGCATCCTGGTGTGGGAACAGCCCGTCACAGTCCCGCGGTTGCGGGGCCGTGATGGCTGCGCCGCGGTCATGCGATGGTGCGCCTGCGCAGGCACAGAGCAACAAGGGAACGAGTCCCCCGACCCAAAGACCGGTGTATCGCATGTGCTCCCTCGAGCGCGGCGACGACGCGCGTGCTCTTCTGTTTACAGGCCCGGCGTCTTGTTGCAGACCATCCAGTACAACCCCACCTCGGTGACCATCTCGGCGAACTTGTCGAAGTCCACCGGCTTCACCACGTAGCTGTTCACCCCGAGCCGGTAGCTCTTCACCAGGTCGGTCTCCTCGTGCGAGGAGGTCATGATCACCACCGGCACACCCCGGGTGCTCTCGTCCGCCTTGAGGGCCTTGAGCACGTCCACCCCGTCGAGCTTGGGCATCTTGAGGTCGAGCAGCACCATCTTGGGCAGGCCGCCCACACGGGTGGCGTAACGGCCGCGGCGCTTGACGAAATCCAGCGCCTCCACGCCGTCACGCACCCATACGATGTTGTTGGCGATATTGCGCGTCTTGAGAGTGTAGAGCGTCAGCTCCGCATCGGCCGGATTGTCCTCTGCATAGAGGATGTCGATCTGCTGATACTCGCTCACTTGGCGTCCTCCGCGCGCGGCAATGTGAAGAAGAAGGTCGCGCCCTGCCCAGGGACGGCGTCCGCCCAGATGCGCCCGCCATGCTTGGTCACGATGCGCATCGCGATGGCGAGACCCACTCCGGTGCCCGGAAACTCTTCCACCCCGTGCAGGCGCTGGAACACTCCGAACAGCTTGTGATAATACTGCATATCGAAGCCCACGCCATTGTCGCTCACGCTGTACTCACATTCGCCCTGCTGGATGCGGCCACGCACCTCGATGCTCGCCGCAGGATTCCCCTGGCTGTATTTCACGGCGTTGGCGATGAGGTTCATCCACACTTGGCGCATGAGCGTACGGTCACCCCGGCTGGGGGGCAGTGGCGCCACCATCACCTGCGGCCGCGCCGCGCTCACCTGCAATGCCTCGGCGACACACTGGGTGGCCAAGACGGTCATGTCCAGGTCCTCCCTCTCCAGGGCTTTGCGTCCCAGGCGGGAGAATGCCAGCAGGTCGTCGATCAGCGCGGCCATGCGCCGGGTGTTGTCGCTCACCAGCCCCAGCAGACGTCTCGCCTCGTCGTCCAAGGCCGCGCCCATGTGGGCTTCCAGCAGCTTGGCGTAGCCATCGATCGCGCGCAACGGCGAACGCAGGTCATGGGAGATGGAATAGCTGAAGCCTTCCAGTTCCCGGTTGCTAGCCGCCAGTTGTACGTTGCCTGACGCCAACTCATGGTTGAGCGCCTTCACGTGCCGCTCCGCGCGACGGCGATGGGCGATCTCGCGTGTCAGCAACCACAGGCAGGCCAGCAGCGCCAGCAGGCTCACCAGGTTGCCGGCCGCGATGACCCATAGCGTGAGGTGCCGGCCCCGGCTCGCTTCGGCGCTACGGGTCGCCAGCAGCTGCCGCTCCGCGGTGACCATCTGTTCCGTCAGCGCCGCAAGCTCGTCCATCTGGCGATGCGAGGCTGTCACCGGAGTCGCCACGACCTTGTTCGAGGCCGCCGTCATCGGATGGCGCAGCAGCATCTCTGCGAGTCCCTGCAATTCCTGGGCTGTGACCTTGTGCATCGCCTCGACGCCTGCCAGCTGCGCCGGGTTGTCCGCCACCATGGGACGGAGCGCATCGATGCCGGGAAGCACCGCCGAGGCATATTGACGGTAGAGGCCGAGCAGGCTTGCATCGCCGGTGATCAGGTAGCCCCGGGCCGTGGCGGTGGCGCCACGCAGGTCAGCGAAGACCTGGCCGGTCTTCACGATCACCTGATAGGTGTGATCGACCCAACGTGCGCTCTTGGCGTTCTGGGCAGTGCTGTAATACGCGAGGGATGCCACGCCGGCCAACAGGAGCAGCGCGGCGATGAACACGGTGAAGACCAGGCGCAGTTGGCGCGGTACAGGAGGGGGCGCGGATCCGGGGCCCGTCATTTCATCGGCCATTCACCGCTCCCGACGAACCCGCAGAGTCTCCTGCCTTAGCCTTCGGCCCCGTCCTCGAGCGTGAAGAAGAAGGTGGCACCCTCTCCTTCCACCGCTTCGGCCCAGATACGGCCGCCGTGGCGCATCACGATGCGCTGCGCGGTGGCCAGGCCCACGCCGGCACCCTCGAACTCGTCCTGGCGGTGCTGGCGCTGGAACGGCGTGAACAGCTTGTCGGCATAGGCCATCTCGAAGCCCGCGCCGTCGTCCTTCACGTAGAAGATGTCATGGCCGGCCTCGGGCGTGCTGCCGAACTCCACGTGGGCTTCGGCGCGGCGAGAGGTGAACTTCCAGGCGTTGCCCAGCAGGTTCTCCAGCAGCACCCGCGCGAGCCGCGGATCCGCCTGGGCATGCAGCGAAGGCTGGATGATGACTTGGCAGCGGCGGCCGGAATCACTCCGGTGCAGCTCCGCCACCACCTCGCCGGCCATGGCGCTCAGGTCCACCTGCGCCTTGTCCAGCGGTGCGCGTGCCACCCTCGACAGTTCCAGGAGTGCATCCACCAGGCCAGAGATGCGCAGGGTGCCGTCGGTGACGTAAGCCAGGAAGTTCTTGCCCGCGTCATCGAGGCGGTCCTCGTAGTCCTTGGCCAGGAGCTTGCCGAAGCCGCTGACGCTGCGGAGCGGCCCTCGCAGGTCGTGGGACACTGAATAGCTGAACGCATCCAGTTCCTTGGTCACCATGCCGAGATCGCGCCTGGTCTCGCGGAGCTGGCGTTCCAGCGCGGCGTGGCTGCGCACGTTCTCCATGGCTAGCGTGCCGGCGTCGGCAAGCATGCCCATGAGCCTGACCTCATCATCGGTGGGCCGGTGCCGGCCGCGCCACAGCGCAGAGAGGCTACCGCTGATCTCGGGCTTGCCCAGGGGCACCACCGCCATGCTCTTCACGTAACTGTTGCGATGGGACACCGCGGCTACCCGCGGGTCATCCATGTCATCCACCACCAATGGCTGACCATGCTCGATCACCCAGCCGGTGACGGTCTCCTTGCAGGGGTAACGGCGCCCCTTCCAATAGGGGGTCACGGCATCTTCGCCGATCACGTGGCAGAGTTCGCCCTCTTTCAGGGACAAGACCGCTGCATCCGCGCCCGACATCTGCCGGGCGGCGCGGCACAGGCGGGTGACCACCGCCTCCATGTCGCGGCAACCCGGTAATTCCTGGATCACCTGCACCAGATGCTCCAGGCCGCGCAGGTAAAAGTCGCGGGGTCCCGGCGAATTGCCGGCGAGCGCGCGGTGGATGGCGGGCACCAGCGCCTCCGCGTCGGACTTCAGCAGGCAGTCGTTGGCGCCTTCGGCCTTGAGACGCTCCAGGTCCTTGCCTTCGAAGGAACCCGACAGGAAGAGGAACGGCACCGAGGGGTGATTGCGCCGCACAAGGCGCAGCACTTCCAGCCCGTCGAAGTCGTAGCCGCGGTTGTCGGAGAGGATCAGGTCCACGTCGCTCTTATCCAGCGCCCGCAGGTACTCGTCGCGGGACATGGCCAGGGTCAAACGGCAATCCAGGTCGGACCGCAGCAGCGTCTGCCGGATCAACTCAGCGTCCACCTCGTCGTCCTCGACGTGGAGGATATGTAAGGGCTGTGACTTTTCCATGGCGTCTCTCGTACCGGTCGTCCCTGCCGATCTCCAGGATTGGAACACACCATAACGGGGCGGACGATCGTCGGAGTATCAGGTAAATACCCGGTGCGTCTGACGGCCGGATGAAGTAGGCCCCCGCAGGCCGCTCAGCCGGTGGGGATCGCCCCTTCGTCCTCCAGCTCGAACTTACCCACTCGCGTCGGGCTGCAGGCCAGGCGATAGCGGTGTCCGGCGTGGATATAAATGGGCTGCTGGTCCTGGGTCTCGGGCAGGATGGGGTCCATCACCTCGGGCCGGTCCTTGGGGGTGAAGCATTGGGACTCCACGATGAACCAGCCCTCCAGTACCCAGACCCCCGCCTTGGGTACCTGCATCTGCGCCGGCGGCACCCCGTGGGGGCCGCTCACCGGCGGCGCGATCCAGAAGTAGTCGTCGTCACCCACCTCGATGAACGCAATGTCCTGGTATCCCAGCGGGCTCGGCCCCAGGATCTCGCCACGCCGCGCTGCACATGCGCAGAGCGCGAGTAACAGCACGGCGATGGTGCAGGCACGCATCATGTCGATGGTACTGCCTGCCACAGGAACAGGCATACCTCCGGGGCATCCGGCGTCAGCTGGCGGCGCCCCTCCGGCTTGAACCCGAGGCTTTCCAGCAAGCTGATCGAGCGTGCATTGTCAGGATTGGTGATGGCGGCCACGTGCTCCATGCCCAGCGCCCGCGCCTGCGCCAGAGAAGCAGCCGCCGCTTCGCGCGCGTAACCCCGGCCTTGATGGCGTGCCAGCAAGGCGAAACCCAGGTCCACGTACTCGAGGCTATCGCGCTTCAGCAGCCCGCACATGCCGAGCGGCATGCCGTCCCTCGTCTCCACGCAGTACAGGCCGAATCCCAGCCGTGCATACATGGCCTGAGGTCCTTTCTCGATGTAGCTACGCGCGGCTTGCAGATCATGTACTCCGCGATCGCCGATGAATCGTAGCCATCCAGGCTCGTTGAGCAGCTCCAGGATGAAGGGCGCGTCCTCCGTCACCAGCTGCCGCAAGCGCAGGCGCGGCGTCTCCAGCGATGTCATGGCTGGAACCGCAAGAGCGAGTACTGGAAACGTTGCGAGCGGCCCATCGGCGTCAGATGTTCCTCCATGCGGCTTTCCAGCAGGCGGAATCCCACACCCATCTCCGCTGCCAGCGAGTCGGGCGAATACCGCCGTACCGGAAGGCCGCTGCAACGCTCGGGTCCGTCCAGCGCGAAGCTGGCGATCACCGCATGGCCGCCCGGCGCGAGGCTCTCGCGGAGCCTCGCCGCATAAGCCGCGCGATCCCGGGCCTCGGTCATGAAATGGAACACTGCGCGGTCGTGCCAGAGGGCGTATCGCCGTTCAGGGTGCCACTGGATGATGTCGGCCGTGAGCCACCGCACCTTGGCTGCGGCCTTCCCCAGGCGGGCGCGGGCACGCTCCAGAGCCGCAGCCGCGATGTCTAGCACCGTGAGATCCGTAAAGCCCTCCGCCAGCAGATGGTCGACCAGCCGCGAAGCGCCTCCACCTACGTCGATCAACGCATCGCCCGGCCTGGTGCAAGCACGGATCAGTTGCAGGGAGACCTGCGGGTGTGCCTGGTACCAGCTGACCGCGTCCTCGGCCTTCTCGCGATAGACCTGTTCCCAGTGGTGCTGCCGGTCAGCGGGATCGCTCACGTGGCTCAACAGCCTTCACCGGTGCACAGCCCGCCGTGTTGCTGTTCCGCCTCATGCCCGAAAGCCGGACAGAAGGCTTCGACGCTGCGCTGTGCCGCGGCATGCGCCGCGCCGAGGCGCCGCGCGAGATCGTTGTTGAGCAGGAGCTTCGCCTGGTCGCCGTTGGGGTCCGCCCCCTCCGGTGCGGAGAGTTTGATGGCATCCATACGGACATGGAAATTCATCTATGTCTCCCCGATGTTCCAGGCAGCCGGACGGCTTCCCCGGGGAAGATGATGCCTCGTCAGACAGAGGCGATTCAACCGACTGGGATCAGAGCGTCTTGCGGAAACAGCGCAACTGTTCCACCTCGGTGAAACCCAGGGCAGCGTGCGCCTGCGCGCCGGCGGAATCCAGGAAGCGGGTGTCGGATGCGAACTCGCGGCAGCCCTGGGCCTGAGCCCAGGCCTGGGCGGCCCATACCAGCGCCCGGCCCACGCCGTGAAAGCGCGCCGGGGGCTCCACGTACCATCCCTCGAGGTAAGCGACCCAGCCGCTGTGGCAGCCCTCGGCGGCGGAACGGATATCCACCTCGGCGAACCCGACCGGCGCGCCCGAAAGGTCGAAGGCCATGAACGTCGCAGTCGGCAGGCGGGCCTCACGGGCGAAGTAGACTGCGATCTCCTCCCGATGCTCCGCCACCGTGGCTTCCGGCCATAACGCACAGCGCATCCGCAGCCACGCCGGAGTATCGCCGGGCAGTGCGGGACGCACATCGGCGGGATCGCCGCGGGACTTCGGGTCGCCGCCCCCGCGCGTGTGCAAGTCTGTCATCACCGTGCCCCGCAGCTGCTCATGGTGCGCCGTCTGACATGTCCATCAGGCGCTGCACTCGCCAGACGCCGCCCTGGCGCTCCCAGACCTCGAGGAAATGACCCTTGTGCACCACGGTGGCACCGCCGCCTTTCGGCGTGAGGGTCTGGGTGTAGTGCCCGCGATCGAAGGCCATGTCGCCTGACACCCGCAACTCGTCGGTGACGCCCTCGATGTGGGTGTCGTACTTGGCGAACACGCCGTCATAGATATGCGTGGTCTGCGTCTTGTCCAGGGTGCCTGGGGCGCCTTCGGTGTCCATGGTGAAATCGCTGCCGAACACGTCCATCATCCGCGCCACGTCTGCCTTGTTATAGCCATCCAGCCACTGGTCGATGCGTTGCTCCAGCGCGCCCACGTCGGCCGCCGGCCCGCTGCTCACGGTTGGGACGGCGGTGGCGGCACTGACCGGGATCAATGCACCTGCGCCAAGCAGCGCGGTCATGAGCAGGGGAATCTTCATGGCCTCTCCTTTGGAGCGATCCCTCGGATCGCGATGCTGGAAGCCTAGTCCCTGCCCATCGGAATTTCTGCGAATAAAAAATGATTCAGGGAAATTTCAGTCGCCAAGAAGACAGGCGCCGGCGGGATCACCACCGGCGCCTGTCACATTGTCACGTTGCCCGATCAGCGATCGCGGCCGCGGTCCTGCCGGGTGCTTTTGGAGGCTGAATTGCGGCCGGCTTGCCCGGAGCGCGCCGAGGCCGCAGAAGCCTCCAGGGTATGTCCGGCGCCGCCGGGCTGCGGCGGCTCGCCTTCCACGCGCAAGCTCGGATTCTGCTCCTCGTTCCTTTCGTCCCCCACCGTGGGGTCGTTGGAACCCCGCGTCTTCTGGCTGGGTTCGCCGCGGTTGCTGGTGCTGCCGGTGCCGAAGCCGCTGCTGCTGCGCCCCGCCGGGCTCTCCCGGTCCAGGTTGCCGCCTTGCTCGGAGCCAAGGCTGCCCCCGCCGGCATTGGCATAGCCGGCAGCGTCCATGCGCCCGGCTGCACTACGATCGCTGCTGCGTAGGTCTACCTCCTCGTCGTGTTCGCCGTAGCCGAGGTTCTCCAGGTCGTCCTCCACCTTCTCGCGGACGATGCCGTAATGCTCGTGGACCTTGCCCACCAGATATTCCCGGTCGCCTTGCGCCCGGGTGAGATCGTCATCGGTGAGTCTGCCCCACTTCTGCTTGATCCTGCCGGATAACTTCTGCCACTCGCCTGTTGCCATGTCGCGATTCATATCCTGGTCACCTCGCTCATAGGGTTAGGACCGCTCACCGTGGGGGCACGGTGAGTCCGGTCGTATCCACGCTCTTCACTCCGTCCACACGCTCGGCGACGGCCTTGGCATGGTGTACTGCCGCCGAATTGGGCAGGTCGCCACTCAAGGCCACCACTCCGCGCACCGTCACCACCTTGAGGTCGAAGCGCCTCATGTAGCGGTCGGCTTGCAGTTCGGACTCGACCCTGTCGGTGATGCGGTTGTCGGAAGAGAGGTGCTGGCCGCTCTCATTGGCGGCCAGTCTCCTTCAGTGTGCGCCGCCGCTGCTGCTGCCGCTGGAGGACTTGGACACGGAGAGGTCGTCATCCACCTTCTTCACGCCCATCACGGACTGGGCGGCGGCTTTGGCGGCTTTCTCCTGGTCCTTGCTGGTGACGGTGCCGGTGAGGGTGACCTTGCCCGCCATGGTGCTGACGTTGATGTTGGCATCCTTCAGGTTGCTCATGCTCGTCAGCTTGGACTTCACGTTCTTGGTGATGTCCTGGTCGCTGGTCACGTTGTTGGAGCCGCCCATAGAGGTGCTGCTCGGCATGGTCTGGCTCGGCATGTGCGAAGAGGTCGGGGCAGCGATCGCGGCGGTGCCGAGACAGACTCCGGCGACGATCAGGGCGGTGCGCAGTGAGGTCTTGATCTGGTTCATGGTTTGCTCCTTCTGATTTTGCATCTGGCTGGTACGTCAGGGCCTGTGCGCGACGCGGGCAACGTTAGGGTTGCTCGATGCATGAGGTCGCGACGCGTGAGGGCTAATTTGCCGCGCGGGCGCGGCGCCTACTGTGCTGCGCTGCTCAATTCAGGCGTAACACGACACTCATCGTGTCGTGCGTCTGCCATGCGTGTGATATCCGCGTGCTGGGGCGTTGAGATGGACGACTATCAAGGTGGGTGATCACCGCAGTTGCGAAGGCTTGTGCGCTGGCGCACGGACCTCTTCCCTCGCGCTGTTTAACGTCGCTCTTCAAGTCCCGCCATATCCATCTCGCAGCAGGAAGGACACGCCATGAAGCACGAACTGCCCCCGTTGCCTTTCGACATGGCCGCGCTCGAGCCGCACATGTCGAAGGAGACGTTGGAAT
>DATIVR010000131.1:0-38865 GCA_035465695.1 Gammaproteobacteria bacterium
ATGATGCTGGTTGGCATGGCACGTCCACCTGTGCGCTGGGGTTACGGCGCGCGACACCGCGCGTCAGGTCGATCACGTTCACGTTGGGAGAGGCCGCGGCGAGCGCGAGATCCGTCTCTTCGCCCGCGTTGCCCACCACGATGACTTCCGCGTGATTGATGAGGTCTGCGGCTTCCGTGCACATGAGAGAAGAGATATGCGGTATCTCCTCCTCGATGTACCGGCGGTTCGCGCCCGTGAGGCGCGCCACCGACACGTTGTGATCGAGGATCTTCACGTCCAGGCCCTTACCGATCAGCGTCTCCACCAGGGTCACCATGGGGCTCTCCCGCAGATCGTCGGTGCCCGGCTTGAAGGAGAGGCCTATCACACCGATGCGCTTCCTGTGCGTGGCCAGGATCGACTCCACGGCCCGGCGCACCTGGGCTTCGTTGGATTCTAAGATCTGGTTGATGAGCGGCATCTCCACGTCGGCATTGCGGGCTGCGTAGGTCAGGGCGCGGATGTCCTTGGGCAGGCAGGATCCGCCGAAGGCGAAACCGGGTTTTAGATAGGCTTCAGAGACGTTGAGCTTGGTGTCCATGCGGAATATGCGCATGACTTCCTGAGGATCCACTCCGAACGCCTGCGCCGCATCGCCGATCTCATTGGCGAAGCACACCTTGAGGGCATGGAACGTGTTCGCCGCGTACTTGATCATCTCAGCCGTCTTGATGCTGGTGTGGACGAACGGTGCTTCGACGTTGGCGTAGACCTCGCGCAACTTGGCGGCGGTCTCGGCATCGTCCGCGCCCACCAATGTGAAGGGCGGGTGCAGGAAATCCTTGAGCGCACTTCCCTCGCGGATGAACTCGGGATTCACCGCCACCTTGATATGGGACCGGTGGCGGCGTTGCACATTGGCCCGCAGGGCCGGCAACACTACGTCCTCCAGGGTGCCTGGCAATACCGTGCTGCGCACCACCACGGTGAAGGGTTGATCCTTCTGGTGCAGATCGCGGCCGATCTCCGCGCAGAGGGAGCGCAGGATGTCGACGTTGAGTTGGCCGTTACTGCGGCCCGGCGTTCCCACGCAGATGAGCGCCAAGTCGGACTGTGCGATGCCCTCCGCGCTGGAGGTAGTGGCTCGCAGCTTGCCGGTGGTGACCGTATAGGCCAGCAACGGCTCCAGGCCTGGTTCGACGATGGGCGAACGGCCCGCATTGACCATGGCCACCTTCTCGGGGTTCACATCCACCCCGATGACCTGATGCCCCGCTTCCGCCAGGCGCGCCGCGCTGACGCAACCCACGTAGCCTAGTCCGAATATGCTGATGCGCATGGATCCAACCCTCCTGTAAGTTCTTGCTTCCCTATCCGCTCAAGGCCTGACGTTGCGTTCGAAACGCGCCGCCAAGGCGGCGAGCCCGGCGTACTCCGCGCCGAGGATCGCCTTCGGTAATTTCTTTGCATTCCATTTCAGCCAGGCGCCACAGACAGCGGTGGGCACGCCCGTCACCAGCCGCGCGGCGTAGTCCGGGCCATCGCCGCGCCGGACGGTATAGCGGCCATAGACGTGGCAACTGCCGACTTTTCGCACCAGGCTCTCGGGTTCTGAAGTGAAGAGATGCTTGATGCCTGCCTCATCGGCGGCCTCTGCCACCTGCTGGGAGAAGTAGCCACCCGGTACCGACGCCACCGTGACCGCCGTACCGAGGATCTCTTCGAGAGTGGCGCGGCTCTCGCGCCATTCGTTCAACATCTGTACCGGCGTGCAGGCGGCGAAGCGCCCCGGATGAGTCACCGAATGAGTCCCGATCAGGTGCCCGCGCCGGTGCAATTCACGCAGATGGCGGGTGTGCAGGAACCCGCCCCGTCCGATCCAACCGGTGGCGACGAAGCAGTGGCCCCGCCAGCCGCGTTCCTCAAGCCGGTCCGCCATGTCCGTGTAGTAGGAGATGCCACCGTCATCCACGGTTATGGTCACTCGTGGCCTGGCTGCGTTGAGTTGATGTTCCGTCACCAATACCGGCGCCTCGTCAAGCACGGCCGCCACGCGTTCCAGCTGCAAATCGAACTCTGGCAACGGCAGCTTGTAACGGTCGGCTGCGGCCCCAAGAAAGCCGCTCTCCACCGGGCTGGTCCGGTACAGGTCGTGATACAGGAGCGACAACAGGCGGTTCATCGGGCTGCTTCCTGCCGCGCGGCCTGCTTCCACCGGAGGTAGGCGCTCAACCAAGGCTGGCCCCAGGTGGCGGACTTGCGCTTCTTCACCGGCAGCGGCTGTGCCTTGCCGCGCCAGGCAGACTTGAGCTTGTCGGCGATGGCATCAAGGTTCTCGGTCACCACCCGGTACTGCATGACGGTATGGGACTCGTGAAGTTCGTCGAAGCCGTAGGAGGACTGCAGCAGCACCGGTCCGGTGTCCACGCCCGGATCGACCTTGAGCAGCGTCATGCCGACCTTCTGTTTGTCACGGTTCACCAGAGCCCAGAAACAGCCGTGGGCGTTGCGGTATTCGGGGCAGATGCCGGGGTGCAGCACGTAAGTGCCGTGACTGGGGATGCCGAACACGTCCTGCCGGAGCAAGGTCTTGCAGCGGGCCAGCATGATGTTGGGACGTACCCAGCGCAGGAAGGTCTTGACGGATTCACTGTTGGGATCGCTGGTCACCAGGGTCATGACGCCCATGGGAGTGACGGTGTACTTTCGCCGAAGCCGTTTTATCTCGGTGTCTACCCAGGCCGAATCGCGGCGCGCCCACACCAGGCGGTAGTGGAGCCGGAACGCCAGCACGTCTAGGAAACGCCAGAATCCCACCCGCCTGATCTCGTGGCGGATGCGCTGCCACATGCGGCTGCGCCGTTCCTTGATGCGGATGATGCCCACCAGGTCCATGCTGCTGGCGATCCAGGCCGACAGACCCTCGGTGTCGATGCGATCACCGTCGTGGCACATCAACACCACGCGTGGCAGGCCGGGGCGGTGCATGTCATCCACGGGCGGCCTCGCAATGGGAGCCGAATACGCGAGCCACCTGGGGCCAGGCGAACCGTTCATGAGTGAGCTGGCGGCCGGCGTCGCCCAGGGCCTGGCGGCGCTCCGGGTCCCGGAGCAGACTCACCACCGCAGAGGCGAAGCTCGCCGGATCATCGGCTTTCAGGTAGTGCTTGCCGGGAGCCAGCGGCAGGCCCTCCACGCCTACGCCTGTGGACACCACCGCCTTGCCCATGGAAAGGGCTTCGAACACCTTGAGCCGTGTGCCGCCGCCGATCCGCAAGGGCACCACGTAGACGGCCGCACCGTCTATATAAGGACGTACGTCATCCACCGTGCCCGTGACTTCCACACCGGCTTGTTCCGCATCACGGCGCAAGCTGCCACTCGGATTGCGGCCCACCACCGTGAGGCGCGCATGGGGCACTTCACGGCGGATCGCCGGCAGAATCTCGTTGATGAAGTGGCGGATGGCATCCTCATTGGGGTGCCAGTCCATGGAGCCAGTGAACACCAACTCCACGGGGTTCTCCGGCGTGCCATTGGCCTTGAAGTAACTCACGTCCACACCGGTCGGCACGTCGCGGATGACTGCCCCGGCCGCGTCAGCCAGATGCAGGTCCCGATCGTGGGCGGAGACGGCGACCGTCAGGCGCGCCTTGCGGCAGATCTCCGCTTCATAGCGCCGCATCTTGCGCCACTCGATGGTCAGCAAGCCACGGCGGATGGGGTCGAGCTGGGCCTCGGCCAAACGCTTCAGGATCTGATATTCGACGTTGTGCGAGAAGAACATCACCGGCACCGGACCATCCATCGGCACGTTCGGTGTAGCCACCGCGAAGTCAGCGATGCAGAGGTCGATATCGCCAGAGACCAGGAGCTCGTCTACCGCCCGGCGCAGTTCCGGCACCTGATGCTTGTAGACGTCCACCGGCATGGACGAGAACCACGAACGGGCCAGCACCAGGGGGAAACGCGGGTCGCGAAACTTCAGGGCGGCGAAGGGGAACGACTGCACCCGTTTGCACTGCGGCAATTGCCGCCTCAATGCCTCCCCGTCCTCACCCGGCAGATGGGTGGTGAGGACCGATACCTCGTGCTCGCGAGCCAGTTCCGACAGGATGTTGAAACTACGCAGCCGGCCACCGGTATTGGTTGGCCAGAGTCCGCCGACTTTCACCCACAGGATTCGCATGCCGCTTTCACATATTTGGCCCCCGGAGCGAATCCCCGAGGCGCGTAACACCGAGAGGACTTTGGCATCCGGGCTGTAAGCGAGGTATCCGGAGAACTCCGCAATCCTCCGGCGGATACACCTTAAGGTTCAGGCCGCCGCACGTTGAGCCGTGATGGGTTTCACATCCAGCACCGCTTCCGGTGCCTCTCCGTCCAGGAACATGCGCTGCCACAGTTCCAGGTTCACCAGCGCCCAGAGCCGCTCGCCGTGATCCCAGTTGCCGCTGAGGTGCTCGTCCACCAGATGCCGCACGTAAGTGGAGTCGAACAGGCCTCTTGCCTGGGCCCGCTCGCTCAACACCAGGTCATCCAATAAGGGCGAATAGCTACCGCGCAACCAGCGCCCGAATGGCACCGGAAAGCCCATCTTTCCGCGGGTCAAGATCTCCTTCGGGATCACGTCCTTGACCGCAGCGCGCAGCACAGCCTTGGTCTCCCACCCATGCAGTTTGTGCTTGGCGGGCATGGCGGCCACATATTCCACGAAACGGTGATCCAGGAACGGCACGCGACTCTCCAGGGAAGCTGCCATGCTCATCTGGTCCTGCTTCATCAGGAGCTCGACCATGTAGGTCTGCATGTCGGCATGACTCATGCGTTCCAGGCTGCCGCCGGGCGCTCGATCGTAGTGACGCAGCGACTCGACGTAGGGGTCCCGCCGCGGGACATCGTCTCGCAGCAGACGCTGCTGCAAGGCCTCTGGGAAGACCGCGAAATTCTCGTAGAACAGCCCACGCACCCCCGGTGTGGGCCCGAGGAAACTGCGCTCCGCGTAGCGCCGCAGCTTGCGGGGAAAGCGCTGCACCAGGCGGCTGATGCCCATGCGCAGGCTCGGGGGCACCGCAGCCCAATAGGGCCGCCCCAACCTCTCATTCCACGCGGTCACACGATATTTGTTGTAACCGAGGAAGAGCTCGTCGGCACCCTCGCCTGTCAATACCACCTTCACGTGACGCTTTGCCAGTTCCGATACGGCGTACAGACAGACGCTCGAGGTGAAGGCGATGGGTTCATCCTCATGCCAGAGCATGCGTGGGAGGAGACGGAAATAATCGTCTGCCGTGAGTTGGATATCGCGATGCTGGGCACCCACCGACTTGGCTACCTGTCGCGCATAATCGAGCTCGTTGAAGCCATGCTCGGCGAAACCCACTGAGAAGCTCTGTATGGGGTCCTTGACCATGGGCGCCATCAGGCCCGCGAGTGCGCTGGAATCGATGCCACCGGACAAGAACAGGCCCAGGGGCACATCGCTCATGAGATGGCTGCGTACCGCCTCCTCGAGACGGCTGCGCACCTCGAGAACGTGTGTTTCGAATGGCACCTTGGGGTCCGAGACCCGCTCCGGCAGCTGCCAGTAACGGCGAAGCTGCGGCCCCTGTTCTGGAGTCCAGGTAAAGACGTGGGCGGGAAGCAACTTGGACACGCCCTGGAAGAACGTCTCCGCGCCGGAGACGTACCGGGTCGCAAGGAACTCCGGCAAGATGGACACATTAAGCTCTGGCTTGGTACCTCCGGCCGCCAGGATGCCTTTGATCTCGGAAGCGAAAAGCAGTTCGCCGGTGCGCTGCGCATAGTAGAGGGGCTTGATACCGAGCCGGTCCCTCGCCAGCAGCAGTTTCTGACGCTTGCGGTCCCAGATGGCGAAGGCGAACATGCCGCGTAATTCGCGCACGCAGTCGTCACCATAGACCCGGTAGGCCTTCAGCACCACCTCCGTATCTGAGTCGGTGGCGAAACGGCAACCCTTGGCCTCCAGCTCCTTGCGCAATTCCCGGAAGTTATAGAGCTCACCGTTATAGCTGATCCAGGTGGCGCCATCGGCCATGGGCTGCTGGCCGCGGTCGAGATCGATGATGGAAAGACGGTTATGCGCGAGACCGGCCCGGCCACGTATCACCACGCCACTAGCATCCGGTCCCCGGTGGCTCTGCGCCCGGCGCATCTTGTCCAGGCGTGCGTACTCTACCGCCTCATCAGCGTGGAACTTCAATATCCCGGCTATGCCGCACATCCGTCTGGTCTCCTCTTCATGCCAGGGGAAGCGGCATGATCGACTCGCCGCCCGCCCGCTCCACCATCACCTGCAGGTCGTCCACACGCACCGTCTCGCGCCCGTCGTCGAACACCAGGCTCATGCGTCCGTCTTCCGCGTACACGGGCATCACGTCGGGCAGCTCTTCCGCATCGCTATGCACCGGCAACAGTACAGTCACCGCCCGGAACGGCAGGCGGGTCACTGCCGAGTAGCTCAGCAACGGAGCAGGCACCCGCAAACCGTAATCGGGTGAAATCCAGCCACGGACCGGCTCTACGGCGCCCTTGTGGATCTCGGCCTGCAGGGGGACTTCGCTGAAAGCCCGCAGGCAGAGTCCCCTGCCGTGCTCGTCCTGGGAACGCGCCCATCCGTCGCTGCCGAGCCAGAGACGGAGAGGCGCGAACTGGAAGTTGATGTCGACCTGATGCACGTCGGCGCCGGCAAGGTCGTCCACCACCACCCAGTAGCGTGATTTCACGAACAGCACGCGGCGACGATGAGTGACGGGATCCTTGAGGCGCCGGTAGGCCCTGTGCTGGGCATCGGCATAATCAAAAGAAGGAGTGGAAGACCAATGCCGGAGTTCCGCACTGGGCCGGTCTCGCCAGGAGAATGGTCCGGACGGAACGGCCTGGCTCTTGCGATCCACGGTGACCGTATTGTGGGCTGCGCTGCTGCGGAAGTGATCCCGCCAATGGGCATTGCCGGTATAACAATAGGTGCCGGCATCCACCAGCTGCGGCTTGCCAAACACGCTGCACTGGATGGCCAAGAGGTCTGCGTGGCCGTGGCCGCCGCTTATGCGGCAGCCCAGGGGCCCGGTGTCGAAGATCAGATGATGGGCGTCCTCGTCCCAGTCGCAGCGCATGACTGCCTGGCCGCCGTGGGGGAACAAGCGTGAAGGTGTCAAGCTGGGCACGGCCGGCTCGAGGGAATCGAAGGACTTGCAGCCCGCCGCGCCGAAGAACCAGGCTACCTCCGGTGTAAGACCATCAGCGGCCCAGGCGTAATCGTTGCGCCCATAGAACACGGCGGCCAATGAGAATACGTCCCGGCAGTCATCGGCGGTGCGTTGCGCCAGCGGCAGTACCCGTCCACCGTCCGAGTCTCCCACCTGGGGCATGGTGCCGTCCGGTCGGCATATGGCCAACAGGTGATCCAGCATGGAGGCGATTCGCTCACCTACTTCATCCGGCAGCGCGATGCCATTACGGGCGGCCAGGATCATGAAGTGCAGGTAGATCTCCGCCGTATAACGCTCGTAGCAGCCGGACTGCTCGAAATAGACCCCATCCGGATGCACTTGGCGCGACAGCTGCTGCACCAGGATACGGCTGCCTAGGCGGCGCCAGCGTTCTGCCCGCGGCAGCTCCGGGAAGATGACGCCGGCATAGAACAGCCCCAAGGCCTCGCCCGTGAGGTGAGTATTCGGCGAGAAGTAGTGCGAGAGATAACGCTCCACGTGCGCTGCATGCGCCCGCAACCATCCCAACATGTCGGAATACAGTTCTGGGCTCAGGGCGGAGGAACCGCGGAAGAGATTGAGAGCCCAACACCAGCTGATGAGGCGGTACGATACTTCCAGGCTGCTGGCCCAATTGATGCCTATGCCGACCGGATTCTCCTGCATCCAGTCCCGGACGCTGGCAGCGAAGGTCTGTGCGTAACGTTCTTCCCCGGTCAGCCGGTACGCCTGGCCCAGGTGTACAAGCCACTGGTGGCGGTTCAACTCCCATGTGACCTTGCTGTCCCCCACCGACTCCGCGTCCAGTGGATTGATCCGGCTCCAATGCACCATGGGCGCACGTGCCCCGGACACGACGTCCCGGTGCCAATCGATGGCATCACCCATGAACAATGCGCGATGACCCAACAGGCTGAAGCTGCGGCGGCATAGGGCGTCAGCGACGGCGATGGCGCGCGTCCGGGCTTCGGGAAGGCGAGAGGCGAATAGCTCCGCGAGCCGGGTGTCGCGTGGCCCGAAGAAGAAGCGTGTGGCGGTGTCCCGCTCGAAGGCTTCATACTCGGCCTGGGCGGGGTCCACATCGTCCAGGCCGCCGCCGCGAGACGGCTGGGAGCTTAGATGCCCGAACAGCCCGAGGCTGCGCACGCTTTCCGGTGCCGACACCGCCATGCGATCCATGGTGCGCCAAATTCCTTGCCAGCCGCGGCTGGCCACGTCCGAAAGGTCAGCGCGCAGCAGGTTCTCAAGTTTCATGCAGCTTCCTTGCGATACACCTCGGCCCATTCGGCCGAGATCTGTTTCCAGGTGTAGAGTTCCACTTCGTCACGGGCCCGCCTGGCCAACGCCCGCGCCTGTTCTGGTTCCGCGAGCAGCTTCAATACCGCCTGAGCCATGGCTTGTGGATCCCGAGCGGGCACCAGCACGCCGGCTTCGCCATGCCGCACCATCGCAGTGATATCGCCGGTGCCGGTGCTCACCACAGGCAGGCCCGCCGCGAAAGCCTCCAGCACCGACACCGGCTGGTTATCGATGACGGCGGCATTGAGGAAGATGTCCGCCTCCGCGTAGAGGGATGGGACGTCCTTGGGCTCCACTCGCCCCACGAACCGGATCCCCGATACACCGAGGGTGGCCGCCAGCTCTTTCAGCTGCCGCTCCTGGCTTCCGTAACCCGCAACCGTGAGGGTCGCGTCTGCGTGAACGGCCTTCACCAACGGGAATGACCGGATCACATCCTCCACTCGGTAGTGGGACTCCAGGTTACGAACCGATAGCAGGCGGGGCTTGAGCGGTGAGCGGTCCCGGAAAGCGAAACGCTGGATATCCACGACGTTCCGCACGACGCGTGTCTGATAGCCGTGACGCGCGAAGACATCCTGGAGATACTCCGACGGCACCACGATCTCATCTGCGAGACTCAACCATGGATGCACGAGCACACCCCAACGGGAAAGATGGTCGTCGGCTTCGCCGCTGTGGTAGTGCAATACCGCACGCTTTCCGAACAGCTTGGCGACCAGGAGCGCCGGTGTCGGCGCCAAGAGGAATGACCAGTACGATGCGGAGAACACGTGCACCACATCGCTGCGGCGCAACTTTATGAGACTAGGCAGGTAGAAGAGTTGGTTGAACACCGTGCGGACGTATCGCATGCGGCGCAGCCAGCGGAAGCCCCGCGGGAATTCCGGATTCACCGGCAGGAAGCTCACGGCATAGCCTTCTTCGCGCAAGCCCTCAGCGAGCGCCTTGGCCTGGATCCCCTGCCCGCCCAGGATCTCCAGGCCCGCCGCCACCAGCATCACCCGTGGCGCGCCGATGTCGATATGCGCCTGATCAACCATGATGGTCATAGAGGGTTCACCGCGAGGAGGAGGAATGCATGGGATTGGCCGTCGTGGATGCCGGTACCGACGATGTCGCCACGGCGGTTGATGCCACTGGCCTGGCGCAGGGTCCAGCCTGAGTACTCTGGGATGGCCTCGTTGAGGTCGAACATCCGGCCGGCGCGCCAGAGGAAGGCATGCCCGTCGAGGGCATCGCCACCGGACCACCCCACCACCTCGCCACTGTCGTTCACCGCCAAGGCCACGCTGTTGGAATCGTGACGCAGGGCGCCGAGGTCATGCATGCTGCTGTCGCGCCAGAGGAAAGCGTGGGAACTGGTCCCGTCATAGGTGCCGGACCATCCCACCACGGCGCCTCTGGCGTTCACCGCGAGCGCCGTGCTGGAGTTGTATCCCGGCAAGGTCCCTAACCCGGTGCGGACGCCGTCGCGCCACAGGCTGGCTTCCCGATCGAAGACTTGCTGCACGCCGGCATCCGGGGCGTAGTCGCCTACCGCGACGCCATCATCGTTGATCCCAAAGAGGCGGCTTATGGACCAATCGCCGGCGCCGCCGCCCAGGTCATCCAGGGTTCCGTCGTGCCACAGCATGGCATGCACCACCCAGTTACCGCGCGCGGTCTCGGAGTCGCCGGTGACCCAACCATGGTCGTTGATGCCACGCCCGCTACTCTTGCCATAGCGATCGTTGTACGAGCACGGACAGAACAGCGCGCCCAGGCTCTTCATGCCGTCCTGGTCCCAGATGAATCCCTGGTAGATCTCAGGAAACTGCGGGCCGAAGGCGTTGATGCTGCTGTAGCCCGCCACCTGGCCATGCTGGTTGAGGGCGGTGGCGTAGCTATCGACGCCACCTGCCAGAGTTTGCAGATCCTGCATCACACCGTCGCTATAGAGGAACGCGTGGTGACTGCCATCCACGGTGTCCGCCCAACCGACCACCTGATCCTCATCGTTTATGGCCAGGGCTGCGCTGTCACTGCCGCCCAAGGTACCGAGATCGACGACCCTATAGCGTGGCGCCGGGGAAAATGCCCAGGCCGACGTGACCGCTGCCACCAGGGCCAGCATCGAACCAGCGAGGCCCTGCCGCATCTTCTTCATAATCATGACGTGCTCCTTCCGTGGAGACAGTTCTGCTCAAGGGCGATATCGGTACCGCAGCATCAGAGGCAGTGCCAGGAGATAGAGTCCTTTGCGCATGGCGAATCCGAACTGGCGTCGCCACACCTCATCAGTCGAGATGGTCTGCACCGGCCGCAGGCGCGCGTCGTTGCCGGCCACCTGGTGACCCTGCCGCATGAGTCGCGATGCACTGGCCGCATACTTCGCCTGGTGGCAACCCATGAGATCCGCCAGCGCGGCCAGGATCCCGTCCGGGTCCGCCGTGTAGTCCTCATAGCGGGTGAAAAGACTGGGGCCTCTCAGGCGCGCGCGTACGCGCTCACAGCAATAGTTGATGAGCGCCCACGTGCCGACGAAGCGAAGGTTGTCGCGCAGGCCTACCCTGACCGCCGATGCCTTGCGGCTCCGCACTTTATGGAGCGAATAAGTCACTCCCCGCACGTCGCGCACCAGGTGCAGCATCCGCAGATCGATGCCGGGCACCCGTGACAGTGCCAGGGCGCGTGCCGGGCTCTTGGAGGAGTCTACGATCACTTCGGCTCCCGACAAGTCAGCGATAGCATCGAAGAGCGAACGGGTGTACTCGGCATAACGGGCGAAGCGCGGGTTCTCGACGTTGAGTTCCCGCGGGAAGCGGGGGCGGAAAAGTCGCCGCAGGCGCTCGAAGCGCCGCTGCAAGCTGCGGTACTCGCGTTCGGTGAAATCCGGGACAGAAGCGCTCCAGCGGGTCAGCACCGAGGTCCAGAAATCGCAGTCCCGGGCATGGGCACCACAGGCGCAGAATTGCTCGGCCGAGGTCGTGGATTGCACCAGGTTTCCCAATTCCCCGCAGGAGAATACGTTGGGATAGATGCCGATGAGGCGGTCCAGCAGCGTCGACCCGCTGCGCCCGTCGCCGGCGATGTATACCACCATCAGCGGGTCGCGTCGGTCGTGCGATACGGCCCTTGCCGCAGGCAGCGCGGTTCGGGATACGTCCATGGGCATTGTCCCGCCGATGTCGGTCAAGGCACGTTCAGCGTTGTTGGTCTGCATGCGGAGTCCGTCGGTTGGCGTTATGGGTTCAGGCGCCGAGTGAGCCGGCGATGGGTTCGATGCCGAGATGGATGGACGGTGACCCGAGCGCCGGCGCAGGCCGCGGGGAGTCGAGGAAGCGCCGGCACCAAAGCTCGAAGGAGATCAGGGTCCATAACTGGAGGTTAAGATCACGGCCCCGCTCATGCATGCCGAGCAACTCGGCGATGTAGCCGCGGTCGAAGAGTTGCTCACGACGCCCGGTGGAAGGCAAAAGGAGGTCGCGGGCGAAGCTACCAAGGCGGCCACGGAACCAATGTCCCAGCGGCACGGCGAAACCCTGCTTGCGCCGGTCGATGATCTCGTCTGGCAGGATGCCGCGCATGGCGCGCTTGAAGATGCTCTTGCCTTCACCGTTGCGCAGCCGGAACTCCGGTGGGATCGTGGCAGCGAACTCCACCAGCTTGTGGTCCAACAGCGGTACCCGCGCCTCCAGCGAGTGCGCCATGCTCATGCGATCCACCTTGGTGAGGATGTCAAGCGGCAGGTAGTTCTTGAGGTCCCAATGTTGCAGTGCGGACAGCCAGTCACCGTCCGGCCGATCGAGATATAGGCTCGCTTCACGCCAAGGATCGTGTTCCGCCAGCAGGCGCGCGAATTCCGGGCGGAACAGGCGGCGTTTCTGGTCTGCCTTGAAGAGCGTCGACGCATCGAGATAGCGCTCGGCGCCGGACAGGGCGATATGTCTCAGAAAATTCCGGCCCTTGGCCCCTTCCGGCATGGATTCACCGATCAGCCCCAGCAACTTGCGCAAGGGTGCCGGCGCGTACTCGTAACGGCGCTCCCGCTGTTCCACCCGATATTTGTCGTAGCCGGCGAATAGTTCGTCGCCACCGTCTCCGGAGAGCACCACCTTCACTTGTTCCGCCGCCAGCTTGGACACCATATAGGTAGGGATGGCAGAGGAATCGCCGAACGGCTCGTCGAGATGCCAGGCGATGTCCTCGACCATGGCCTCCACGTCCGGCTTCAGGATGAGTTCCGTGTGCTCCGTGCCGAATTGCTCCGCCACCCGGCGCGCAGCATCGGTCTCGTTGAAGCCCTGTTCATCGAAACCGATGGAGAAGGTCTTCACCGGCCGGTCGCTCCGGCGGGCCATGATGGCGACCACCGAACTGGAATCCAATCCACCGCTGAGGAAGGCGCCTACCGGCACGTCGCTCACCAGGTGCAGGTCGACCGATTCCTCCAGTATCTGCCGCAGCCGTTCTGCGAAGTACTCTTCGGCTTTGGAGTGATCCGGCGTGAAGTTGACCTCCCAATAACGCACCAGCTTGCGGGTGCCATCGGCCCGCAGTGTCAGCGAGTGGCCAGGCGGAAGCTTATGTACGCCGGCGATGATGCTCTCGGTGTTGGGCGTGCAAAGGCTGGTGAACAAGTGGTTGACCGACCCCCAGTTAAGCTCGCGCTCCACCTCCGGCAGTTCCAGCAGGCACTTGAGCTCCGAGGCGAACAGTAGGCGGCCATCCGCTTCGGTGTAATACAGGGGCTTGATGCCCAGCCGATCACGGGCGATGAAGAGAGACTGACGTCGGGCGTCCCACACCGCCAGGCCGAACATGCCGCGCAGGCGGCTCACGCATTCGGTGCCGAATTCTTCATAGAGATGGACGATGACCTCGGTGTCGGTAGAGGTGTAGAAGCGATGGCCGCGGCTTTCCAGGTCGGCGCGCAGTTCGCGATAGTTGTAGATCTCGCCGTTTAGCACCGTCCAGACGGTGCCGTCCTCGTTGCGGACCGGCTGGTGTCCGGTACTGAGGTCGATGATGCTCAGGCGCCGCATCCCCAGCCCCACGCGCCCTTTTACGTAGTATCCGGCGTCGTCTGGGCCGCGATGCACCATGGCATCGCACATGACCTTGAGTTCGCCGGGATGTACATGCTTTTCGCCCGGGCTGAAGATGCCAGCTATACCGCACATAGTATTTTCTTCCTCAGGTCCTAGGAGATGCCTTCCATGTGGCTGGCGCCGCAGTGGCGACCGGCGAAGTCGAAGATGCCATTCACCTGACAGCTCATCACAGACGGCGAGAACTGACCGAAGGCATCCAGGCTGGACTTCTCCCAAAGGAGCCGCCGCGGGATGGTGAGCGCCGGATGTTCGACATGCCGGTGCAGGCAAGTGCCATAGCCGAAGCGGTAACCGGCATCGACCATGGCGCCCAGCACCAGTGCATCGAAGCGCCCGTCCGGATAGGCGAAATGGCGTATCCCGGGGCCAAGACGGTTCTCCAGCGCCCGCCGTGAACCGCGCAATTCGTTCCTGATCTTCTCCGCAGATTCGTTGGTGAGCAGGGCATGACTGCGAGTGTGGGAGCCGATCTTCATGCCATGACGCTGCATCTCCGCCAACATGTCCCAGTCCATGGCCGCGAACTCTTGGTCTTCGCGCGGCGGTCCGACCTGCAGCCGCAGCACTTGCATGATGCGCAACACCTGGGCCTGGGTAAGCACCGACAAGAGCGCGCGGGTTACACCGGCGGCATCGTGCAGTGCGCCCAGCACACCCGCGAGCGTGAAACTGTTGACCTTGGCCTGCGCCAAGACCCGTTCCAGGTCCTTGCGCGGCTCCTTCCAGGTCGGCAGCGCCCGGGTCATGAGCACATACAGCTCATCGTGGATCTGCAGGGCGTTGGTGCCGATCAGGTCAGTGACCATGAAGAATACGGCCGGGATACCCTTTCGCCGCAGCAGCGGGAAGGCATGATCGTAGACATCGCGGTAGCCATCGTCGAACGTCACCACGGCCACAGGTTTATGGTCGGGGCGCGCCCCATTCAGCCAAGCGTCCATGCCGTCCGGATCGGCGAACTCGTAGCGCCGTCCGATCCAATCCAGCTGTTTCTCCAAGGTCCTGGTGGTGATGAGCAGCGAAGGCATGCAGGCTCGCGCATGTGACTCGAAGTCATCCACGACCCGGTGATATCCCACCACCAGCGGCGTCACGGCCTTGCGGGAATGTGCACCGATCAGGGCGGCCATGCCGGTGCGCTGCAACGTGGCAGCCGCGGCGGCTTTGACCATGGAACGGATCATCGATTCTCCTTCCGAAGTTCTTTTCTAATGGACGGTGTCAGGCTCGGTTGCCAGTGACCCAGGTGACCGGTAATTGCAGCCATTGCGCCGCCATGCGCTTCTCCGCCGGCTTGAGCGGTCCGCAGATCCATAGCAGCGAAACGAAGCCCAGCCCGTAGACGGCGCCGGTAACGAGCAAGGCCGGTAGCAACGGCATGTGCAAGAAGGGCTTCAACAACTGTGCGGGCACCATGGCGGCGACGGTGATGGCGGCGGTGCCCGCCAGGCTTTTCCAGGGCAGCACATCCTTGGGACTGCAACCCATGAGCCTGCAGATGCGCGACAAGCCGACCACCTTGGCGGTGAGCGTGGACAGGAGAGTCACCAATACCGCACCCATCAGGCCAAACAGGTCGAGGAACCAGAAGATGGCGACCGCCACGACCCCCAGCCGGATCAGGTTCTGGACGATCAGGAACCGCGTGTCCGCATTGACCCTGAGCACGCTGTCCGTCATCACGGCCGCGAAGAACATGCTGATGCTCCAGACCATGAACAGTGGCGCACTCGCGGCGTAAGCCTGGGTGAACAGGAGCGGGATGAGGATGCTGGCGGTGACCACCAGCCCCCCTACCATCGCTGCGAACACCATGGCCAGTTTCCGGGTGGTATCCAGCCATAGCTCGAGCGCCGCGTCACGCCTCCCTTCGCGCATGTCCTCGCTCATGCGCACCATCATCACGCTACTGGTCGAGGTCATCAGGAAGTCCACCAGCGGGACCTGCAGGCAACCCACGGAATAGACGGCGAAGGTAGCGGCATCGAAGTGCGCCGACACCACGTACATGTGCAGGTTGACCTGGGCGGTCTCGATGGACACCGCCAGCGCGAAGGGCATGGCATATAGCAGGTGTCTCTTCAGTAGCGCCGGGACGAAGGGTGGCCGCCGCGGGAATTCGCTGCGTAAGTAACTCAGCACCAGGGTGAAACGCAGCATCGCGAACGCTACGGCGCCGGCGAACAGCGCAGTCATGCTATGGAACACCAGCGCCGGAAAGATGAAGAGTCCGGCCCGGACCAAGTCCGACAGCGCGTAAGCACCGAACGCGAACCTGTGATGCTTGCGAGTGATCATCACGATCTCGAAGACCGCGGACATCAGCATCAACATCAGGTACGTGCCGATGGCTGGCACGTAGGGAACCAGCCCAGGATTATGGAACCAGCGGCCCAGCCAGCCAGATGCCGCCGACAAGATTCCCAGACACAGCACGCCAGACACGGCCAGCGCGCACAACGAGTTGACGATATAGCTGCCCCGCTGCTCCGGCGAGGTCGGGATGAAGTAGTAAAGGCTCTCCGCCATGCCCACTTGGGCGATGCCATACAGAGTGGTGTAGAGCAGGAACAACTGCTTGTAGGTGCCGAACTCCGTCTGATTGAAGACGCGCACCAGCACCACGGGGATGGCGAAGGCAGCGATGAATCCGAGAGCCCGGCCGGACATGAGCATGAACGCGGGCTTGAACACCGAGCCGCCCGCCGGGGTACCGGTCATGCCCGGGCCTCCTGGCTGCGGCCACCCCAACGCACCACCCGTTTGATCCCCTGTTTGAGACCGACCGCCCGGCGATAAAGCACTCCGCCGGCGCTGGGGGGGAAACAATGCACGCGGGATACCGGGCGGCCGCAGTCGGTCCACAGGTCCTTGTAGCCGGAATTGCCGTGCAACAGGTCATATCGAGTGGCACCGTCTTCGATGGCATGCCGAAGAGCGAGCGCCAGGGTCACCAGGCCCACACTGTGCTGGGAGTGCTTTGGGTCATACCCCGCCTGGTAGTAATAGAACGTGTCGCGATAGCGGAAGCTGTAGGTGGATGCCACCGGTTCGCCGTCCAGTCGCAGGATGAAGAGCCGCAGCCAGCCGTGTTCCAGTGCCATGCGGCTGAACTCCGTGTGGAAAGCCAAGGTGCCCGGGCCGGTGAAGGCATTGGAGCGTTCTTTGC
This sequence comes from Gammaproteobacteria bacterium, assembly GCA_035465695.1. Classification (GTDB taxonomy): domain Bacteria; phylum Pseudomonadota; class Gammaproteobacteria; order Natronospirales; family REEB76; genus DASUBN01. Next base: position 16,779 of record DATIVR010000131.1, read on the forward strand.
CGGACCAGCGCAGCTGGTGCAACCGCAGGAACATCGTGAAGGCATGCTGCCGTTCTTCCTCGCTCTGTACTGCCTTGAACTCAACCGATTTGAAGGTCTCGTGGAGCTTGCGCAGACGGCGGTTGACGTTGGCCCGATGGGCTCGGCTTACGGTGGCGAGATAGGATTTCCAGTCGTGGCCTTGCAGCGGGATATAAGGGCAGGCATCCGTGGGCGTGGACTGGGTGGACCAGCCGCCTTCCTCAAGCTTCGCCATCAGTGCCGTCAAACGCGGCGACTTGGTATCGACCCTGCTGAATTCAAGGACGTACCGGTGCCGCTGCAGGTACTCCGCCAGTGCCTGCAGTACTTCCTCTTCGGCACCGGGATGCACGATGATGTCCAGGTAGTCCGAGCCGATGGGGCCCATGCCCATGAACTCCATGGCCCGGAATGGCAGCAGCCGCCCCGGCTGCGCCGGCCGCAACGCCAGCGGCACCAGCCCCACCAGCTCACCGTCGCGGCGCATGCTCAGCAAGTGCAGGCGGCGGCCTTCCGCCAGATGCTTCCACCACGTAGCGAGCCACTCCCAGGTGAGGAACAGGCAGTCCGCGCCGCTCTGCGCAAGTAATGCGGTCCATTCCGCCCGCAAGCCATCCAGGCGCGGCGCGTCCTCGATGCACGTTATCTCGAGGGCACCCCGGGGACGGGTGATGTCCACTAATGGCACGATTTCCGCAGCGGATCTATCGAGGGCGGTCTGCATTTCGGTGTCCAGGGTGTGATATGGCGATCAATGAGCGTAGCTGGAGAGATAACCGGCGATGCGCGACATCGACCTGAATCGGTCCATGTCCATCTCCTCGAAACTGACATGGAAACCGAACTCCTCCTCCAGCTTGATGAGTAATTCGGCGAAATCCAGCGAATCGATGCTGCCGCTGTCAAACAGGTCGGTGTCCGGCCCCGGCGCAGGAAGGCCTAGGGTGTGCTCGAACAGGTCGTTGATCCTACTCAGCGCTGAATGGGGTTCTGACATCGGGAGGACTCCGGTGATCGGTGGCCTGCAATTCGAACAGCAGGCGGTCGAAGGCTCGTCCATCTATGTAATGGCAACTGCGCTGCCGCCCGATGGGAGTGAAGTTGAGCTTCCTGAGGATACGCAGCGAGGCCCGATTGCATTCCACCGCCCAGGCGTTGACGCACTCCAGGCCATATTCAGCGAAGCCCAGGCTCAACATCGCCGTGGTGGCGCGGAATACATAACCCTTTGCCGCGTAGCAGCGGTCGCCGAGCACGGCCCAGAGGATGGCGCTGCGGAAATCGCGGTTCACGCCTGCCAGGCCCACCAGGCCGATGGCTTCACCGGTGTCGTCGGCGGTGAAGGCGCGGATGATATGCGTCTGGCTATGGACCATGGCCTTGAGGGCGCCGGCATCGATGTCGCGGGCCCCATCGCCGAAGTCCAGCCACTGGCGGTTGCTCTTCTCGGTCAGCCAGAGTGACGCGCGCCGTATCAAGCGCTCATCGTGGAGCGGTATCAATTCCATCGCGGGTCCAGGCACCTTTCAACCGGCGCAGATCGATGTCACCGGAATCGTCAACGAATTCGTCCCAGGCACGCCAGCCGTCGCCGGCTTCCGGTTGCCCGTGGTTGGCATGTGTACGCAATGCTTCGGCGCGCCCGGCGTGATAGTAATGCCCGTCATGGCCAAGGCGCGCGAGTTCACCGGTCAGGTAGCTGCGGCCGACGCCGTCGAGTTCCGGAAAGGAGCGCGCGGTGGCTTCGCCATCCCGCCAATAGCCGGGGCTCAGGCCGGCGCCACGGGCATAGATCCAGCCGGTCTCACCTGCGCGCACCGGCTGCAGATTGTGGTCAAGCACCAGCAATTCGCTGCCTTCCGGCGCCTTGCCGATGGGCAGTTCCTCGTCAGGCCTTTCCGGAAAGGTGCTGACGGTGTGGTATCCGCACGCGAGGCCGGCTTCGGGCGCACCATAGAGCTTCGTGAATTGCACGTGCGGCAACTGTTTCATCCAATAGCCGAGGGCCCCCATCGGCAACGTGTCCGCCGACCAGAACACCCGGCGTAGCTCGGGGAAATCCCAGGCTTGCACCACATCGAACTCGGCCATGTTGTTCAACACCGCGGAGGGTGACGTCCACTGGGTGATGTTGGAGGTCCGGATCCATTCCGCCAGCCGTAGCGGGAGCAGCTTCGCCTCGGATGGCACCAGATGCAGCTCGGCGCCGGAGCCCAGGGCGGTGAAGATATCGAAGAGCGATGCGCCCTGCATCAGGTTCACATAGCCTGCGATCCGGTCGGTCTCGTTGATGCGGAAGTGGCGTAGCGCCCACTCGATGCCGGCCACCAAGTTCGCATGCGTACTCATGACGCCACGGGCGCGCCCATCCTTTCCGGGTGCGAAAAAGATATGTGCCGTATCTTGGGCGCGGTACGCGCCGCGAAGCGAAGTACCCGGCAGTGCGCCTATATCGGAGAACCGGAACGCGCTGGGTAGTATCCCTTGGCTCAGATCCGGCGTGCCAATCCAGCCGATACGGAGGTTGGGCAACTCCGGCTGGGCCAGCAGTTCACGCACCCTGGGTGCCAGGCTTGCCGCCGCCAGCAGGCAGCGGCTCCCCGTCTCGCTGATGGCGTCCGCCAACTGCACCGCCGAAGCCGAGGGATCCAAGGTCACGCAGATGCAATCAGCCTTGTAGATTCCCAGCAGACATACCGTCGCCAGAGGCGAGTTCGGCAGCAACAGCGATATCCGGTCGCCACGTATGCAGCCGCGCTCTTTCAATGCGCGCCCCAACTGGTTGGAAAGGATATCCAGTTCGCCATAGCTCAGGCGCTCGTCCCCCAACACCACGGCAGCGGCGTCTGGACGGCGATTGGCTTCGCGGGTCACCCAGTGATGCAGCATCTCAGTCATGCCAGATCTCCAGACCGCCTGAGGCGTCTGTACATTCGGTTATGGGAAGGCCGGATCAGCGGCGCTTGGCCGCCAACAGCTCGCGGTAGAGGGCTTCGGTGCGGCGCACCACAGCCTCAAATGAGAATTCCTCGGCCACACGCCGGCGCCCATTGTTCCCCAGGCGCGCTGCCAATGCCGGATCGCTCAGCACGCGGGAGATGGCGCACGCCAGGGCATCCGAGTCACCTGGCGGTATCAGCAGCCCCTGCTCCCCGTGTTCGATCGCCTCTGGAGTCCCGCCCACCTGGGTCGCCACTACCGGCGTACCTGCAGCCATGGATTCCAGCAATGCGTTGGAGATGCCCTCGCTCAGGGACGGCAATACGGAGACCGCCGATGCGGCCAACACTTCGGGCACATCCTTGCGCAGGCCCGTGAAGATCACCCGATCCTTGAGCCCCAGGCTGTCCACCTTGTCCTGGAGCACCTTCCGGTACTCCCGGTCCACGGTGACCTCCCGGTCGCCCTCGCGGACGAAGCATTCGCCCACCAGCAGGAAATAGGCATCCGGATACTGTCGGCGAAGCTTGACCGCCGCCTCGAGGAAGTAATCGATGCCTTTCACCGGGCTCAGGCGGGCCAACATGGTCACCAGTGGGGCATTGGGCGGGACACCCAGCTCCATGCGTAGGGCCACGCCCTCGCTACGGGAACTGAAGCGTGTGGTATCGACGCCGTTGCGGATCACCACGATCTTGTGGGCGGGGTATCCCTGGTCGATCAACCAGTCCCGGATGGCACCGGCGTTGACTACTATGCGGTCAGCCATGCTGCAGACCCAACGCTGCAACCTGAGCTTGCTGGGGCTCAGGTAGATGCCGAGGTCGCGTATGGAGGCGATCACGCAGGGTACGCCGGCAAGCCGCGCGGCTGGGATGCAGAAGACGTTGGCGTAGAAGTTGTAACTGTGGACGATCTGCGTGCGGTTCCTGCGCAGTGCCCTTGCGAAGCGCAACTGCTGGCGGAATGCATTGAGGTTATAGAGACTGGTCAGGGGATATTCCGAGACTTGGATCCCCTGCCGCTTGACCACCTCGTCCAGCAGGGCACCCCAGCGGTTGGTGCAGCCGAAGCTCAAGTCGAAGGAGCTGCGGTCGATGCGTTTGGTCAGGTTCACTACCTGCTTTTCCGTGCCGCCGACGCCGAAGATGGTGAGGAACTTGACCAGCCGGATGCGCTCCAACGCATCGATCTTGCTGTAGGTCGTCCCGGCAGGGGCCCGTACCGGTACCGTAAGCCGCATGCTGTTGGTCATGGTTTCACCATCTCCGGTTCCGCTTGCGCAGACCCTGCGTCCCTGTAGACGAACGCGATGCTGGTGGCGGCGATGGCAAGACCGGCTATGTAGTAGAAGTAGAACTGGTAGGCATCCGGGTAGAAAATGGCGGAGAGGGCGAAACCCGCCAGGCTCACTCCCAGGCCCTGCAGCAGGGTGCGCACCTCGTCAAGGGCCGGCAGGTTGGCGATCTCTCGTGAGGCCCGGCGCAGCTTGCGCGCGATGGTATATATCAGGAACACGAAGATACCGACGCCCGGCAACCCCAGATCCACGGCATATTCCAGATAAACGTTGTGGACCTTGGTCCAATCCGCGCCGCGGGCGTTGTTGAGCATCAATATATTCATGCCGATGCCCGCCCCTACCACCGGATGAGTGGCCACGTACTTCACCGCGATGATGTTGTCGCGCAGGCGGTTTTGGGCGGAATTGGTCGTGTCGGCCTGGATATTGGTGATGGTGCTGAGGCGATCATAATAGGAAGATGGCACGAAGGCGGTGCTGACCAGCGCGGCCGCGATCACGCCCATGGCGAGTCCCTTCTGGCCGCGCTTGAACAGCAAGACCAAAAAACTGAGGCCGATAACGCCGAGCGCGAGGAATCCCGCCCGGGAAAACGTGGCCACTACTGCCACCATGTCCAGCACCACGATCACCGCCAACAGTAGCTTGAGTGGCAGGCGGCGCGTGCACAGAAATAATGCGATGGTGAGTGGCAGGATCAGGTTCAGCATCAGCGCCAGGTCGTTAGGGTTGCCGGTCAAGGAGCCGTTGTAACCGCTGATCCGGTCCAGGCCCTTGGTCAGTTCTTCTGCCCGGAATGCGCCTGAGAAGAAGCCCCGGACCGCGGAGACCGAGAGCGGTACGGCAATCAGGCTCAATATCCAGATGACGATACGCAGCCGTGCCGGGGTATCCACTACCGCCGTGAGGAGCCAGAACACCACCAAGGCCTTGAAGAAGATCGAAAAGAAGAACGCCACGCTGCCGCCGGGCCACATGGAAAGCGGCACGGTGACGATGGCCCACCCCGCGAGCGTGGCCGCGATCTTGAGTTCCTGGCGCGCCCCGAATATCGGCAGATGGCGCCTGCTCCGGCGCAGCACGTAGGTGCCAGCCGCCAGCAGTGCACTCAGGAGCGGCAGATGCAGTGCCCCGATCGCCGGCACGAACGATTGTGGTGACAGCAGCAGCAGCAGTGTGAATGCCATCAGCGCCCAAAACGGTATCGCCCCGCCCGGCTCGGGCGCGATGCCATCCTGGATACCGACGGTGGGACCGGTGGCGGCCGCTTGATGCCGCCACCAGCCCCAGGTCTGGTCGGTCACAGCCGGATGACCTCTGCCTTCGGGTTCTGGATTCCCCAAGTCGCGTTACGCGTGTCCAGCACCAGCGAGGCATCGCCGGCGATCTGGTTGTAATCGAAATCCGCATGGTCCGTGAGGATCACCACGCAGTCAGAGCCCTTCACCGCCTGCTTATCCGCCGCCACCGCCTCGAAGCGGGTGCCATCGATCGAGACATTGGGCACGTGCGGGTCCGCATAGGTCACGTTCGCACCACGCTTGCGCAACAGGTCGATCACTTCCAGTGCTGGAGATTCCCGGATGTCACTGACGTTAGGCTTATAGGCGACGCCCAAGGCCAGCACGTTGGCGCCCTTCAGGGAGCGTTGTCTGTCATTGAGGGCGTCGCTCACCATCTGCACCACGCGTGATGGCATGGACTGGTTGATCTCTTCCGCCAGGTGGATGAACCGTGCGTCATAGCCGTTGAGCTTCATCTTCCAGGCCAAGTACTGGGAGTCGATGCCGATGCAATGGCCCCCGACACCCGGACCCGGATGGAACGGCATGAAGCCGAACGGTTTGGTCGAGGCCGCATCGATCACCTCGCGGGTGTTGACGCCGAGCCGTTTGCACATCAGCGCCAGTTCGTTGGCGAGCGCGATGTTCACGTTGCGGAATACGTTCTCGTAGAGCTTGGCCATCTCCGCGACGCGCGGGCTGGAGACCTCCAGCACCTTCGGCACCACCTGCTGGTAGAGCTTGGATGCGAGCTTGGAACATTCGCTGGTGACACCACCCACCACCTTGGGGATGTCACGTACCTTGAACTTGGGGTTGGCCGGGTCGATGCGCTCCGGGGAGAATGCCAGGAAGAAATCCACGCCCGCTTCCCCGCCCTTCTCCGAGAACATGGGCAGCAAGATCTCCTCGGTGGTCCCGGGATAGGTGGTGGATTCCAGTACGATGAGCTGGCCGGGATGCAGCTGTTCCGCCAGCTCCTCGGCTGCCGAGATGACATACGAGATGTCCGGATCCTTGGTCTTGCGCAGGGGGGTGGGTACGCAGATGATGGCTGCATCCGTCTCGGCCAATACCGCATAATCGGTGGTGGCGCTGTACCGGCCAGCGGCCCGCATCTCCTGGAGGTCGCTGTGTGCCACATCCGGGATCGGTGAGCGGCCCTGGTTCAGCGACTCCACCTTCTCGCGGCTGTTATCTAGGCCAATCACCGTATAACCGGCATGCGCGAAGGCGATGGCCAGTGGCAGGCCCACATAGCCCTGCCCGATGACGGTGATGCGGGCTTCGTGTTTCTCTATGCGTTCACTCAAGGCATTGGCATTCATGGGGTTTCCTCTAGAGCCAGGTTCAGTAGGGCACGGGCCAGCTTGCAGGGTTCGTGGCGCACCATCGGTCCGTCACCGAGTAGGTCGCCCTTGACCGCACGGCAGCCCAGGGTCTTGATGAAAGCGGGATCGGCCATGATCGGCATCGAGCCGTCCGCCGCATAGCGCCGTAGATGTTCCGGCGAAGGCCGGGCGCTGTTGATCAGCACCGCATGGATCGGCACCTCGGGCGCATGTTCGCGTAGTGCGTTTATCACGTCGGCGGCGCTGTAACCGTCGGTCTCGCCCGGCTCAGTCATGAGGTTCATGACCACGACCACCTTGGCACCGGAGTCGGCGATGGCTTCGGCGATGCCCTTCACCATCAGCACCGGGATGATGCTGGTATAGAGGCTGCCGGGACCGAGCACCACGAGGTGTGAGCCGAAGATGGCATTGACGGCCTGCGGCATGGCCCGGATGTTGCCCGGCACCAGCGAGATACGTTTGATCCGCCGGCCGGTGCCGGCGATGCGTGATTCGCCGATGCTGCAACTGCCGTCGGTGAACTCCGCGAGGAGCTGCACGTCGTCCAGCGTGGCCGGCAGCACTCTTCCCCGTATATCCAGCAGCCTGGAGGCCCGCTCCACGGCCCTGCCGAAGTCCTTCTCCAGCAACGCCAGGGCCGTAAGCATCAGGTTGCCGAGACTGTGACCGCCCAGGTTCCCGTCGAACCGGAAATTGAAGAGTTCCTGCAAGGTGGGATCGGCATCGGACAGCGCCAATAGGCAATTGCGGATGTCGCCGGGTGCCAGGATCTTGTAACCCTGACGCAATGCGCCTGAGCTTCCACCATCGTCAGCCACCGTGACGATGGCAGTGAGACGTTCCTGATCGGACTCATCACGCATGCCCACGGGGAAATGCAGCACCCGCAGGCCCTGTAGCAGGGCCGCGAGACCGGTGCCCCCACCCAACGCGGTGATACGCAACGGCGTGGTGCGCGCATCCATGAACTCGGCCTCGCCGAGGCGCGAGCGCGTGCTGTAATCGAGGGTGGACTCGAGGATCATCAGATGCTCCCGACCGTGACTTAGGGCATGCCGCCCAAGCTACGGCCGGCGTGGGATTGGGGTGGCGTATGCGACTGCAGCGCCGCCGCCAGCCCGGGCAACAGCGGTTGACTCGGAGCCGCAGTCCCTGCCCCGCCATCCATAGCAGGGAGGATGACCGGACTCTGCTCCAACCGCCGGTGCCCGAGCAGCACTACCTTGACCGTCTCGAAGAGGATGCGCATATCCAGCAATATCGAGTAGTGCTTGATGTAGTAGAGGTCATAACGCAGCTTCTCGATCTCCTCATCCAGCCCGTTCGCGTACTTGTAGCGGACTTGGGCCCAGCCGGTGATGCCGGGGCGGATCGAGGAGCGCAGTGAGTAGTAGGGGATCTGCTCGCCGCATTCCGGCGTGTTACGCGACACCAGGATGAACAGGCGGCGGTTGCTGTCAGGATGCGGCCGCGGCCCCACCACGTTCATGTCACCGCGCAAGACGTTTATGAACTGTGGCAGCTCATCGAGGCGGAACTTGCGCAGGATCCTGCCCACGCGGGTGATACGGCCTTCGTTGTCGCCGGCCCACTCGGAATGCCTGCCCAAGGCCGCGCGCATGCTGCGGAACTTCAAAAGATTGAAGCGCTTTCCCGCGAGCCCCACCCGTTCCTGGACGAACAGGACCGGGCCGCTGGAATCCAGTCGGATGGCCAGCGCCACCAGCATCATGACCGGGGCGAACAACATCAGCCCGACTACCGCCACCGCCAGGCTGAAGCCGCGGGCGAAGGCCAGGCTCACCCGGGACGGCCGGAACCTGCCGGAGAACAGCACGGTGTTGGCCGTCAATGCTTCGATAGCGAGCTTGCCCGTGATACGTTCGTAGGCATCGACGCCGGTCTCGACGTCAAGGTCACCGCAAGCCTGCAGATCCACCAGCAGGTCAGCACCAAGGTGGGCGTATTGCTCTTCCATGGCCACCACCACCCGGTCCGGCCTGTGCTCCGAGAGGATGTCTTGCAGGTCCTGTAGCGAGCCCAGATGTGGACAACCCATGTCCACCTCGGCATCAGGACTCTCGGCGATCACGCCGCAGAGCATGCAGCCTTTCGGACGGGCGCGTAGCTCCGCTGCCAGCTTGTAGGCCAGCGAACCTGTGCCGAGAAGCATCAGCCTTTCAGCCATTACCCGGGGTGCCCTGAGGTTGCAGCCGTGGCTCGCGACGTAGCGGCTTGCTCTCCCGCATCGGCATGCCGTAGCGGTAGTAGCCGTAGTAGCTGCGCGGCATCAGGTCGCCGCGATTGAATACCATCCCCAGCAGCTTCTCCGGACCTATCAGGTCCAGCGCTTCTTCCAGCATGGGCTTCGGCGTGCGGTGTGCAGACACCACCATCAGGAAGTTGTCGACGAACCGGCGGATCACGCGGCAATCGGACACCGGCACTACCGGTGGGGCATCCAGGACCACGAATTGATAGGTGCGGCTCGCCTCCTCCAACAACATGCCGAAACGGCTGGAGCGCAGCAATTCGTAAGGCGCGTTGACCGTGGTGCCGGCGAACACTATCGAGAGGTTGGAATTGCTCATAGGACGCGCGACGTCCTGCAATGACAACGTCGACGACATCACCGCGTCCGTAAGGCCGTTGGGCGCCGGGTTGCCGAGACGCAGGTGCTCCTTGAAGGCCGCTGACTCGCGGCGCAGGTCCACGTCCACCAGCAGCACCTTGGCTTCCCGGGCCTGGGCCAGGGCCGCCGCCAGGTTCAACGCGGTGAGCGACTTGCCATCACCTGCCGCAGGGCTGCATACCGCGACAACCAGGCCGCGATCGCCCTTGCGCTTCTCTTCCAGCATGTAACGCAGCTTGCGGTACTGCTCCGCTTCGTAGGAATCGGGTTCGGTAAGACTGACCAGGTGCTTATCCACCTGTTTGGCGTTGATCTCGAGCAGTCTGGGACGCACGGCCGTCTCGGCGGTCTTGGGTTTGTCCTTGGGCTCCGCGCGCAGTTCCGGCGGCCGGCTATGGGGCACCATCGTATTGCGGGTCGGGATGGTCTTGTCGACGGCCTTGTCCTTCTGCTCGACCCGTATCACCGGCGGGGTACCGCGGTTCAGGGGTTTGGTATTGCTGCCTTCATTGGGTTGCATGTCTCGCTCCTAGGTGCCGTATTCGATCAAGTGCCGCTGCCGCCCACGCCATTGGGTGAGCCCGGAGTCCCGTGCTTCGAGAGCATCCAGACCAAGGTGGTGTTGCCGTGACCCAAGAAGGATGTCGCCTGCCCGACGATGAACATCGCCACCAGGATCGAGATGGCGGCCGCACCGAAGCGCAGTCGCCCGCGCCAGACGTCCTGACGGGTGATGATCTGCGGGATGTTGGCGATCACCGGCACGCGGCTGAAGGCGCGCAGTTCTTCTATGCTGTGGAAGGACGCGTCCAGCTGTTCAGCGAGGAACACCACTGCGGCGGCGAGACCGAGGGAAAGCACCAGGCTCATCAGCAGCAACTTGCCGCGCCCCGGGCCGGAAGAGTCGGTGGGGGTCGCCGCGCCTTCCAAGACCCGGTACTGCCCCGCCGGCGACTGCGGCGAAGGCACCTGTTCATAGCGCTTCAACAGTTCCGAATAGACGTCCTGGGTCTCCGTATACCCCTGGGTGAGCGCCGCCAGCTGCTGCTCGCGGACCGGCATGTTCTCGATCCGCGCCTGGTAGCCGGCGATCTCCTGGCGCAGCTTGGCATCCTGGTCCTGGTAGGAACGGATTGAGCCATCCAGGCTGCCGTCGTTCTGCAGCGGCTGCTGCACCGGCTGCTGGCCGGCCCCCTGCCCCTGCTGGGCGCGCTTGAGGGCGGCGATCTGCTGTTTCAGGTGCACCACGTCGGGATATTGGTCCGTGTAGCGCGTGCGCAGGGTCGCCAACTGATCTTCGAGCTGCGGCAGGTCGGCTGCGTCGCCCTGATCCGCCGAACGGTCCGGAAACGACTGCATGGCCAGACGCTGCTGCTGCAGGCCCTGGGTCTGCGTCAGGGCTTCGGCGTTCTGCTGTAGCTGGGAATCCAGTTGTTGCAGCATGGCGAGACTGGTCGTCTGTTGGTCCGGGAGCTCGCCCAGGTGACTGGCTCGGAATGCATTGATCCGCTGGCTCTGGGAATCCAACTTGCGCTTGATATCGGTGATCTGTTCCTGCAAGGCCACCAGCGTGGCGCTGGCCTCCTGGGCCCGCATGCGGGAGTTGGTATCCACGAAGGTTGCCGCCAAGGCGTTGGTGACCTCGGCCACCTGTTTCGGCTCCCAACCCTGATAGCTGACAGTGAAACCGAAGGTGGGATCCTGCCCCCATTGAGGCTGGCCAGCCTTCCGGTCCACCTTGATGTCCTGGCGCATCTGCTGCACCACGGAGTCCGCTGACGCCTGCTGACGCAGCTTCGGATACAAGTTGAACCGGTTGATGAGCGTCAACAGGCTGTTGCGGCTCTCCACTTCTTCTGTCACGGCGTCCAGATGGCTGTCTTGCGCCTGGCCGCCGTTCCCGGGACCCTGCTGCGAAGCTCCCTGCGGATTCACCATCAGGGTGCTCGTGGCGCGGTACATGTCCGGCAGGGCTGCCACGAAGCTGGCCGCGGCCGTGAATGCCAGAAAGAACACCGAGAGACCGAGCCATCTGCGGCGCTTCCAGAGCCGGCCCACCGCGCTGAGGGCCTTGTCATTGTTCTCATGGACCTGTGCTTGCATGTTGTTCGCTCCGTTCCGGGCCGCTCAGGGCACGGTGATGATGTCGCCGGGGTGCACGTAGAACGGCGGCTGGTCGCCGTACACCGCGGTGTTGTAATCGAATAGGATCCGGTGTTGGACGCCGTTGTCGTCACGCAAGATCACGATCTTGGATGGAGACGCGAACTCGCTTAACCCTCCCGCCTGGGCCAGGACATCTAGTACCGTGGCTTGGTTCTTCAGCTCGTAGCGCCCGGGAGTCTTCACCTCGCCCAGCACGGAGACTGCGAAGCTATGCACCTCCTGCACCACCACCGAGACCTCGGGATCATTCATGTATTGGCGCAGCCTATCGGCGATCGTCTTCTGCAGCTGCATAGGCGACTGCCCGCTGGCCTGGATCTCGTTGATCAACGGGAACGAGATCATCCCGTCCGGCCGCACCGTATCTATGCGCTCCAGACTGGCGTCTTTCCACACCGAGATGTGCAGCACGTCCCCCGGACCGATCACATAGTGGTCGGCTCGGCAGCCTTCGCCGTGACACTGCGCGTCGGCTATGGGTTGGTCATGGGCACAGGCTGGGAGGGTCCCCATGAGCATGAGCAGGATCCCCAGGTTGATGAAGTCACGGAGGCGGCGGATTTTCATTTTGTTGATCCGTAGTGACGGTGGAGTTTGGATTCGGGAAGATCGAAGGGCTGACAGGCGACTGCCGCGGTTGCGGCGCGGGCCACAGGGTCTCGAAGGGGTTGCCCCGGCGCTGCAGGTAGGCGCTGGGACCGGCCACCGGCTGGGCGAACACGAACCCCAGATACACGACGTTGCTGAGGATGCGCTGGTTGGCGCCGGTGAGCAGGCCTTGCTGCAGGCTGTAGCCGTAGGACCCCACCAGCGAGGCGATCCGCGTCAAGCGATAATTGAAACTGAGATCGGCCCGCCACAAAGTTGCGCGCGCTGTCCCGATGGTGTCGGACGACCAACTCGGCTGGAAGCTCAATTCCAACTGGTCGTTCACTATGTAGTCGAGCTTCATCACCGCGCTGCGGGTGTCGGCCGGACGGAACTCGCCGATCAGCGCTGCCTGACTGCGATTGTATTGCAGCGAGAAGGTACCGCTGTCGAGTAGCGAGGTTATCCCGATGCCGTATTCGGCAGTGGTCACCCCCTCGGTTTCCCGGGGCCCGGCGTCCACGTTGAACGTGGTGGCAGGCGTGAGCAGGTGATTCCAACCGAGGGTCAATACCCGGGAGTCCACCTTGTCGAACGGCCCGAAATCGTAGCGGCTGGCTGCGAAGGTGGCCTCCCAGGAATCGCGGGGTGTGAAGCGGTGCTCCAGACCCAGCGTGCCCGTGTTCACCTGCGTCTCGGGCGCCGATGCCAAGTCCTCTTGCTCGTACGCATAGCCCGCCCGCCCGAACGTCAGTTCGTCGAACGAGTAACCGATCGAGGGAGCCACCGTCTCATATACGGCATGGGCGCGGCCAAGGCCGAGGCTTAGTTGCGGAGACAGTTCCGACGGCGTCTCGGTACTGGTGTAGTTGGCATCCAGCGCGAGGTTCAACCGCGGCGTCGCTTGGTAACCAAGGTCCAACGCCCCGTTCCTGCGCACCGTGTTGCCGTTCAACTCCGGATGATGACGATAGCGCTCTGCGTCGAAGGTATAGAAGCCGGCGAGCGTGAGCGCTTCCGTGCCGTAGCCGAATTCAAGGGCTGGACTCACCCGCAGGATCTCGTCGGACTGGCGGTCGTTGGAGCTCAGGAACAGGTTGTCGTCATACACCCCGCCCACAGCGATGGAAGGCGCTATGTAGTCCGCGGTATCCGCCTGCGCCGCGGGCGTCGATGCCGCAGCTCCCACCAGCAACCAGATCGCAGGCGTACGTGTGAGCGCGCCACAGGCGCGGCGCACAGCCGCGTTCAGCTTGGGAACCCCGCTCACGCGAGCGCTACCAGAGTACAGTCGATCTCGACCGCCAGGCTGCGGCGGAGCATCTCGATGGAGAGGACCAGCAGGCCTCTTTTTGATTCTTCTTTCACGAACACTCCTTGTACGTTGGCCAAGGGGCCGCTGATTATCCTCACGGTCTGCCCTACCCTGAGGTAAGGGTGTGGCATGCGAGGGAGGTCGGATTGATTGACCCTACGGATGGCGTCGATCTCGTCATCCGGTACTGTCGCCAATTTGTCCCAGCGTTCGCCCAGTATCCTTACCAGGCCGCGGGCCTTGCTGATGTCTATGTAGCTGCGCTTGTCTATGGCATGCCGGACGAAGAGATAACCCGGGAACAGCGGAGCCCGGTAGAGGCAGCGGGTATGTTTGCGACGGGACCATTTATCCACCGTCGGCAACAGCACCTCGAAACCTGCACCCGCCAACTGCTCGTATACAGACTGTTCGCAGTTGCTTTTGGTCCAGAGGACATGCCAATGCGGCTGGAGCGGCTCATCGAGGACATCGTCCAGTACAGGGATGGCGCGCATCAGTACAGGATCGTTGACGTTGGAATTGGACAAGGCTTCGCCCCTTCGACGCTCATCCTGAGCGTCGTGAAGTCATCCCACCGCACCTGTCGTCCGCAATTTCCATTGAGGGTCCCGCGAGCTTGTGCTGCGGGTCGATGTCGCGGCATCGAATCGACAAATTGACTGTGGTGCATTACCCCACGTACGCCGGATTCATCCAATCGGGGAAACACCCACTTTCTTCGCGGAGAATCACTCGAATTTCTGGTCACCGGTGGTACATCAATCTCTGGCATGTGATCACGCTCTCATTCCGAAGGACTCGACGTAGGTGCTGAACGGTGACACCGGACGACGGGATGCGATGAAACGGCTGTCCGCCTCCTCGCTGAGGGCATTAGCCAACGATGCGAGATGTGCCTGCCAGCCGTCCGTGAGACGCGGTAGAGCTCGCGCAGTGCACCCGACGTGTGTCAGGGAGAGCAGAGTCCGTCCTTCCCCACCAGTGAGTTGAAACGTCACTTGAATGCGCCCGCTCGATGCGGTCTGGCGCGTCGCATCCAGCCATGAATATGCCAGCCGCCGGCAAGGTTCGAAGCAATTGATGGAGCCGCGCATGGAGTCGTCTCCATATGCCCGCATGAGGGGATCGCCCTCTGGGAACCGAAGATGGATTGTCCCTCCCGGCCGGGCTTCGATCTGTGCATCTGCGAGCCACATTCGCAGACCGTCCGGCTCCGTCAAATGCCACCAGACCCAGTCCGCACTTCCTGGCAAGGTCCTGTCGAAGCTCATAGTGTATGTATCGGGTATGAGTCTGAGTCCGTTCATTGCGGTTCCTCACGAGATGGTCCGACGATGTCCCGGCTGTGACCGCCGGAGAGTTCGGGAACGGTGCAGGCGTTGGGGCGGCCGTTAACGCAGGCTGAGAGTCGCAGATACGTTCCGACACACCCATCAGGTATTACCTTGAAAGGACAATGGGAAATCATGCGAGCCGGGAACGCGCCTATCGGTGCCGGGCATTTTGAGGTGAAGGCCCGTCTGGAATACGGGTAATACCCGATTCGGCCCGTCCCACCGGCGGCTTAATGTCTACCCAGGACGCGACGCGGTCGCGGAGAGCGCGCCATGCACCCATCGGAAGGTATACACGACACTGCCGTGGCACCACGGGCCCGCGGACCATATGCGGCTTTTGACGAACCCACGGCCTCGCTGCGGCATGCCGTCGTCCCCTACCCTCCTTCGCATTCAGAGATGTTGCGCGAGTGGGACGAGCTGGCGGAACGGCTGCAGACACTGCCTTACCACCAATCCGGATGGGCGCTGGCATGGTGGCGCGCCTTTGGTCACGGCGCCCCCGAGTTGCATACGTTACGCAGGGATGGAAGGTTGGTGGCGCTATTGCCGATGACGCGTCATGGCAAGGTCCTCGAAGCGCTCGCCAACTATCACACACCGGCATTCAGGCTCCTGGCAGATGATACGGCCAGCGCCTCCGCGATCGCACAAGCACTCTTTTCCGGCGCACCCACGCATCTGTCTCTCACGTCCCTAGACGAAGATGACTTCACCTTAGGTGCATGCCTCGACGCCGCAGAACAAGCGGGTTACCGCGTGGTGGTCCGGCCATTCGTCCGCTCCCTCTACATCGACGTGGATTGCAGCTGGACCGGATATGAAGCCGGTCTGGGCGATAACCTGTTGCGCAACCTCCGGCGCTCGCGCCGGCAATTGGCGCGTGAGGGCCATGTCGCGGTCGATGTGATAACGGGAGGCCCACAGCTGGATGAACGTCTACGGGAAGCTTTCCTCGTTGAGAACGCCGGGTGGAAGGGCGCTGCGGGTACTTCCATCCTCTCGGACGCCCGTACTCAGCGGTTCTACACCGCAATAGGCCGTTGGGCAGCGGAACGTGGCTTATTGCGCCTCTTCATGCTGCGGGTAGACCGCCGCCCGCTCGCCATGTGCTTCGCCATCCAGGAACGCGGGGTCTGTCATCTGCTCAAGGCAGGATATGACCCCGCCTACGGGCGGTATTCCCCCGGCAACCTGCTCATGCAGGCGATGATCCGCGGATGCTTCGATGAACGTCTGCAGAGAATCGAGCTCAACGGCGACACGGAGCCTTACAAACTCTCCTGGACCAGGACCACGCGCGAGCACAAACGTCTCGAAGCCTTCGCGCCCACCGTTGCCGGTCAACTGGCCTGGGCTTCGTTCACGTATAGCCGGCCGCTGACCAGCCGGGTGCGTGCGCGCCTGGGGCTGACCCCGGAACACTGCCAATGACCTCGCTTCCCCCGCTTTCGTTTTCCCGGTAGGACCGGAATTGCTATGGAATTGCCGACGGTCCCATCCCGCCTCGCCGATGAGCGCCCCTTTCCGCTCCTTGGACTGGACCCGCATCGTTGCGAAGAGGCCATCGGCCGCAACGAATTCGAGCTTAGCCATACGCTCGCCGACCACCCTCTTCTGACGCTGGAGGCGCTGGCTGAACTGACAGATGGACTGCCTTCCGGTGCGGTGGAGCGCCACGTGGGCGATCAACCGGTATTGCTGCCGGGAGGCGCGCCCCATCTTTCCGGCCGTCCATCCGAGACGGTGCGCACTATAGCCAGCAGCGGGCGCTGGGTGGTGCTGTGGAACCTGGAACAGGTACCGCGCTATAAGCGGTTAATGGACGATGTTCTGGACGAGGTGATGCCTTTCGTACCGAAACGCGAGGAAGGCATGCTCCGCCGCGAGTGTTTCCTGTTCCTGTCTGCCGCTCAATCGGTGACGCCGGTGCACTTCGATCCCGAACACAACTTCTTGCTGCAGATCCGTGGGACCAAGGACACACACGTGGGACGCTTCCCCAGCCGCGCCTGGGAGAATCGCGAACTCGACCGTTACTATGATGGCGGCCACCGCAACCTCGAGCAGATCCCTCCGGATTCGCACACCTTCGTTATGAAACCCGGGAGCGGCTGCTACATCTATCTGTGGGCGCCGCACTGGGTCCAGAACGGTCCGGATGCATCGGTATCTTTGTCGGTAACCTTCCGGACCGGCCGCAGCCAGCGCCATGAGAACGCCAGCCTCTTCAACCACCGGTTGCGCCGCCACGGCCTCACCCCGCGTCACGCCGGTGACTCACGACATGTGGACTGGGTAAAAGCTGCCGCCGTGGCCCTGGCGGAGTGGATGCGTCGCCGTGGCCGGCCCCAACTGGGACCTCGCAACTACAGCCGTCACCTCACCGATGCGCGAGCGCGTATGGGACTGGCGCCACAGGATCCGGGCTGACGTGTCCGTCGAGAGCGTACTTCTCAAGTCCTCATGCGAGGCCCTGGCAGGATTCCCGGGGGACTATCGTCAGTCGGAAAGGCCGATGACTCCTCCTCGTCCTCGACGTGATGTCGTCGTTTGGCTTGATACATGAGCTGATCGGTGCGCGTCAGCAACAATGGGACGCTTTCGTTGGTATTCGCCTCGCATGCGCCGGTCGAGACAGAAAGCACCTGGCCTTCGATGGCCTGCCCCCGGACGGCCGCCCCGATACGCCGCGCCACTTCTTCCGCCACGCCCAGGGTCGTCTGTGGCAACAGCACCGCGAACTCGTCTCCGCCGAGACGATAGACGATATCCGACTTGCGCACATGCAGACATGCCGCGGTGGTCACGCGACGGATCGCTTCGTCTCCAGCCGGATGGCCATGGCGGTCGTTTATCGCCTTGAGTCGGTCCACGTCGAACAGGATCAGACTATAGGGTTGCCGGTGATTCGTCTGCTCTTTCTTGAGCATGCGGGCATGCTCCTCGAAGGCGCGGCGGTTTAACAAGCCGGTGAGGGGGTCTTCACGGCTCTCACGCACGGCCTGGTCATACTGGCGTGCGTTCTGGATGGCGGAGCCGACGATATCCGCGAACATCTGGATGGTGTCTTCATCTTCACCGTTGAAGGCGTCCGGAGACTGCGACACCACATGCAATACCCCGCCGATCGCCTGTTCGGGGCCGAAGAAGAATGGCGCACTCACCGACGCCCGCGCCCCGCTCTTGGAAGACACACGCCGCAAGGTGCCGTCTTCCATGTCCGCTTCGGTGCTGCGCACGGCACGCTTCAGCTTCACCGCATGGCTCGGCACACCGCTGTTCAACGGCACCTCCAGCATGGTGAAACCCAGGATGCCAACCGCCGACTTGGCAGTGAGCCGCTTGTTTTCGGTCACGAAGATGGTGGCACCGTTCGCCCGCGTCAGGCGCGCGCATTCCTCGGCTACCACATCCATGACAGCCTGAAGGCTTCCCGAGACGGCGATCACCTTGCCTATGCTGGCGATGACCTCCAATAACCGCTCGCGGCTCACCCGTGTGCCGGCACGGGACCGGTAATGCATGGTGATTGGCTCAGTTCCTTGCATCGGCGGCCTCCCGTGTGATGGGTAACATGATCCGGGATCCGGGTGAAGTCCTGGGCTGGCCCGATGAGTCGACGTGGGCATGCGATGCCTCGGCGATGAGTTCATCGCCGTCCATCGGCATCCCGTAGTGGAAACCCTGGCCTTCATCACAACCGAAAACCCCGAGCACGCGCACCTGCTGGCGGTTCTCGATGCCTTCTGCGAGCACCCTGGCGTTCAAGCTGTGACCGAGTGCGATGACGGTCTTGATCAATTCCTGGCTGTTGCGGTTCTCCAGGAGATCGGCGATGAAGGACCGGTCGATCTTGAGGCAATCGATGGGGAATCGCTGCAGGTAGCTCAGGGATGAATAGCCTGTGCCGAAGTCATCCAACGCGACTCGCATGCCGGCTTGTTTCACCTGACGCAGCACCTGCATGGTAAGTTGCGGATCGCTCATGGCCAGGCTCTCGGTCAACTCCAATTCCAGGAGCGACGCGTAGGCGCGATTGAAGCCCAATGCTTCGGTCAGGTCCTTCAGGAAATCGCCCTTGTTCAGTTGCGCATTGGAGACGTTCACGGAGACCGTGATGGCCGGCAAACCGGCGCCCATCCATTTCCGCAGGAACGCCAGGCTTTCCGCCAGCACCCACTTCCCGATGTCGATGATGAGGCCGGAGTCTTCCGCTACGCCTATGAACGCCGCCGGCGGCACCAGCCCGCGTTGCGGATGTCGCCAGCGGAGTAAGGCTTCTGCTCCACATGTGGTCCCCGTCAGCAGGCATACGCGCGGCTGGAAGTTCAGGGCCAGCTCGCCGCGCTCCAGCGCCTTCTCCAGGTCTCTCTCCAGGTTCACGCGGCTGATCACCTTCTCGGCGATCTCGGGTTTGTACCAGCAACTGCGGTCGGGACCGTCCGCCGTGGAACGGCGCATGGCAATATTGGCGCGGGCCAGGAGGTCTTCGGCGTTGCCGCCATCATCAGGGTACGCACACAGGCCGATATTGAGGTTTAGAGTGACCGGCTCGCCCTGCACCATGAAGGTACGCTTGCCGCTCTCCAGCATGCGGGCCACCATCTCCATCGCCTGGGTCCGGCAGTCGCGGCCATGCACGTAGATAATGAACACCGAGGAACTTACGCAGCCCACATGGTCATCGCCCCTGGCCAGCATGCGCAGGTAACGACCGAACACACCCAGCCACTGATGCATATTGCTGGAACCGAAACGATGTACCAGGTAGTCGTATCGATCCACGCTGACGCTGACCACCACCGCGGGTTCCAGGGGGATGCGCGTCTCGGCCAGCGTCATATCGACACGGCGGGTCCACTCATAACGGCTCAAGAGCTTGGTGGAGGGATCGTGCTGGGCCCGATAGAGTTCCTGTCTCATCTGGGCCTGCTCCAGCCGGCTGCGGCGCGACAATCGCAGCAGCGCGACACCGGCGAGCAATCCAAGACAGGTATCCTTGGCGGCCAGGCACCACACCAGCCAAGGGGCAGTCGCTGCGCGCGAGAGCGTGAGGGCGTCTGAGAGCGCGATCACGAACGCCGCCAGCAGCGAGAATCCCAATGCCATCCTTGGCAGGGTCCGGGCCGGATCGCTCCGGCGCGAAGTCACACTCGCGTCCTTGCTTATGGTCTCCATCCCACGATTTCCCTTCTTACACCCAGCGTCAATCTATTGGGGGAACCCTCCCACTGGAATGAGGTAAATACCTCAATAGCGACATGTAAAACACCCCGCCCCTCCGGCGGCCGAAATCCTCATCGGGTGACGCTTGATTTAACCTTTGCAGGTCGCGTGTGACGCAGTTCTCGTCATCTCGCGGGAAATCAGCAAGGCCGCTACCTGCAACTGAAGGCTACGCCCATCTGTGGCTTGCTGGGCCAGACCCCTACGGCGGTCCTGCACTTGGCCCGGGCATGCAGGCAACGACCCGCTTACCGGCTTATCCCGCCCTCCACCGGAAACGTTGAAGGGGATCACACCTCTCCTCCACGGGCCCCCATCAGCAACCGGTAGACGTGTTGCGAGCCGTATTCATAGTCGGCCATGGTGGCCATGGATATCGCAAAGAACATCGAGGCCGAAAACCCGAAGGCAAGCAGGACCACCAGCCCATGACGCTTCAACACCACCGCTACGCGGCATCCATCGGTGCCGAAGGCGATCGCGCTATAGAGCGCTAGATCCAGAGGCAGGAAGAACCGCGTTTCGATCGCACCTGGAACTATCATCCCAACGGGCAAGAGCGCCACGAGTGCCCAGAACCATGCGCCTGCGATGGCCTCGTTCGCCCTCCGCTCCAGCAGCGCTATCGCAATCACCAACAGCCCCAGGAACAGCACTAAGAAGTTGAAGAGGGCTTTCCCATTGCGGCCCGGTGACTGTACGCGCGAATAGATATCCCCATCCCTGACATCAAGTCCATTTATAAGATGGCGGCCGTAGATCCCCATGAAATCCACGGGATGTCGCAGGAGCAATCCAAAATAATCCGCGATGGAAAAGTCCCGCGGGAGATGAAGCGACTGTACCAGCCGTTCACCTGCATGATCGGGATAGACCACCGCCGGCGATTGTGCGGACCCATCGAGCGTGGTCTCGTACCGTTGTACCACCATGCCCCAGAGCAATTGCTGCGCGAACAGCGACCGGCCATCGTCGGTGGTTATCACCGCCGGATTCCATGTCCCGTGATGCCTGGCGTTGATGAGTACCTGGGGGACGGAGGCGATCGTGGCGCCCACCAGGAATATCAGGACCGCTGCAGACCGCAACTTCGCATCCTGACCTCTATATAGGACCCAAGGCACTCCCACCAACAATGCGACCGCCGGGAACAGGAAGATGGTCCGGGTGTTATATGCACCGTAAGCCAAGATGCCGCATAAAAGCAGTAATCCGTAGCGTGCCAGTGGCTGACCGCGTGTGACTGATTGCATCGCGCAGGTGATTGCGCCCAACATCAGGCATACCGCCGGAAGATCGCTCAGGGGATAGACGATGGTGCCGGGAAAGATGACCGATAGCAGGACCGGGACCAGAAGCCTGCGCCAGAACGACAAGCGTCCGCCGAAAGTCCTCGTGTAGAACCCAGGCAGAGCCACCGCAAGCATGTACGCGTAGGCCAGTGATGAGACCACGCGGTACGGCAGGTAACCGTACCCCGGCCGCAGATCGAATAGGTACCGGGCAGGAGCCAGCAACATGGGATAGAAATATCCCCGTATCTCCGCCGGGAAATCCAGGAGTCGGTGCAGCTCAGCGAGGTTCCAGTAATCACCCGCATCCCAACGGAACCAGCGCACATCCTCCAGATAGTGCAGGACCATGAACACCATGAACGCAGCCAGGAATGCCGCCATGCGCTGGTGTCTCTCTGGCCAAGTTTGTCCCGACATCGTGACGTCAGGATGACGCAAGAGAGACGAAATGCTAACTCGAGTTTACATGTATGCAGACACGATTCGGCCGCGGTCCATCAGCGTATATGGCGAACAGCGTGAGATTCGAACTCACGAGGAGCCTAGCCCCTCGCGGTCTTCAAGACGGCTCGGCCGCCTGCGAGACCTGAAATATGGCGGAGGGGGTGGGATTCGAACCC
>DATIVR010000132.1:0-32880 GCA_035465695.1 Gammaproteobacteria bacterium
TCCGGCACATGTCCGGGCTCGCCTGCGCCGGACCAAGCACGCTCGTGCTTGGTCCGCGTGCGGTGCATCCCTGCACCGCAGTCAAACGAGTGAGATTTGACTAACTATAAAGAAACCGGGGATCCACATTCATCGGAGGAATCGACCATGGGTCGTCTGTTATCAATAGGATTGCTGTCCCTGGTGTTCGCCGCCGGCCCGGCCTTGGCGGCTGACGACGCGCCTGCCGCCGGAAGCAAGGCCGCATCCAGCGAAGCCAAGCCCATCCCTAAAGAGGACAAGTACCTCACCCATCACAGCGTGAGCATCGAAGGGCACACCGTCAGTTATACCGCCACGTTCGGCAACCTCGTCATCAAGAACGACAAAGACGAGGCGGTGGGCAGCATGTCCTATGTGGCCTACGTTGCGGATGGCACCAAGGACAAGGACCACCGGCCGTTGACCTTCCTCTACAACGGCGGTCCCGGTTCATCCTCCATCTGGTTGCACATGGGCGCCTTCGGCCCCAAGCGCGTGGTGATCAGCGATGGTGAGGCCACTCCGCCGGCGCCCTATGACCTCGTGGACAACGACGCGAGCCTGCTGGACAAGTCGGACCTGGTGTTCATCGACGCCATGTCCACCGGCATGAGCCAGCCGGTCGGCAAGGCCGAAGGCAAGGACTTCTGGGGCGTGGACCAGGACGTGGACGCCTTCGGCCGCTTCATCCAGCGCTACATCAGCCTCAACAACCGCTGGAACAGCCCCAAGTTCCTCTTGGGCGAGAGCTATGGCACCACCCGCTCCGCCGATCTCGTGGACTGGCTGCAGCACAAGGGCGTGGCCATGAACGGCGTGATCCTGGTGTCGTCCGTGCTGAACTACGGTGACACCATGCCCGGCACCGACCTCGAGTACATCACCTACCTGCCCTCCTACGCCGCCATCGCCTGGTACCACAACAAGCTGCCCAACAAGCCGGCCGACCTGAAGTCCTTCCTGCAGGAGGTCCGGACTTTCGCCCGCGGGCAGTACGCCGATGCGCTATTCCAGGGCTCCTCGCTGGCACAGGCGCAGTACGACGACGTGCTGCACAAGCTGCATGCCTATACCGGCCTCACGGAGCAATACCTGCGCCAGACCAATCTCAGGGTGAATCCTGCGCGCTTCCGTGCCGAGTTGCTACGCGATGACAGCCGCACCATCGGCCGCTACGACGCCCGCTTCGAGGGCATCAACATGGACGACGCCGAGGAGACGCCGGATTACGACGCCTCCGATACGGGCATCACCAGCGCGTTCACGGCGGCCTTCAACCGCTACCTGCGCAACGACTTGGGCTACACCGGCGATGGCAGTTACCACGTGACGGGCTATGACGTGATCCGCAATTGGGACTTCAAGCATGAGCTACCGGGCCGGCCGGGCTTCCGCACGCCGCCGCTGCCGGACGTGGCCGCCAACCTGGCCGAGGCCATGCGCGAGAACCCGCACCTGCGGGTGTTCTCCGCCAACGGCTGGTTCGATCTCGCGACGCCGTTCTTCAAGACCGAGTTCGACCTGCAGCAGATGGGCCTGCCGGCGGACCTCTATAAGCACGTGGAGTTCGGCTACTACCCCTCAGGCCACATGATCTATCTGGAGCCCGGCTCCCGTAAGTCGCTGAAAGCCGACCTTGCCAAGTTCTACGATGAGGTCCTCAAGCCCTGATACGGCCCCCGGTCCGGGAAGGTCAGCGATGCCCGCCCTATGGCGGGCATCGTCTTTTGGGCGATCTAAAAGCCCCTGGAGAGGGTGGAACACCGCCGTTGGGACAGGGTCTTATAGAGACTCGTATGGTCCGTGACCGTATGGCCTAGGACTGGGGTGCCGGGGTAACCTCCCGGTTCCTTTGAATACCAAGTATGTCGAACAAGGGAGTCCTTCATGCAACGCCTCTCCGCGCTCCTGCTCGGTTTCCTCATCATGCTCAGCTTCCTGGCCCCGGCCTATGCCGGCGATGCGCCCAAGAAGCCCGATACCACGGCGACTCCGGCCGCCGACGATAAGCCCAAGGAGGACAGCTCCGTCACCCGCCATAGCATCAATGTCGGTGGCCAGAGCATCAAGTACACCGCTACCGCGGGCACGCTGCTGATCCGCGATGACAAAGATGAGCCCACCGCCAGCATGTTCTACGTGGCCTACACCCGGGATGGCGCGAACCTGGACACGCGCCCGGTGACCTTCCTGTACAACGGCGGTCCCGGCTCCGCGAGCATCTGGTTGCACATGGGCTCGGTGGGTCCGAAGCGCGTGGTGGTGGCCGATGCGGCGGCGACCCCAGCGGCGCCCTACCAGCTCATCGACAACGAGTATTCCTTGCTGGACAAGAGTGACCTCGTGTTCATCGATGCCATCGGCACGGGCTACAGCCACGCCGTGGGCAAGGCCAAGGACAAGGATTTCTGGGGTGTGGATGAGGACGGCCGTGCCTTCACCAAGTTCATCGAGCGTTACCTCTCCAAGAACGGCCGCTGGAACAGTCCCAAGTACCTGATGGGCGAGAGCTACGGCACCACCCGCTCGGCGTTGCTCTCCAACATGCTGACCCGTGCGGGAGTGGCGTTGAACGGCGTGATCCTGGTGTCCTCGATACTCAACTTCGAGACCGAGAGCTTCAACGTGGGCAACGACCTGCCCTACATCACCAACCTTCCGAGCTACGCAGCCATCGCCTATTACCACAACAAGCTGAATCCCCGTCCGGCGGACTTCGGCAAGTTCATCGAAGAGGTGCGCGGCTTCGCCTTCGGCGAGTATGCCGACGCGCTCATGCAAGGCGACAGGCTCGGCGACGCCGAGCGGGCGCAGATCATCAAGAAGCTCTCCTTTTACACCGGCATCAGCGAGAAATTCATCACCGAGGCGAACCTGCGCATCGGATGCTTCCGCTTCATGAAGGAGCTGACGCGCGACGAGGGCCATACCGTGGGCCGCCTGGATGCCCGCTATGTGGGCATCGACCACGACAATGCCGGCGAGGATCCGGAGTTCGATCCCGCCAACTCCTACATCGCCGGTCCCTATACGGCAGCCTTCCACAGCTACATGCAGGAACAGCTGAACTACACCCCGGACCGGGATTACCACCTGTTCGCCAATACCCAGGATTGGGACTGGAAGCATCGCAATGGCTTCAACCCCTGGTGGCCGGGCTCACTGAACGTGGCCGAGGACCTGCGCCAGGCCATGAGTCAGAACCCGCACCTCAAGGTGTTCGTGGCCAACGGCTGGTATGACCTGGCTACGCCCTTCGGTGGCAGCGAGTACACCTTCGACCATCTGGGGCTGGACCCGAGCCTGCGCGGGAACGTGCAGTTCGGCTACTACGAGTCCGGTCACATGATCTACCTGCATGTGCCGGCGTTGAAGGCCCTCAAGGCCGATCTCACCAAGTTCTACGACGCCACCGCGCGCTGAGCCGAGGAGAATGACCATGAAGAAGTTTGCACTGATCCTGACGCTCGGCCTGATGGCTGCATCGCCGGCCTACGCCGACGAAGCCCCCGCCGCCGGCTCCAAGGCCGATGCCGCCAAGGCCGCGCCCATCCCGAAGGAACTCAAGTCCGTCACCCACCACTCGGTGAGCATCGGCGGCAAGAGCATCGGTTATGACGCTACCGCCGGCACCCTGCTCATCAAGGACGACAAGGATGAGGCGGTGGCCAGCATGTTCTACGTGGCCTATACCACCGGCGATGCCAAGCGGCCGGTGACATTCATCTTCAACGGCGGACCCGGTTCCTCCAGCATGTGGCTGCACATGGGTTCCTTCGCCCCGGTGCGGGTGGTGACACCAGATGCGCAACCGACCCCACCCGCGCCCTATGACCTGGCCGCGAACCCGTATTCGCTGCTGGACAAGACGGACCTTGTGTTCGTGGATGCCGTGGGCACCGGCTTCAGCCGCATCGTCGGCAAGGGCGAGCCCAAGGATTTCTACGGCGTCGATCAGGATGTCTCGGCCTTCGGCCGCTTCATCCAGCGCTATGTGAGCGTGAACGATCGCTGGAACAGCCCGAAGTTCCTGCTGGGCGAAAGTTATGGCACCACCCGCGCCGCCGGACTGTCCGCATGGCTGGAACACCGTGGTGTGGCCCTCAACGGCGTGGTGCTGGTCTCCTCGTGGCTCGACCCGTATGTGGACTTCTTCGGCCCCAACTACGCCGTCGACGAGCCCTACGAGCTGTATCTGCCCACCATGGCCGCCACCGCCTGGTACCACGACAAGATCCCCAACAAGCCCAAGGACCTGGCGGCCTTCGTGCAGCAAGCCCGCGAATTCGCGCTCGGCGAGTACGCCACCGCCCTCACCCAAGGCGACAGACTTCCCATCGCCCAGCGTCAGGCCATCGCCGCGAAACTCTCCAGCTTCATCGGCCTAAGCCCCCAATACATCCTGGAGGCCAAGTTGCGCGTGACACCGGACCGCTTCCAGAAGGAACTCTTGCGGGACGAGGCACGCACCACCGGCCGGCTGGATGCACGGTTCGTGGGCATCGACCACGACTCCGCCGGCGAGTCGCCCGAGTCCGACGCGGCGTCCGATGCCTTCGGCCCGGCTTTCGTGGCGGCCTTCAACAACTACGTGCGTACCGAACTCAAGTTCGACACCGACATGAGCTACAAGCCCACCGCCTACGACGTGGGCAATGACTGGGACTGGAGCCATAACGTCGATGGCAACAAGGCGCCGCTGTTCGACGTGGCCGAGGACCTGCGCATCGCCATGACCGAGGATCCGCACCTGCAAGTGTTCTCCGCGAACGGCTACTACGACTTCGCCACGCCGTTCCTGGAGACGGAGTACACCTTGCATCACATGGGCCTGGATGACTCGTTGCAGAAGAACCTGCACTTCGGTTACTACGAGTCCGGCCACATGATCTACATGCATGTGCCGGCGCTTAAGCAGCTCAAGGCTGATCTGGCCAGGTTCTACGATGACAGCACGCACCAATAAGTTGCGTAGCTAAAGAAGAAGTGAAGTGACGCCCGCCGAAAGGCGGGCGTCTTTTTTATGTCTGCTGTTCGAGCCTGGCGCTCTGATCTGGATGATGGAAGAGCAGGACCACCAACACCGAAGACATGGCCAGGCCGAACATCAGCCAGAACGGCGTGGCGAAGCTGTTGCTGCCCGCCACCAGCCAGCCGGTGACGGTGGGCGCGAGATAGCCGGCCACGGCGAACAAGGCGTCCATCACCCCGAGCGCCGTGCCCGAGCGCTCCCGCGCCACGTCGACATTGATGGCGTAATACGCGGCGTTGGTGCTCATCCCTAAGGCCACCGCCAGGGTGATGAACGCCAAGGCCACGTGGAACTCGTGGGTATAGATGAGCGGCAGGATGCACAGCGCCGAGAGGAACTGGGAGATCCAGATGGGATGGGAGCGCGCCACCCGGAGCCTGCCGGTGCGCTTGAGGAGCCAATCCGAGAGATAGCCGAAGGCCCAGAGCAGCACCGCCGCCGCGAGCCAGGGCAGCACATTGAACAGGCCCACCTGTTTCAGGTTGAGGTCATAGACCTGCTGGAAGTAGCTGGGCAGCCAGGTCATGAAGAAGAACAGGTAGTAGCCGAACACGAAGAAGGCCCAATCGTTGGCCAGCAAGGTGGGATTGGAGAACAGGAACTTCCAGAGGCTGGCGCCATGACGGCGGCGGTGCTCGACCGCCGGGGGCGGAGCGCCATCGCGGATGTGCGCCAATTCCGCTTGGTTGACCCTTGGGCTCTGCTCCGGGAAGTCCCGGAACAGCCACCACCACACCGGCAGCCACAGCGCGCCTACGACCATGAGCACGATGAACATGCCGCGCCAGCTGAGGTGGATGATGAGCTGGGTAACGATGGGCGCGCCTATCGCGAGGGCCAGCGGCACCGCCACCAGGGAATTGGAGAGCGCGATGGCCCGCTCCCTGGGTGACAGCCAATCGGCCACGGCGCGGTTGAGGGCCGGGAAGTTCGGCCCTTCCGCCAGACCCAGCAGCACCCGTGCCGCCATCAGCATGGTCGCGCCGGCGGCGAGTCCGGTCATGCCGATGGAGAGCGACCAGAGCAGCGAGGCGAAGAACAGGGTGTTGCGGGCACCATAGTGGTCAGCCCAGATGCCCCCGAAGAAGGTGGTGATGATGTAGCCCAGGCCGAAGGCACCCAGGATGCGGCCGGCCAATGCCGCGTCGAAGTGGAACTCCGCGCCGATGTCGTGGATCGCATAGGACAGCGCCGAGCGATCCACGTAGTTGACCATGGTGATGAAGAAGATCAGGGCGATGATCACCCAACGGAAGCGGGTCGGCGTCACGGCAGTCTCCGGTTAGCGGACTGCCGCCATGTTAGCTGGCGTCAAAGGGATATCGCAAAAACGCCTCGCCGCGAGCGCGTCAGGCGCGGATGTGCTCCGAATGCAGGTGCTTCTCGATCTGAGCCAACAAGCCATCGAGACCGTCGCCGGCCTTCTGCAGCGACTCGTGGGAGCCGCGCGGCACCAGGCGACCGCGGGACTTCAGGCGCAGGCCTTTGCCATTCACCCGCTCCACCACGCCGCTCTCCAGGAGCTCGTCCATGATGGCCCGATAGGGCACGTCGCCGCCGCAGCGACGTACCAGATGCAGGAACGATTCGCCGTTGCCCTTGATGGGCAACACCCGCGGCGCGCCGCGACCGTCAACGAAAGGCGGCAACATCCAGCCCGCCACCACCCGCGCCGCGCGGTTGCGCGAGATGACCTCACCCTTCTCCCCGGGCGCCGGCATGCGCGCGAGACGCATCACTTCCTTGCGTGAGAGACCGGTGAGGATGGCGGCGCGGGACTTGAACTGCTTGCCGCGCCGGCCCAACGACAACGCGGGATCGTTCAGCGCCACGTCCACGAACACCCAGCGCGCCACGTCTTCGAACTCGAGACAGGACATGCAGTGCCGCAGCGCAATGCGGGCTATCGGGCGCAACGTGCGCACCATGAGGTTGACCAGAGCCCGTTGCAACACGGGCTGCTTTGCTGCCATGCCGGACTCTCCC
Source organism: Gammaproteobacteria bacterium (assembly GCA_035465695.1). Classification (GTDB taxonomy): domain Bacteria; phylum Pseudomonadota; class Gammaproteobacteria; order Natronospirales; family REEB76; genus DASUBN01. Next base: position 7,040 of record DATIVR010000132.1, read on the forward strand.
TTCCTGCCGCGGACCCCCGCCCGCGACCTCCAATCGGAGTAGCCGATTTCATATCGGTGACAGCGTTGTACACCACCGCCGCGGATAGGGAAAGTGGCGTGACAGGGGTTTTTTCCCGGGTTTTTTGCTCCCAAATATTATTTGGGATTATTTTCCCATCACCAGGTGAGCGGGAGATGGCGCGGCTGGGCCGCGACGCGGGCGAGCCAGCCCTGCACCGCGGGAAACCGCGTGAGATCGAAGCCGCCGTCCGCTGCAGCGTGGGTGTATGCGTAGAGTGATATATCGGCGATGGTGTACGTTTCGCACACAAAAAAGTCGCGCGTGCTCAGATGCTGCTCCATGACACCGAGTGCCTGATACCCGCGTTCGCGCTTCTGCGGGAGGGTCGGTTCGTCCGGATTGCCGAGGAACCGCTGGATGTACCTCGCGGTGGCGATATAAGGCTCGTGGCTGTATTGCTCCCAAAACAGCCACTGCAATACCTCGGCGCGCAACCAGCGATCCGCCGGCAGATAGGCCGTGCCTTCCGCGAGATAGCAGAGGATGGCGTTGGACTCCGGCAACAGACGTCCATCATCGAGGCGCAGCAGCGGGATCTTGCCGTTGGGATTGAGCTTGAGGAACTGCGGGCTACGCGTCTCCTTGTTCAGCGTGCTGGTCTCGATCCACTCGAAGGGCACGTCGAGCTGCGTGAGCAGCAGGCGCACCTTGTAACAGTTGCCCGAGCTGCTCATCCCATAGACCTGGTACATCAGTAACCCCCGGAAGGCGGACGGAAGCGTAGCGTGGCGCTGGCGTGTTGCACGCCGGCGGGTGGCTGTTGGCCGTCCGCAAGCTCGAAATACCACTGCTGAAGTGCCAGCACTGCTGTGGTGTCGAATACCCCCGCGGGCGCGGAGTGCACCACCTTCACGTTGCTGGGGACGCCGCCGGCCGGATCGATGTCGAAGGTGAGCGTCACCGAGCCTGCCACCGGCGCGGACAGGAGCGACTCTGGGTATGCAGGGGTGATGCGGTACAGCTTCCACGCGCCTTGCGGCACGATCTCGCAGCGGTCGTTGGCCTTGTAGACCTGGTCAGCGTGGTGACAGAAATAGCGGGTATGAGTGGGCACTGCATCGGGCCCGAAGAACAAGGGATAGATGAACTCGTGGCTCACCGCGATCCCGTCGGCGCCGAGATAAGGCTTGAACTGGATGGCCGCGAAGGCCTTCACCACCGCCGCGCCGGCATCGTCAGGCGGCACGCCATAGACGATGCTCGGGTCCTGCACTTGGCCATCCGGTTGGACCGTGAAGCGCAGCACCAGCCGGCTGTCCTCTTTCGCCATCACCCGCGCCGCGATCGAAGCGGGTCCGGACTCATTCACCGGCGTGGCGATCAACAGGCTGGCACTGGGCTGGGGCACGACGCTCGGAGCCGAGCTCGGTGGCGGAAGCTTGGGAGCCGAAGCGCAAGCAGCCAGGAGGCCGCAGAGCAGCGGCAGGACGCGGTTTTTCAACATGGGCGTGGGCTCGGAAGCGGCGGTCCTGGGGTCAGGGGCTACCTTATCATCCCGGGCCGGGCGTCCCAAATCGTCGGTCTTTCGGGCTCGTGCTATACTGTATATAGATACAGTAGTAGTCAGCCATGAATGCACGCGTATTTCATAAGGGTCGCGGCGCCCTCTCCAATCCGGAAGGCCGATTCGAAAGCGTCCGCAAGCACGGCGAGGAAGACGGCTGGCACACGCCGCCGGATCCCGAAGACGAGCCCGCGCCTATCGAGACCATCGTCAAGCCGGATCCGGCCCGCACCATCATCAGCCGTAACCAGTCGCCGGACATCCCGTTCAACCAGTCCATCAATCCATACAAGGGCTGCGAGCATGGCTGTATCTACTGTTACGCGCGGCCCAGCCATGCCTACCTCAACCTCTCGCCGGGCCTAGATTTCGAGACCAAGCTCTTCTACAAGGCGGACGCCGCGCGACTTTTGGACGAGGAACTGCGCAAGCCATCCTACCGGGTGCAGTCCATCACCCTGGGCGCCAACACCGATCCTTACCAGCCCATCGAGAAGAAGCTCAAGGTGACGCGCAGCATCCTTGAAACCCTGCTGCGCTTCCAGCATCCCTGCACCATCATCACCAAGAGCACGCTGGTGACGCGCGATCTCGACATCCTCGCGGAGATGGCGAAACTGAACCTGATAGTGGTGATGGTCACGATCACCACGCTCGACAACGACCTGAAACGTCATCTCGAACCCCGCGCCGGTAGCCCGGCAGGCAGGCTCAAGGCAATCCAACAGCTCGCCGAAGCGGGCGTGCCGGTGGGAGTGATGACTGCGCCCATCATCCCGGTGGTGAATGACGGGGAGCTGGAGACGATCCTGGAGAGAGCCGCGACCGCCGGGGCTGGCGGAGCAGGTTACGTGCTGCTGCGCTTGCCTTATGAATTGAAGGAGCTGTTCAAGGAGTGGCTGGCGGAGCATTACCCGCTCAAGGCCGAACATGTGATGAGCATCATCCGCCAGTCCCGCGGCGGCCAGGAATACGACTCCGGCTTCGGCACCCGCATGCGCGGCACCGGTCAGTTCGCGGACTTGATAGCCCAGAGGTTTCACCTGGCGACGAAACGGCTGAATCTGGGCTTCGGCAGCCGCATGCGCCTCGATAGCTCGCACTTCAAGGTGCCGCCAGCGGGCGGTCAGATGGAACTGCTGTAAGGCCTAACGGTCCTTGTGGGTCTGGCCGAAGAGCGTCTTGCGCTCTTCATCGGTGAAGGTCCGCTTCTTCGTATAGGGTTCCTCGACGCCTTCATAGGCTCGCTGCACCGCGGGCCGCGCCTTGATGCTCTCGAACCAGCGCTTGAGGTGTGGGAAGTCCGCCAGGTCCTGGCCGAGGCCTTTCCAGGGCACCACCCAGGTGTAACAGGACATATCCGCGATGGAGTATTTGCCGGCCACATACTCGCGGTCGGCGAGGCGCTTGTTCAGCACGCCGAACAGCCGCCCCACCTCGCGGGTGTAACGGTCGACGGCGTAGGGGATCTCCTCCGGCGCGTAGTAGCTGAAGTGCCCCTTCTGTCCGGCCATCGGACCTAAGCCGGCGTTCTGCCAGAACAGCCACTGCATCACTTCCATGCGGCCGCGCAGTTCCTTCGGCAGGAACTTGCCTGTCTTCTCCCCCAAGTACCACAGCACCGCGCCGGACTCGAACACCGAGAGGGGTCCGCCGCCGCCCTCGGGATCGTCATCCACGATCGCGGGGATGCGGTTGTTGGGGGAGATGGCCAGGAACTCCGGCTTGAACTGCTCACCCTTGCCGATATCGACCTTGTGGGCGCGGTGCGGCATCCCCGACTCTTCCATGAAGACGCGGATCTTCTGCCCGTTGGGCGTGGGCCAGTAGTACAGGTCGATCATGGCTACCTCAGAGGGGCTGCGGGGCAAGCCCGCGAACATAGGCCAATCGTCGCCGAAAGCCAACCTCAGCACCGCGACCCTCCTCAAGCTTCACAGGCCGGTCTTATTCGTGGTACTAAAGGCGCGGGCCATTATGTTGCATGCGTAGCCGGCCCGACTTTCTATCACACGGGAAAGACATCTATGAACGCCACGGCCGCTGCCGCCAAGCCCGCATCCGCATCCAAGACGCTGGGCTTCGTGACCCTATTCCTCATCGAGATGTGGGAACGTTTCGGTTACTACGGCATGACTGCGGTGATCGTGCTGTACATGGTCCACCAGCTGGGCTACAGCGACGACCGCGCGAACCTCACCTTCGGCGCCTTCACGGCCATGGCCTATGCAGTCCCCGCGGTGGGCGGCTGGATAGGCGATCGCATCCTGGGCAGCAAGCGCACCACGGTGCTGGGCGCCACGACCCTCACCATCGGTTATGTGCTGCTTTCACTGCCGTATCAATGGCTGGTGTTCCCGGCACTGGCCATCGTCGCGGTGGGTGGCGGTATCTTCAAGGCCAACCCCGCCAACGTCATCTCCAAGCTCTATCAGGGCGAGTCCGCCAAGCTGGATAGCGCCTTCACCATGTACTACATGGCCGTGAACCTGGGCGCCACCATCTCGCAGATCGCCACGCCCCTCATCCAGGTATATGTCGGCTGGCACACCGCCTTCGCCATCTGCGCTGCGGGCCTGGTGGTGGGACAGATCAACTATCACATCATGCAACGCCACCTCGCTCACGTGGGCTCGGAGCCGGACTTCCAGCCGGTGGACGTCAAGAAACTGCTCCTGGTGATCGGTTGCATGATCCTGGGCATGGTGGCGGTGGGCTTCATCATCCAGAACCGCGAGCTCGCCCGCGGCATCGTGTGGGCCGCCGGCATCGCCGCGCTCGCGGTGTTCGCCTGGATGTGGTCCATCGGCAATGCCAACGAGAAGAAAGGCGTGCTGGCGGTGTTCATCCTCACGGTGCAGACCGTGGCTTTCTTCATCTACTACCAGCAGATGTCCACCTCGCTAACCTTGTTCGCCGACCGCAATGTGGACCTCAACTTCTACGGCTACATGGTACCGGCGGGCCAGGTACAAGCACTCAATCCGATCTGGATCTTCATCCTCAGTCCGCCGCTGGCCATCCTGTACAACTATTGGGGCAAGAGCAAAGGCGGCGACTTCCATATCTCCACCAAGTTCGCCATGGGTTTCGTGATCCTGGCCGCGGGCTTCTTCATCTATGGCTGGAGCGGCCATTTCGCGGTGGCCGGCAAGATCTCGCTATGGTGGATGATCTGGGGCTATTGCCTGCAGTCCCTGGGTGAACTGCTCATCAGCGGCCTCGGCCTCGCCATGGTGGCGCGCTACGTAGGGCCGAAGATGCGCGGCTTCGTGATGGGCCTGTGGTTCCTGGCCACCGGCATCTCCCAGTACCTGGGAGGCATCGTGGCGACCTATGCCAGCGTGCCCGACAACGTGACCGACCCGGTGCAGTCACTGCCGCTCTACACCAAACTTTGCATGGAACTGGGCTATTGGGCGCTCGGCTTCACGGTATTGGCTGTGGCCATGATCCCGGTGATGAAGTGGATCTCCGCCACGGGCGGCGAAGCCACGGACCACTGAGCTTCGATCCAAGTCGATAGGGGAAGGGCCGCAGCAGCGGCCCTTCTCTTTTGCGTCACTTCTTGCCCAGCCTGTGGACCCAACGCTCCAGGTTCAGCAACTGTTGCGAGACCAGCTTGCGGCCGCCTTCGTCCGTAAACTTGCCGGAGGCATCGAAGTGCTTGGCTGCCTCCGCCACCATCACCTCCGGCTGGTTCAATGGATACATGTTCAGGTACACGCAGCTCTGGCGCAGGTGGTACTGCGCACGGGCGGTACCGAGACGGCTGATGGAGGCGCCCATGATGGCTGCCGGCTTGTCGTTGAAGGGCTGATCGGGGGGACGCGAGGCCCAGTCGATGGCGTTCTTCAGCACGCCCGGGATGGCGTAGTTGTATTCCGGCGTGACGAACAGGATCGCGTCCGCGACCCTGATCTGTTCCCGCAACCTCTGCACCTGTCCCGGAAAGCCTTTCTCGCGCACATCTTCGTTGTAGGGCGGGATGTCGCCGATCTCCGCCGACTCGATCTGCATGTCGTTCGGTTTCAGTTCCATGGCCGCCTGCAGCAGCATCTTGTTGTAGGAACCCTTGCGCAGGCTGCCGACGATCGCGAGTACTTTCATGTTGTTCTCCTCGCGCGGACCGCCGCGCTTCCGCGACTATAATAGGCACATGCCCCCGGAGTCCTTCAAAGATTACTTTTCGGGACACGCCGCAGACTATTCCCGTTACCGCCCCGGCGCCTATCCCACCGCCATGTTCGAGGCGCTGGCGTCACTGGCGCCGGACCGGGAGTGTGTGTGGGACTGCGCCACCGGCAACGGCCAGGCGGCGGTGGGGTTGGCGAACTTCTTCGCCAAGGTGGAAGCCACCGACGCCAGCGACACGCAGATCGCCGCCGCCGCACCGAACCCCAAGATCCATTACTCGGTGGCGCCGGCGGAAGCCAGTAGTTTGCCTGACAAGAGTATCGCGCTCGTGATGGTCGCCCAGGCTCTGCACTGGTTCGACCTGACCCGTTTCTATGCAGAAGTCCGCCGGGTAGCGAAACCCGAAGCGCTGTTGGCCTGCGCCTGCTATGGCAATTGCAGGGTGGAACCGGCGGTGGATGCAGTCATGGAGCAGCTCTATGAGGGCGTGCTCGGCGACGCCTATTGGCCGCCGGAGCGCAAGCATGTGGAGCGGGGTTACGCGGACCTGCCCTTCCCGTTCCCGGAGGCGGAGCTGCCGCGCTTCACCATGGAAGTGCGGTGGGACTTCGAGAGCTACGTGGGCTATCTGCGCAGCTGGTCGGCGACGCAGAACTACATCCGGAAGAACGGCACGGATCCGCTGGAACGCGTGGGTGAGGCGCTGCTGCGAGCCTGGGGCGATCCGCACGCCGCACGCATCATCATTTGGCCCATGAGCATCCGTGCCGGCTGGGTCAGCTGAGGGCGGTCACCGCGCGTTGCAGTAATTCTTCCCTCGCTAGCAACGCATCCAGGCGCACCGCGTCGGCGGGCTTCTCAAAACGCTTGGCCACGTCGCGCACCAGTTGCGGACTGCGATCAGCAGCCGGATGTGGCTGGTGGCTCACCCGTTCCGCCGCCACATCCTCGGGGCAATCCAGCCAAAGCACCGTGCAACCGTACCCGTGATCGGAGGCGAGAGAGTGTACCGCGCGCCGTTCGCTCTCGCGGCCGAAGGTCATCCCGTCCAGGAGCGAGCTGATGCCTGCCGCGCAATTTACGCGCAGCTGCTCCAGCACGGCCTGGTTGGCGGCCTGCTTCTCCGCCTCCGTGAAACGACAATCGGGGAATAGCCGGTCGCGGATCTGATCGCGATCGATCAGTGCGAGACCGAAACGTGCGCAAAGAGGCGGTGCAAGGGTGGACTTGCCGCTGCCGGGCAAGCCCGCCAGCACCACCACCCGCTTGGTCACGTGCGTCTGGCGTGGTTGCGCCAAGGCATGAGCCTGCGCCAGCGCAGGTCGGAGAGGATCTCCCGCGCCGCATTGTGGCCCGGCGCGCCGGTGACCCCGCCGCCCGGATGGCTGCCGGCACCGCACATGTAGAGCGCGCCGATCGGTGCGCGGTAGGCGGCGTTACCCAGTACCGGCCGCGCGCTGAAGAGCTGGTCCAGCGTGAGTGCACCGTGGAAGATGTCGCCGCCGATCAAGCCGAAGCGGCGTTCGAGGTCCAACGGTGTGAGCACCATGCGGCCCAGCACGCTCTTCTTGAAATTCGGGGCGAAGCGGGTGACGGTATCGATCACGGTATCCGCCGCCGCCTCACGCATCTCGTCCCAGGTCTTGCCGTTCTGCGGCTCGGGGTCGAAGTGCTGGCAGAACAGGCTCGCCACATGCTGGCCCTTGGGTGCCAAGGAGTCATCCACGGTGCTGGGGATGAGCATCTCGACGATGGGTGTTTTAGCAAACCCGTCCTGCTTGGCGTCGAAGTAGGCGCGCTCCATGTACTTCAAGGAGGGCGCGATGATGATGCCGGAGGAATGGTGCACCTGGGTCTGCTTGCCCGGCAGGCAGCTGAAGTCCGGCAGCTCCGAGAGGGCCACGTTCATGCGTAGCGTGCCCGAGCCGCAACGCCAGCCCTGCATGCGGGTGAGGAAGTCAGCGTCGAGGTATCTCTTGTCGACCAACTTCAGATATAGCAGCTTGGGGTTGACGTTGGCGACCACGACATCGGCATCGATCTCGGCGCCATCCTTCAAGATCGCGCCCACGGCACGGCCGTCCTTCACGCGCACTTCGGCCACGTCGGCACCGGTGGTGATCTCGACGCCGCGCGCCAGCGCTTCTTTCTGCATGGCCTGGGTGATGGCGCCCATGCCACCGATGGCATGGCCCCAGGCGCCCTTCTCGCCGTTCACCTCGCCGAACACGTGGTGCAGCAGCACGTAAGCCGATTCCGGCGTGTAAGGGCTGGCGAAATTGCCGACGATGGAATCGAATCCGAACACCGCCTGGGCGGGATCCGACTCGAACCACTGTTCCAGGACCTGGCCCGCGCTCTTGGTGAACAGCGCCAGGACATCACGCTGCACTTCGATCGGCAGCTTCACGAAGCGCCGGCTCTGGCGCAGCACCTTCATCAGTTCCGGCATCCCGCCGCCGGCATTGGGCGGCGTCTGCAGGATGAGATCCCGCAACACATCCGCCACCCGCTCCAGGCTCTCGTAATATGCCGGCAGCCGCTCAGCGTCGCGCTGGGAATACTTGGCGAATTCCTTTTGCGTCGCTTGCAGGCCGCCGCCGACCTTGAGGTAATCCTTCTCGGACAGAGGCAGGAAGTTGGCGAGAGGCCGCAGGATGACCCTGAGGCCGTGCTCCTTCAGGCGCAGGTCACGGATGACTTTCGGATTCAGCAGACTGACGGTGTAGCTGGCCGTGGAATTGCGGAAACCGGGATGGAACTCCTCCGTCACCGCCGCGCCGCCCACGATGTCACGACGCTCCAACACCCGCACCTTGAGGCCGGCGCCGGCGAGATAGCAGGCGCAGGTCAGGCCGTTGTGGCCACCGCCGATGATGACTACGTCATAGCGCATGCAAGGCCCCTGTCGAAGAGGCGGAGACTTTAGCCGTTAGCCGGTCAGTTTGTCACCACGTGCCGGTATTGGGCATCGACGTCCACGGTTCTTTCGGCGGCAGCGCATCGCCCTTCTGCAGCAGCTCGATGGAGATGTCGTCCGGGGTCCTTATGAAGGCCATGTGGCCATCCCGGGGTGGACGATTGATGGTGATACCTGCATCCAGGAGTCTCTGGCACAGGGCATAGATGTCATCCACCCGATAGGCCAGGTGGCCGAAGTTGCGGCCACCGGCGTAGCCCTTCTCGTCCCAGTTCCAGGTGAGCTCGACCATGGGCGCCTTGTTCTGCCGCGCCGCCTCGGCGTCGCCCGGCGCCGCCAGGAATACCAGGGTATAGCGGCCTTTCTCGTGCTCGGCGCGGCTGATCTCCGTGAACCCAAGCTTGGCGCAGAAGAAATCCACCGTCTGCTTGAGGTCAGAGACCCGGATCATCGTGTGCAGGTAGTTCATACGCGGCTCTCCAGGCCGAACGGGTAGCGGACTCGTCCGCCTTGCACCTCGGCATGGTCAGTATAGACGTGCCGCTCCGTGCGCCCGGGTCCGAAGATGTGCCGCACCTCCACACCACGGGCGGTGAGCGCGTCGCTGATGAGGGAACGATGGCAATCGGAAGGCTTGGCTTCGGCGCACATGTAGGCCACACGATTGGCCAGCGCCAGATCCATGAGTGATCCCAGCGCCGTCTCGAATTCTGGCGTCTGCATGTAGTCGGCGAAGCCGCGAAAACCTTGGTCCTTCAGGCCTTGGTTCGGCGAATCCGGCTTTGGCTTGCGCATGCCGCCCAACATGGGCATGTGGCGGTAGCCGATGCGCTCCAGCGCCAAAGCCTTGGCGAAGGCCTCGGAGTTGTACTGCGGATTGCGGCGCGAACGGGGGATGGCCCGCACGTCCGCAACCACGGAGACCTTGTTCTCCTGGAGCAGCGCCAATGTATCCATGAATGGCCGGATCGAATGGCCGATGGTGAAGATCATCATCCGGGTGTATGCAAGCCTATGGTGAAGAGCGGGTTATGAAAAACAGCCGTCGCGCCACGGTTCAAGGAAGGATAAACCGACCGTCGGAACATGACCAAACCGCGGGAAGGACGGGTTCCATCCCATCAGGCGGGCGGATAGGCGATGCGCTCCCCATGCACCTGGGCGAAAGGAGTCAGGACATGTTGTGGCGTCTTGTCGGGCGCCATGATGTGCCGCACTTCCACGCCATGCACCGTGAGAGCATCCGCCACCAGTGACCGGTGGCACCGCCAGGGCACAGCCTCGGCGCACATGATGCACACGCAGCCGCGCTTCCCCAGTGCGATCAGCTCCGCAAGCGCGGTCTCGAATTCCGGCGTCTGCATGTAGTCCGCATAACCGCGGAAGCTCGAGTTGCGCCAGCCCGTGTTGATCGAGTCTTTGCGCGACTTGCGCAATCCACCCAGGCCGGGAAGATGCCGATAGGCGATACCCGCCGCACCCAAGTTCTGCTCCAGCGCAGCGCGCTCGTACTGGGGATTATGACGCGACCGCGGCACGGTGCGGACGTCGGCGAGCAACATCACCCGGTGTTCCTGCAGTAGGTCCAGGAATTCTGCCCAGGGTCGCGTCGAATGGCCGATGGTGAGGATGAGGGACATGACTGGATCGCTGCCCGGCGTATGCCGCGAGCATACGTCCGCATGGGCGATATGACCAAGTTACGGCACCAGCAGGCTCAGCAGATAGACGCCGGCAGCGAACCAGGCGGCGTAACCGAGCAGCGGGATGAGCGCCGAAGTCCAGCGGTCCATGTGGGTGACACGCGTGGCATCGGGACGCGCCGCCTTGCCGCGCGTATGACCCCAGAGCATGAAGCTCAAAGCCGGCACGCCGCAGACCATGAAGCCCACCACTGCGAGGAACAACAGCGGCATGTGCGGACCCGGAGAACCCTGCGTCGGAAACCACGAAAGCCGTGTCACTGCCGCCAGGAATCCCAGCCACACCATGGCAGCCAGCGCGCGGCTCGCCCACCAAAAGCGCTGCTGGTTCCACAGGGACAATGCGAAGCACAGGGCAGCGATACCGGCGCTGCCGCACAGCAGCACACGCGGCCAGTTCCAGTGACCCGCCGATAACAGATATAGCCCCAGGCACGCCGCCACGCTCGACGGCGTGAGCAGCCACAAGAGCCGCCGGTCTATCTGTTGCGCGTTGCGCAGCCGTGTGCCGTCAGCCGCCAGCAAGATAGCGATCCTTCATGCGCACGTAGTGCTGAGCCGAATAGAGCAGCATGGCCCGCTCTTCAGTGGTGAGTGAGCGGATCTTCTGTGCAGGGCTGCCGCGGTAGAGATGACCGGATTCCAGGCGCTTGCCGGGACTCACCAGGCTGCCTGCGCCCAGCAGCACGTCGCTCTCGACGACGGCGCCGTCCATGACGATGGAGCCCATGCCTATCAGGCAGCGATCGCCCACGTTGCAGGCATGCAGTATGCACTGATGCCCCACCGTCACATCGGCACCGATGATGAGCGGCATGCCGCCGGGACTGTAGGGACCGTCGTGGGTGACATGCAGCATGGTGAGATCCTGGATATTGCTGCGTGCGCCCACGCTGATGGTATTCACGTCGCCCCGCGCCACCGCCATGGGCCACAGCGAAGCGTCGTCGGCCAGCGTGACCTTGCCGATGACTACCGCGCTCTCATCTATATAGACGCGCTCGCCGATGACGGGCCGGATGCCGGTGTAGCTGCGGATGGTCATGTGATGCTCGAATTCAAGTTAAGAACATTAGTCGCATAAAAGCGTGGCGAGCGAAGGCAGGGCTAGGCGGGCGAGGCGAGCAGGAGGGAGTGCACTTGTAGTGCAGGACCGACTGCGAGACCGAAGCCCAACAACGTCCTGCCGAGCGCAGCAGCTTTTACGAGATTCTAACTCGCGACCACCCTGTTCCGGCCAGCCTGTTTGGCCCGCAACAGGCGCTGATCGGCGACGGTGAGCAGGGTGCGGGCCGTGGCGCCGTCCTCCGGATAGTGGGCTACACCGGCGCTGACCGTGAGCTTGATGGTATGGCCGATGCCGGGTGGCTTCAGGATCAGCCTGGCTACGTTCTGGCGCAGCAAGTCGGCTTTGTCGAACGCGGAACCGCCCTCGGTCTCATGCAGGAGCAACACGAACTCTTCACCGCCGTAACGCACCACCACATCGCTCTGGCGCACGCCGAGGCGAAGCGCACGGGCCAGTGCCCGCAACACCGCGTCACCCGTCGGGTGGCCATGGCTGTCGTTGATGCGTTTGAAATGGTCGGCGTCCACTATCACCAGTGCGAACTTGCGGCCGTAGCGCTTGGCGCGTTCGATCTCGAAGTCCAACAGTGTATCGAAGTAACCGCGGTTGAAGAGCCCGGTCATGGTGTCGCGTACCGAGCGGTACAGGAGCCGTTGGGAGCGGGCGACGATGGAGTAACTGATCACCACCGCGGCAGCCAGGAACACCACGCGTGTGAACTGGTCGACCCCACTGTAGGTGCCGGTGGATGGATTCTGGATCTCCGGTGCATTGACATCGTACGCATGGGTGATGAACTCGATGAGCGCGGCGTACTCCAGCACGGTCAAGGCGCCCACCACCAGGCAGATACGCCGGTCCTGACGCAGGCTCATGGCCACGATGGCCAGGAAATAGATGTCGAAGGTGACCTTGCTGTTGGAGGCGATGAGCGGTGAGCCCACGAACACGAACAGCGCCAGCGCCGCAGTCACGAAGCCGGTGTCCAGCAACGTGCTCAGGAAACCGATCCAGGGCCGGTACGGCTGCCAGCGCAGGTACAGCAGGATGGCGACCGCAAACAGCATGGCCACCGCCGTGATGACCAGGCCCCAAAGGAATACGGGATTGCCGGGGTAATAGATGATCTTGTAGATGGGCGTGATGAGCAGCAGCGCCACCACCACCACGCGCACGCGCGCGGCGAGCCGCTCGCCTTCGCCACCGGAGACCAGCAACGCCGCGTCCGGCCCCCGCCACAGTTCACGCCAGAACCTGCCCCAATTCATCTTCGACCCCCTCCTCTCCGCGGACTAGTCTACCTCGCGTCGCGGACACCTTGAATGTCGCGCGCGTGCCCCGATGTATACTGAAAGTCACCCCCGCGAGGGGGAAAAAGGGGTGTCCAAATGAGCGTAAGCGGATTCGTGTTCTGGGCGATCGTGGTGGTGGCGGTCGTCTATCTCATCATGCTGTTCAACGGCCTGGTGGCGTTGAAGAACAACGTCAGCAAGGCTTGGGCGAACATCGACGTGTTGCTCAAGCAGAGACATGACGAGCTCCCCAAGTTGGTGGAGACCTGCAAGCAGTACATGGGCTACGAGCAGGCCACCCTGGAGAAGGTGATGCAGGCGCGCGCCGGCGTGCAGCAAGCCCGCGAGTCCGGCGACGTGGCGGCGCTCGGCCCCGCCGAGGCGCAGCTGCGCGCCACCATCGGCAACCTCTATGCGGTGGCGGAAGCCTATCCACAGCTCAAGGCCAACGAGTCGTTCCAGCAGCTGCAGTCGCGCATCACCGGCCTGGAGAGCGGCATCGCTGACCGGCGCGAGTTCTACAACGAGAGCGTGAACCTCTATAACACCGGCCTGCAACAGTTCCCGGGGCTGATCATCGCGCGCATGTTCGCGTTCAAGGACGCGACGCTGCTGGAGTTCACCGCGGATGAGAAGCGCGACGTCGACGTGAAGGCGCTGTTCACCTGAAGCCATGTCGGCACTGATCCCGGCGGAGTGGATCCAGGGCCTCAGCCCTGGCGAGTTCGCATTGTCCATGCTGGCGGCATGGGGCGGCTGCGTGCTGGCGTTCTACCTGGGCTGGCGTTTCCAGCGGCGCCTGCGCCTGATCGCGGATACCCCGAAGTCCATGATCCGCTCCGCAGCCCAGGGCTACGTGGAACTGGCCGGCACTGCGCGCTTGATGCCCGGTGAACCCATCCTCTCGCCTCTCACCCGCATGCAATGCACGTGGTGGTCCTATCGCATCGAGCGCTACGTGCACAGCGGCAAGAACTCCCACTGGTCCACTGTAAGGCGGGACGACAGTTCCAGCATCTTCCAGGTGGACGACGGCAGCGGCAAGTGCGTGGTGGACCCGGGCGGCGCCGTCGTCTATCCATCCGTGAAGCACGTCTGGTACGGCAACACCGAGATGCCCGAAGGCGGCCCCGGCATGGGCCGGCTCACCGGCGACTACCGCTACACCGAGGAGTTGATCCTGGACGGTGATCCGCTGTACGGCTATGGCTGGTTCCACACCCAGGATCCGGTGAGCGATGGCGACATCGACGCCGAGGTGCGCGCGCAGCTCGCTGAATGGAAGCGGGACCAAGCCTGGCTGATCCAGCACTTCGACACCAACCACGACGGCCAAGTGGACATGCAGGAGTGGGATGCGGCGCGCCAGGAGGCGCGGCGTCTGGTACTGGCGCACGAACGTGAGAACATGCAAAGGCCGCCGGTGAACTTGCTGGCCAAGCCGCCGGATGGCCGCGACTACGTGCTGTCCTGCCAGGCGCCCAAGAACCTGGAATCTCGCATGCGCTGGTATTCGGTGGCTTGCCTCGCAGCATTCCTCGCGGGCGGCATCCTCGGCCTCGACCTGTTGCACGGACGCTTCGGCTGAAGCATATGTCGCTTCCGCGGGATACCCCGCGGGTGCGTGATAAAATCATCCGGCATGGACAATCCGCTGACCCGCTGGGACTCATTCCCGCCTTTCGCCGAGATCAAGCCTGAACATGTGGAGCCCGCGGTGGACGCGGTGCTGGCGGAGAATCGCGCCGCCATCGAACGGCTCGCGACCCTGCCCGCGCCGGACTGGGACAACTTCGTGGAGCCCTTGGAGTCCCTGGGGGACCGCCTGCATAGGGTCTGGGCGCCGGTGGCGCACCTGAACGCGACCATGAGCACCCCGGAGCTGCGTGCGGCCTACAACGCCTGCCTGCCCAAGCTCTCGGACTACAGCACCGAGGTGGGCCAGGACACACGCCTGCAGCACAGTTATCAGGCGCTCAAAGACAGTCCTGCCTGGCAGCGGTATACGCCGGCACAGAAGAAGCTCGTTGACGATGCCTTGCTGGACTTCCGTCTCGCCGGCGTGGATCTGCCGCAGCAACAGAAGGCCCGCTTCAAGGAAGTCTCCCAGGAGCTCTCCAAGCTGGATGCGCGTTTCGAAGAGAACGTGCTGGACGCGACCCAGGGTTGGTTCAAGCACGTGGAAGACGAGTCGCGCCTGGCTGGCATCCCGGAGAACGACCGGCAGGCAGCGCGCGAAGCCGCGGAGTCCCGCCAACTGCCCGGTTGGGTCTTCACCCTGGATTACCCCTCCTATTCCGCCGTGGTGATCCACGCGGACGACCGGAGCTTGCGCGAGGAGCTGTACCGCGCCTTCTCCACCCGCGCGTCGGACCAAGGACCCACCGCAGGACGCTGGGACAACGGCGACGTGATGCGAGGCATCCTCAGCCTGCGTCAGGAAGAGGCGGCACTCACAGGCTTCGCGAACTACGCCGCCTATTCCCTCGCGGACAAGATGGCGGGTTCACCCGCCGAAGTGGTGCGCTTCCTGGAGGACTTGGTACGGCGGGTGAAGCCCCTGGCCCAACACGAGTTCCTGGAACTCTGCGAGTTCGCCCTGGAACGGGATGGCGTCAAGACACTGGAACCCTGGGATACCGGTTATTACGGCGAGAAGCTCAAGGAGGCGCGCTATCACGTCTCCGATGAGATGTTGCGTCCTTATTTTCCCGCGCCTACGGTGACCGCCGGCCTGTTCCAGACCATGCAGCGCCTCTATGGCATCTCCTTCAGCGAAGTGCCGGACGCCCAGGTGTGGCATCCGGACGTGAAGCTATTCGCATTGCATGATGAAGCCGGCAAGCTGCGGGGCCACCTCTACACCGATCTCTACACCCGCAACGGCAAGCGTGGCGGCGCCTGGATGGACGAGACTCTCGGCCGCAGGCGCCTGTCCTCGCGGTTGCAGACCCCCGTGGCCTTCCTGAACTGCAACTTTCCGCCGCCGGTGAAGGAGCGGCCGTCGCTGCTCACCCACGACGACGTGGTGACGCTGTTCCATGAACTGGGACATTGCCTGCATCACCTGCTCACGCAGGTGGATTACCCCTCCGTGGGCGGCATCAACGGTGTGGCCTGGGACGCGGTGGAGCTGCCCAGCCAGTTCCACGAGAACTTCGCCTGGACCCGGGTGGGCCTGGATCTCGTGAGCGGCCATTTCGAGACCGGTGCCAAGCTTCCCGAGGAGCTGTACCAGAAGATGCTGGGCGCACGGCATTTCCACACGGCCTTGTTCCTGCTCCGGCAGCTGGAGTTCGCGCTGTTCGATTTCCGCCTGCACATGGCGCCGGGTGCGGCGGCTCCGGACTTCGTGCAGCGGACCCTGGAGGCCACGCGCCGGGACGTGGCAGTGATCCAGCCGCCCGCCTGGAACCGCTTCGCCCACGGCTTCACCCACATCTTCTCCGGCGGCTATGCCGCCGGTTACTACAGCTACCTCTGGGCCGAGGTGCTGGCAGCGGACGCCTACGGCGCCTTCGAGGAAGCCGGGGTGTTCGACAAGGCCACCGGCCGGCGTTTCATGCAGGCGATCCTCGAACAGGGCGGCAGCCGCAAGGCCATGGACCTGTTCGTGGAATTCCGCGGCCGCGAGCCGACCCTGGATGCGTTCCTGCGACTGAACGGGCTCGCTGCGTAACACTGTCGTCGAGGGGCCTCCATTGAAGATCGCATCCTGGAACGTCAACTCGTTGCGTGCGCGCATGTCGCATGTCACCGCGTGGCTTGACGCGCAGCGGCCCGACATCCTCGCGCTGCAGGAGATCAAGATGTCGGACTCGGAATTCCCGGC
Organism: Gammaproteobacteria bacterium; assembly: GCA_035465695.1. Taxonomy (GTDB): domain Bacteria; phylum Pseudomonadota; class Gammaproteobacteria; order Natronospirales; family REEB76; genus DASUBN01. The sequence continues at coordinate 23,560 of DATIVR010000132.1, forward strand.
GCTGGAGTTCGACGCGTTGGGTTACCAGGCCATCTGCGTCGGCCAGCCGAGTTACAACGGCGTGGCGCTGCTGACGCGCAAGGATGCCGACGAGGTGGTGATGGCGCTGCCGGACTTCAGCGATCCGCAGAAGCGGGTGCTGGGCGCCAAGGTGGACGGGGTATTCGTGCTGGACCTCTATGTCCCCAACGGCCAGGCGGTGGATTCGGACAAATACCGCTACAAGCTGGATTGGTTGGCGCAACTGGATCTCTGGGTGCAAGCGCTGGTGAGGGAACAGCCGAACCTGGTGCTGCTGGGCGACTTCAACATCGCGCCGGACGACCGGGACGTCTATGACCCGGCGGCGTGGGTGGGTTCGGTGCTGGCCAGCGAACCGGAGCGGAACGCCTTCCAGCGCTTGCTGAGCCATGGGTTGAAAGACAGCTTTCGACTACATCACGACGGAGGCGGCAACTTCAGCTGGTGGGATTACCGGGCCGCCGGTTTCCAGCGCAACCTGGGACTGCGCATCGATCACATCCTGCTATCGGCTCCCCTGGCGGAGCACTGCGCGGCCGCCTGGATCGACCGCGAACCTCGCGGTTGGGACAAGCCCTCGGACCACACTCCGGTGCTGGTGGAACTCAACCTGCCTTGATTGGAGATGGGCTACCGCCCATCGCCGGTTCTGTAATGTCTTTCCAGCCGTCGCAGTAGAAGGGATTTAAACGCCTTTTACGACGCGCCTTGGACAAAGTCTAATGATGATTAGATTACATAATCTGAGTAACTTGGATGACATACGGTTTCTGCGTATGCTCCGGTCGAGCCATATAGGGGGACTCAAGCCGGCGTCAGGGGACTGCACGCCGGCCCGCCAGCCATGCGATCCGACTCCGCCGCCCGTCGCAGCGATTTCGACGTCACCAACCGCGTGCAGGTAAGTGATCCCGCGTCCGTGTCGGCGGCGGTACAAGCCATCTACGGCGACCTCTACCCGCATAGGGCCCTGAAGCCTCTGCACACGGCTTTCGCCGACTTCAGCCGCCTTTACCGGGGCGAAGATCCCCGCTTCCACGGCTGCGAGACCGCCTACCACGACATGCAACACAGCCTGGACGTGACGCTGTCCTTGGCGCGTCATGTCGATGGGTACGAGCGGCAGGCCAAACCGTCCAAGCGCCTCGGCGCGAGACGCGCCATGGTGGGCATCGTGGCCGCGCTGTACCACGACGTGGGGTACCTGCGCAGTACGCGCGACCGGCACCACAAGCATGGTGCCGAATACACCCTGAGCCACGTGACCCGCAGCGGGCATTTCCTCGGTGACTACCTGACACGGCTGGGGCTCGGTAGCGAATCGCGCACCGCCGACGAGCTGGTGCAATACACGGGCTACGAGCGGGACATCAACAAGATCCAACTGGGTGACGATGGCTACACCCAACTCGGCTTCCTGCTCGGCACTGCCGACCTCACTACCCAGATGGCGGACCGCTGCTACCTGGAAAAATGCCGCGACCGCCTCTACGACGAGTTCGTGATGGGCGGCATGGCCAGACGCACCTTGCCGGATGGAAAGGTGCTGGTGCTCTACTCCTCGCCCCGCGACCTCCTGATGAAGACCCAGGGTTTCTTCGACAAGACCCGTCTCGACCGGCTGGACGGCACCTTCGCAGGGGCGCACCGCTACGTCCAGAAGTTCTTCGGCGGCCAGAACCTGTATATGGAAGCGGTGCAGCAGAACATGAAATACCTGGCGCGGGTTATCCGCGACGACGGCTGGTCCTATCTGCGCCGTAATCCGCCGTTGTTCACCGCCGAGGAGATGCGCTGGAAACCCATGCCGCAGCTCAGGTCCCAGCGTCTGCATTCACAGCAGAAGCGAGCCTAGAGGCTTAATCCCTCAAAGAAAACGGCGCCCGCAGGCGCCGTTTTCGTTTCGCTGCCTCGAAATGCCTTATTTGGAAGCCACTTCACCGTAGGTGGCGGGGAACCCAGTGGGCGGCCGCGCCAGGGACCACTGGCCGGGAGCAGTCTTGCCCAGGTTCAGATTCCACAGGTAGCTGGCGTAGTCGGCGTTGACCAGGGTGGCCGGGATCCAGATGGCGATGCTGCCGTCGGACCAGTAGGACAGGCCGCAGTTTTGGGCGGCGCCGTTGATGGTCACCGCGCACTCGACGCCCGATACCTTGATCACCACCTTGCTGGTGCTGTTGGCATCGTTGCTGACCAGTGTCATCTCCGGTGCCGGAGCCGCCACGGCCCAGGCCGGCGGGAACGGATAGTTGTTGCCGAGATCCGGCGCCGTGGTGGCGGACATACCCGCCTGCGTACCGTCGATCTTGGCGGTCACCTTGCCCTTGGGCGTGGTGATGTCGATGGTCACGTGAGTGTGCTTGTCACCCAAGGCGTCTTCTTCGTCGGCAGTGACCTGGCAAGGGTAGCTGATGACCGGAGCATCGGCGGCATAGAAGCCGATCATGGTCACATATTTGCAGTCCTTGCCCGAGATAAGGAAGTTGCCGCTGTTGGTGCCGGAGCGCGCGGTCGGCGTGCCGCGCAAGGCATATGTCTCGCCACTGCCGGAACAGCCGGCCAGCCCAATCGCTCCCAAAAGGGCTGCCATCACCAGGCCATATCTCATGGTCTTTTCTCCAGTAATTTCATGTATGCGTGGGAATCCCGGGCTATTTGTTAACTCATCCGCTGCCGTTGTGCAACCGCATGCCGTGGACCGACCACGCGCGACGCGGCCGGGCATCGCTGGTTGACGCAGGGTGTTTTTTGTCTCCCGGCTAACTAATTGATTTCGCAAGGATATATGTATCCGCGGCAAGCGCTAGCATGTGGTCATGCGATATACGCGAGGTGAAGCTATGAAGGCGATCTGGAACGGCAAGGTGGTGGCGGAGAGCGACAGGACGGTGGTTGTCGAGAACAACCACTACTTCCCGCCGGATTCGCTGCACCCCGAGTACTTCCAGGACAGCGACCGCCACACCGTCTGTCCCTGGAAGGGCACAGCCAGCTATAAGGACGTGGTGGTGGATGGCAGGATCAACGACGGCGGCGCCTGGTATTACCCCGATCCCAAGCCCGCCGCCGATGCCATACGCGGCTACTTCGCGTTTTGGCGCGGAGTCAAAGTCGAGCCCTGATCATCTGCGCAGAAAGCCTTTCAAGGCCGCTGCGTTATTGAGCTGCTCTTCCTTCGAGGAGAACAATAGGGTCGCCGTGCGATGCTGCCGGAGAAGCGCCTTGAGTGCCTTGAGCGCGGCCTGCTCGCCCTTGAGTTCTGCCCGGTAGCGGCGCTTGAACTCGGACCAGCGTGCCGGATCGTGGCCGTACCACTTCCGCAAGCGGGTGCTGGGAGCGAGGTCGCGCAGCCAGAAGTCCACCTTGGCTCTCCGCTTGTTCAAACCCCGTGGCCAGAGCCGGTCCACCAGGATGCGGCAGCCGTCCGATGGTTCGGGCTTCATGTACACGCGCTTCAGCTTCACCGTCATGCACCGATGTTACGCTGACAGCTTTCCATCGGCGACTTCGACGGGGGTGCGGGATGAAAGTGATCCTCTTCGGCGCCACCGGGATGGTGGGCCAGGGTGTGCTGCGGGAATGCCTGCGGGATCCGGCGGTGGAGAGAGTGCTGGCGGTGGGACGCAGCGGGACCGGCAAGAACGATCCCAAACTGCAGGAGCTCCTGGTCCAGGATCTATACGATTACTCAGGCGTGGAGTCTCAGCTTGCCGGTTATGACGCCTGCTTCTTCTGCTTAGGGGTATCGTCTGCCAGCATGAAAGAAGCGGATTACCGGCGGATCACCTACGACCTGACGCTCGCCGCCGCGAAGGTATTGGCACGGCTCAATCCAGGGATGACCTTCATCTATGTGTCCGGCCAGGGCACCGACAGCAGCGAACACGGCCGGGTCATGTGGGCACGGGTGAAAGGTGCTACTGAGAATGCGCTGCGGCAGCTGCCCTTCAAGGCCGCGTATATGTTCCGTCCTGGCATCATCCGCCCGCTCCACGGCGTGCGCTCCAAGACTCCTCTTTACCAGACGTTCTACACCTTGCTGGGCCCATTCCTGAGCCTGCTGGCCCGCATCTCACCTGACAGCGTCACCACCTCCGAACAGGTGGGCAGGGCCATGCTCAAGGTGGCGCGGACCGGAGCGCCGGTGCTATTTCTGGAGAACCACGACATCAACCGGCTGTAGAGTTCCCAGCGATCAGCGCCGCCGTGAGCGCCTGGTAGGCCGCCAGGTCCCGCACTCCCAGCTGGCCGAAGGACTTCGATCACACGGCGGCGAATTTATGGCAAACGCCGGGTGTAGCTGACTTCCTGCACGTCGATCCCCCAGATCCTCTGCCCGCGCGTCACGCCGTCCGGGCGCCAGCCATCGCGCGCATAGAAACGTTGCGCACGGGTGTTGCCCGACAGCACCCAGAGTCCCGCGCGACTGAAGCCACGGAGTGCGAGATAGCTCCTCGCTTCCGTGAGCAGGCGGGTGCCAATCCCGCGGCCCCAGTGATCAGGATCCACGTAGAGACCCGCCAGCTCGCCTTGATCCGGGACTGGCGCCGGCATCGTGGTTGCGAATCCGCAGATTCTCTCCTCCCACAAAGCCACCAAGGTTTGGGGCTGCAGGGGATCCTGGTCGCCGAAGGTATAGCGTCCGGCCCGTTCTTCGGGCGTCAGCGACGCGAGATAGGCGTCCGGCAGCAGATCCTTGTATCCCGCTTGCCAGGAGCGCACATGCACCCTTGCCACGGCGAGCGCGTCGGCCGGGGCCGCGGTGCGGATGAGAAGGCCTACGGAAGCCAAATCAATGCGGGACGGCGGCAGCCGCGCTCCGTTGCTGCGCCACCAGTCCCAGGAAATCCCGTTCGGACTGATCCAGATAGGCCCGATATCCGGCGGGATCGATGAAGGGATTGGTCGCGGCATGCGCATGCAGGCGTACCAGCTTGGCCTGCAGCCCGAAATACTGGCCATGGGCGCCCAAGAACACGTCACAGGGCAGCCCTCTCAATACGGCGAAGCTGCGCTCATAGTCCGAGACGATATCGGGATACCCGGGATTGTCCACGAGCTTGTAGCCCGGCACCGTGACACCGCAAAGGAACACGACGTGATAGGGCTTGCCATCGTCCTCCACCGTCATGGTCCAGGTGGTGCAGCCCTTGGTGTGCCCCGGCGTGAGATGCGCGGTAAGCGTGATGCCACCCAATTCCACCTGGTCGCCATCGGCCAATACCCGATCGGTTTGCACCGGCTCATACATGAACCGCTCGTAGAATCCATAATCGTCTCTGCCTCCGGCCGCCATCTGTTCCGCACCGGCTCCGGTCGCTTCCAGCCTGGCATGGGTCAAGCGCTTCATCTCCGCCATGCCACCCACATGATCATAGTGAGTCTGGCTGGTCAGGAGGATCTTCACATCCTGCAACTTGAATCCCAGGGCGGTGATGTTGGCCCGCACCTGCGGCACGGTCTCGGCGAAGCCACTGTCCAGGAGGATCGAGCCCTTGGACGTGGTGATGAGATAGATCCCGAGATCATTGGTCCCGACGTAATAGACATCCCCGATGATCTTGAAGGGTGTCTGAGGCTTGTTCAGCTCAGGCTGCACCAGCCCTAGCGTCGCATGTGCAGCGGGCAAGAGCATTAACAATGCGGCAAAAACTGTTACGCGAACCACGAAGCTCAGACGATAGATTTTGGCTTGTGCAGTGGTGTCTTGCTTTGGCTTCTTAGGAATGTCCATGGGCAACTCTTGATGTCGGTAACCATCTCCTCCAGATGGATACTACCGTATCAAGAACATGAAAATTCCCATTGCAGGTACGGGAGACGCTCACTCTACAGTCACGGACTTCGCGAGGTTCCGCGGCTTGTCCACATCAGTGCCCTTCTTGAGGGCCGTATGGTAGGCCAGGAGCTGCACCGGCACCGCATGCACGATGGGCGAGAGGATGCCGGCATGTCGTGGAGTGCGGATCACATGCACGCCGGGACTCTCGGAGAAGTGGCTGTCCAGGTCCGCGAACACGAATAGCTCGCCGCCGCGGGCGCGCACTTCCTGCATGTTGGACTTCACCTTCTCCAGCAGCGCGTCGTTGGGCGCGATCACCACCACCGGCATGTCCTTATCCACCAGTGCCAGGGGGCCGTGCTTGAGTTCGCCGGCCGGATAGGCCTCCGCGTGGATGTAGGAGATCTCTTTCAGCTTCAGCGCGCCTTCCAGGGCGATGGGATAGTGCACGCCGCGGCCGAGGAAGAGCGCGTTGTGACGCTTGCCGAAGTTGGCCGCCCATTCCTTGATCTGGGGCTCCAGGTTCAGCACATGCTGCACACTGCCCGGCACCAGGCGCAGGCCTTCCATCAGCAGCGCTTCGCGCTCCGGCAGCAGCCGGTCGCGCTGCTTGGCCAGTACCGCGGCGAAGGTGAAGAGAGCGATGAGCTGGGTGGTGAAGGCCTTGGTCGAAGCCACCCCGATCTCGGCGCCGGCGCGGGTGTAGAACACCAGGCGCGAAGCACGGGGGATCGCGCTCTCCGGCACATTGCAGATGGAGAGCGTCTTGTCGTGGCCGAGCGCGATGGCGTGCTTCAGGGCCTCCATGGTGTCGAGTGTCTCCCCGGATTGGGAGATGGTGACCACCAACTGTTTCGGATCCGGCACCGACTCCCGGTAGCGGTATTCGCTGGCGATCTCCACGGAAGTGGGGATGCCCGCGATGCCCTCGATCCAATACTTCGCAGTGAGGCCGGCATAGTAACTGGTGCCGGCCGCCAGGATCAGCACCGAGTCGATGGCGGCGAATATCTGCGCGGCGTCCTTGCCAAACAGCTCAGGCATGAAACCGCCGTCCACCACCGCCTCGATGGTGTCCGTCAGCGCCTTGGGCTGCTCGTGGATCTCTTTCTGCATGTAATGCTGATAGGGGCCCAGCTCCATCGCGGCGAGGGTGGCCTGGCTCTCGTAAGGCTTGCGCTGCACCGGTTTGTCTCCGCGGTCGATGATCTTCACGCCGCCACGGCTGATCTCGACCACATCGCCATCTTCCAGGAAGATCACCCTGCGGGTGGCGGAAAGCACCGCCGAGACATCGGAAGCCAGGAAGTTCTCGCCCTCACCCAGGCCCACCAGCAGCGGACAGCCCATGCGGGCGCCAGTGACGATGTCGGGATTCTTCAAGGACAGCACGCCGATGGCATAGGCGCCCACCAGCTGGCGCACCGCCTCGCGGGTGGCGCGGAACAGGTCGCCGTGCTGCTGCAGGTGATGGTGGATCAGGTGTGCGATGACCTCGGTATCGGTCTGGGACTCGAACACGTATCCCAGCTTCTGCAGGCGTGCCCGCTGCTCCTCGTGGTTCTCGATGATGCCGTTGTGCACCACTGCGATCTCGTCGCGGGAGATATGGGGATGGGCGTTAGGCTCCGTGACACCGCCGTGGGTGGCCCAACGGGTATGTCCGATGCCGGTGAGGCCGGTGAGCTTCCCTGCGCTGGCGCGGTTCTGCAGTTCAGCCACACGGCCGACGCTGCGCACGCGTTTGATGCCGTGATCCAGTACCGCGATGCCGGCGGAGTCATAACCGCGGTATTCGAGCCGCTGCAGACCCTCTATCAGGAGGGAGACCACATCGCGATTAGCGACTGCCCCGACGATGCCACACATGAGCGGCGCCCTACTTCTTCACCGGGGGTTTCCAGCCGGCCTTGGTCTCCTGCCGCACCCGGGACAGGGTGAGCTGACCGGCCGGGGCATCCCGGGTGATGGTGGAACCGGCGCCGATGTAGGCGCCGGGACCGATGGTCACGGGCGCCACCAGGGTGGTGTCGGAGCCGATGAAGGCGCCGTCGCCGATGGTGGTGACGTGCTTCTGCACGCCGTCATAGTTGCAGGTGATGACGCCGGCACCGATGTTGACCTTCTCGCCCACCTGCGCGTCACCCACGTAGGCGAGGTGGTTGGCCTTGCTGCCCCTGCCGAGCCGGGTCTTCTTCACTTCCACGAAGTTGCCGACGTGGGACTCGTCGCCCAAGACACTCTCGGGACGAACCCGCGCGAAGGGCCCGATCCGCACCTTGCGGCCGATGACCGCGCCCTCCAGCACACAGTGGGCCAGGATCTCGGTGTCGTCGCCGATCTCGCAATCCCTGATGACGGCGCCGGGACCGATCTTCACCCGGTCACCCAACTTCACGTCGCCTTCCATCACGCAGTTCACATCGATCACGCAGTCGCGGCCGAAGCCAAGGCTGCCGCGCAGATCGAAGCGGCGCGGATCGCGCAAGGTCAGGCCCGCGACCATCAGCTCGATGGCGACGCGCTTGCGCAGCGCCTTCTCCGCCTGGGCCAATTGGTGCTTGTCGTTGATACCAAGCACCTCGTCGCGATTCTCCGCCAGCACGCCGTCCACCATCACCCCATCGGCCGCGGCCATGGCGATGATGTCGGTGAGGTAATACTCCTTCTGTGCATTCTTGTTGCTGACCTTGGCCAGCCAGCCGCGGAGCTTGGTGGCGCTGCAGGCCATGAGGCCGGTATTGATCTCGTCGATCCGGCGCTCGGTGGCGGTGGCATCCTTCTCCTCCACGATGCGGGTGACGCGGCCGGCGGCGTCACGCACCAGACGGCCGTAGCCTGTCGGGTCCGGGACTTTGGCGGTGAGCACCGCGAGATTACCCTTGGCCGCGGAATCCGTGAGCCGGCGCAGCGTGGCGGGACGCACCAGCGGCACGTCGCCATAGAGGACCAGCACCAGGTCCTTGTCGCCGACCTTGGGCATGGCCTGCATCACCGCATGTCCGGTGCCGAGCTGCTCGGCCTGCAGCACCCAGCTCACCGGGAGGTGCTTGTGGCCTGTCTGCACCGCCGCGCCGCCGTGGCCATAGACCACATGGATGGCGGCGTCATCCAGCGCAGCGGCGGAACGCACCACATGCTCCAGCAAGGTGGAACCTCCCAGCGGCTGGGAGACCTTGGGTAGATCGGAGTGCATGCGCTTGCCCTGGCCGGCGGCCAGGATGATGACGCTGAGCGTCATGCTAGGGGCCTTCATTAGGGGTGTGGGAAGTCTGGCGATATATGATAATCGAAAGGGACCGTACGGACCTTATTCCTGCGGTGCACTGGGGGGACCTTGGACGTTTTCTCGCAAGCCATAGTGGCCTGGCAGCCTTTCTTCAACACCCTGGCGGAAGTCTGTGCCACGCTCGCCGGACTCCTGTTCGTGGCGATCTCATTACATCCCGCCAACAAGGATGCGGGGGCGAAGACCAACCTGCGGCGCCTGGCCGAGCATACATTCTCGGACTTGCTAC
>DATIVR010000133.1:0-13133 GCA_035465695.1 Gammaproteobacteria bacterium
ACCTTCGCGCCCTCCCACGTGAGCTGGTCCAGCGCCAGCGCGGATGCGCCGCTCAGCCAGCAATACGTCTGTGGCGCCGCGGCCGCCGCTTCCGGCGACCAGCGCGACAACGACGTGCAGTGCTTCACCTTGGGCGGCGGCCCGGTCTCGAGCCTCCAGTCGCTGATCGTGGCGCCGGTCATGACCGACATGAACACGGCCGGCGGCGACGGCCCTTGCCCGAACTGCTCGTCCTACGGCCATGATCCCAAGGGCAACCTGGACCCCACCGGCCAGTACTTCTTCTGGGTCAGCAACATGGGTGGCAGCCGCATGGATGCCTTCATGGTGCAGGTCCCGACCCAGGTCATGGGCATCACTGCCGATGCGGGCGGTAGCGTGACCATCACCTCGCCCAAGAACGGCGCGGACATCACCGGCGCGCTCGACGTTTCCGCGAGCGTCGGCTCCGGCACGCAGGTGGCGGGCGTCACCTTCAAGGTGGACGGCGGCTCCGCCACCACCGCCATCGACGCGCCCTATCAGGCCAGCTGGCCGGCAGGCTCGCTCACCCCCGGTACCCACAAGTTGACCGCTGAGGCCACTGACACCAACGGCCACACCACCACCTCGACTCCCGTCACCATCACGGTCGCCGGTGCCGCGGGTGGCGGCGTCACCCCCGGTGCTTCGGGCGGCGGCGGCGGCGGGGGCTCCGTGAGCCTCGTGGGCCTGGTGGCGTTCTGTTTCTTCGGGCTGTGGCGCAAGTTGGCGCGCCAGCTCGACCGCCTCGATGCCCAGTCGACCGGTAACTGAGGGAAGCAGCCATGACAAGACATCTGCGTCCACGCATCCCATCCCTGAGCGGCGAACGTGCCTGGCCGGTGCGTCTCATGAATCGGACGCCGCGCTTCAAGTGGAAGGCCCGCATCAAGTGCCGCCGCCGCTATGTGTACGTGCGGGACCATGATGACCGCATCACCATGCGCCGGCCCATCTGCCGGATCTTCCGTCGGCATGCACCGGTCTACAGGAGCTCAAAAGCGGCGTAGCCGCCACGATCCGAGGCCCGCAGGTTCCCACCAGTCCCTGCGGTGCCAAGGAGGCCGAGGTCCCGGCAAACGAATGCCGACCGAACCTCGACTTAAAAGCCCGGTGGCCACAATTGGCCATCGGGCTCTTTCTTAAAGATTTTGTTGACGTTGCAAAGAGGGTAGGCGCGGCGCCTGAAGCCGACGGGCCCAGCGGTTCTTGACTGCTGGGCCCTTTTTTTGCCGCGAATGGGTCTAGACAATTTGGATGTGATGACTAGACACGCATGGTTCGACCTCTGTGCCAGTATAGTCGCGCTGAACTTCGCTCCGTTGCGAAGGTCGGAATGGGAATCAGCAGGGAGTTCTAGATATGTTCGTGGGCCATTATGGAGTAGCGTTCGCGGCACGTGGCGCGGAGAAGCGCCTGCCGCTCTGGGCGTATTTCATCGCCGTGCAGTGGGTGGATATCCTCTGGACCGTGCTGGTGTTCTTCGGCATCGAACGGGTGCACATCCAGCCCGGGGTGAACCCGTCCGGCCCTCTGGTGTTCGACTTCTACCCCTATACCCATAGCCTCATGGCGGCCATCGGCTGGGCCGCCATGGCCTACGCGCTCTACCGCTTCGTCTTCACCCGCCGGCAGGGCTCCCAGGTGGCCGCCGGGATCCTGGCGCTCTGCGTGGCGTCCCACTGGTTCCTGGATTTGGTGGTGCACCTGCCGGACCTGCCTGTCACGGACGAGCACCTGAAGGTGGGCCTGGGGCTCTGGTATCACCCCATGGTCGAGTTGGCGGTGGAATTGATCCTGCTCTTCGCGGGTCTCGCCTATTACCTGGTGAAGAGCCCGGAGACCTCGAAAGCGCGTCGCGCCACGCTGGTGATCTTCTGTCTCATCATGACCGCCTTCCAGTTGGCCGGTAACTTCGGTCCGCCGCCGCCTTCCGTGAAGATGGTGGCCGTCAGCGGTCTCCTGCTCTATCTGGTATTTGCGTTCGTCGCCTGGCTCATCGAACGTCGCCCGGCGGCGAAGTCTGCCTAGGCGGGCATACTCCGGCGCGATTCCAGCCATTTGGTGAGCGGAGCCCACTGTTCCCAGTCCGGCTCCGCCAGATAAGGCGGCAACTCGTGGATGCCGAGACCGCGTGAGTAAGCCCGGATGTAGTTCTGCGCATCGCGGAACTTGGCGATGAAGGGGACCTTCAGGCTCTCCAGGAACTGCTCCAGTTCATTGAACACCAACAGGTTCTCGCGCACGCGGTTGGCCACCACCGCCACCTTCACCTCGCGGCGTTCCACCTTGCCCACGTCTTGCAGTTCCTTCACGAACTTGGCGGCGGCACCGATGTCGATGGGTGAGGGCAACACCGGCACCACGATGGTCTCCACATGTCGCACCAGTCCCGTGAGCTCGGAGCCGTGCACCCGCGCCGGCGGATCGATGACGAGATAATCGGTGTTGCGCGGCAGGTGTTTCAGCCCATCCTTGCTGGCATCCACGCCCACGATGGGATCGCGATCCGCGGGCCGCTTCGCCAGCCAGTCGAGGCTGGACGTCTGGGGGTCATAGTCGGCGATGGCCACCGTGCCTTCCCAGTTGTTGGCGAAGTAGGCGGCGATACTGGTCGCGAGCGTGCTCTTGCCGCAGCCGCCCTTTGCGTTCATGACCATGATGCTTCGCATATGAGATCCCCGACTTCTTATGTCACCCCATCATCAGTATATGCCGGGTGTGATGGGCTGTAACAATCGGCTTTTTTCGCTGCCGTATCATGGACGGCTCTCACCCGATTCCGCGCCAGGAGGAAATACATGTCCAAGCTTGCGAAAGAGACCCACGTCTATATCCCGTGCCCGGCCTGCGGCAAGACCGAGCGGGTGAAGCTGAAGTGGGCCGAGAACCACAAGAGCCTGAAGTGCCGCAAGTGCAAGGAACGGGTGGATCTGCGCCACAACCCCGCCCAGGGCCTGATCGCCCGCACCGCCGCGGCGGTCGCCACCTTCGAGAAATCCTTGGAGCACCTCCACGCCGAGGCCAAGAAGGAAGGGAAGGTGGCCAAGGTCCACAAGGCTTCCGCCAAGCAGGTCAAGAACAGAACGAGGAAGCCCCTGACCAAGCGCAAGACCAAGCTCACCGTGCGCACCACGGACATCGACCTGCCGTCTTCTCCGGCGGCGGGTTCCGCCACCACGCACTGAGAAGAAAGCCCCGGCCGTGAGCCGGGCAACTCGAATGCAATTAGAACAGACCGTTAGGGTTTTATTGCGGTGTTACCGGTTAGCGGCATGCCGCGAACGCCCATGCAGGGAGAGCACGGACACGTGTCATGGACGCCACGTGCCAGGTCATATCTCAGTCTCAGATCGCGTCTAGCGCTTCCTTGCTTCCGCTTCGAGAGCGGCGCGTACCTCGGGCGGGAAGTCGAAGCTATCCGAATACATGTGCAGCGGATCTGCACGATGGGCGGGGAAGGCGCCACGCGCCGCATTCACCATGGGCGGCGGGCCCGATAGATAGATGTCGTGGCCTGAGAGGTCGGCGAAGTCCGCCAGCACCGCGTCATGGACGAAGCCCGTGCGGCCCGTCCAATGGTCCTCGGGCATGGGTTCCGACAGCACCGGGACATAACGGAAGCGCGGATGTTGCTCACTCCAGGCCCTGAGCTTGGCATCGGCATAGAGATCGCGCGCGGCGCGGGCGCCCCAGTAGAACACGATGTCCCGCTCGTGCCCGTGATCGAAGAGATGGCGCAGGATGGCCTGGATGGGCGCATAGCCCGTGCCACCCGCCACTGCGATCATCGGCCGCGTGGAGTCCTCGCGTAGGAAGAAGGTGCCGAGCGGCCCCTGGATCCGCAGCAGGGTACCTTCGTGAAGCTGCTTGAACACTTCTTCCGAGAAGCGCCCGCCGGGCACGTGACGCACGTGCAGCTCCAGCAGTGCGTCGTCGTGGGGCGGGTTCGCCAGCGAGAAGCTGCGCCGATGCTGGTCGGCCAGCAGGATGTCGATGTACTGGCCCGGCAGGAACTGCAGCCGCTCCACCGCGGGCAGGCGCAGGTACAGGCCCATCACGTCATGGCAGAGCTTCTCCAGCTTCGCCACCCGGCAGGGCATGGCCTTGACCCGCAGCGCCGCCATGGCGGTGATCTCGCTGGCTTCCAGCTTGAGGTCGCTCAGGGGTACCGCGCGGCAGAGCAGCGCCTCGCCGGTATGGATCTCCAAGGCCGTCAATGCCAGCGGTGTGCCTTCGGGGTAATCGGTCTTGCCCTCGAGGCAATGGGCGCGGCAGGTGCCACAGCTGCCGGTGCGGCAGCCGTAGGGAAGGTGGATGCCCTGACGCAGCGCCGCCGCCAGCACGGTCTCGCCCTCTTCCACCTGGAAGCGCTTGGTCGAGGGCATGAGGGTGACGGTCTTGGTCATGGCATTCCGCAAAAGAAGATGCCCTGCTTGAGGCAGGGCATCCAGATTATGCCTGAGGACTGCGGTTTTACCTCACGGCGCGCCGGTCTCGCGACAGGAGGCGGGAAGATATCGGGGCTCGATGGAATCCATGCTCGAGGGACCGCAGTGCCATGTGCGGCCATCGCTGGTCCATACCTCCAAGCTCTTGCCGGCGAGGGGGCGGGCCACGCCCGTCTGCTTCATGGTGACCATGATGCCGAACACGCTGCCATCGGTCACGGTGACGGCAGTGAGCCCGACACTGTAGCGGCCGATACCGCCATCGACATCCTGCGGATAGAGCGACGAGAGGTCTGTGGGCCAGGCCTTGTTCTTGTCGTGGTAAGCGGTCACGGATTGCTCCGCGCCGCCGGCAAGCTGGATGGCTTCGACGGTCTGGCTGCGAGCGATGTAGTCCTGATAGGCGGGGATGGCGATGGCGGCGAGGATCCCGCCGAAAAACGGCACGATCAGGAAGGACCAAGCGCCCACGATGACCCAGGTCGAATTAGGCGGCGGCGGCGGCCCAAACTTGTTGTCGCCCTGCGTGCCAGGCGCGAACAACAGCACTAGATAAAGGATGAACGCGCCGAGCGAGACGATCGCCACAACTGCTCCGTGCAACGCGCCCGCGAGGTTGAGGAGGCTGCAGACCAGCGAGACACCCGAGATGAGCATCCACCATCCAGTCCAACCCAGGTCGTGCAAGCGGCGGATGCCAAATACGATGCCCATGACGATCATGAACACGTAGCAAGCGACTAAGAGCAGCCCCGCCAGGAACGGCATCTTGAACGCCCATACCACACCCGCCAGGATCAACGCGGGTAATATCAGCAGGAACACCCCCATCCCGTAGGCGAAGTAACGCAGCCGCCCGATGCGGCTGCTGTAGTCGAAGAAACGGATATCGTCGGCTGGCTGTTGGTCCATGGGTCCCCCTAAGCGGTTCATTGTCTAGGCGCCTTCCCGAGGCGCAACCGTATCCTCCCATCCACCCCTGGGCTGGGCAAGCCCGTCTGCGTTGCTCGACCGGACGGTAGTCCGCATAATCAGCCCGGCATGAGCGAATCGACACAAAGGGACGTGCTGATCATCGGCTGCGGCGAGACCGGCCGGCGGCTCGCGGCCATGTACCTGGCGGAAGGCCGGCAGGTAAGCGGCGTGGTGCGCTCGGACGGCAGCGCGCGTGCCCTGGCCGCCGCCGGCATCCGGCCGGTGCGCTGTGACCTGGACGCGGGCGACCTGCCGAGTCTCCCCTCGGGGGGCATCAAGCTCTTCTATCTCGCGCCGCCGGTGGACGTGGGGACGGACGACGTGCGCATCGAGCGCCTCCTGGAACACCTTGAGCTCACCGGCCTGCCGGCGCGCTTCCTCTATATGAGCACCACCGGCGTGTATGGCGACTGCGAAGGCCGCTGGATCGACGAGGACGAACCCCTCAAGCCCTCCACCTATCGCGCCCAGCGGCGCATCTCCGCCGAGCAGGCGGTGCAGCGCTGGTGCGGCGAGCATGGCATCGAGTGGGAGATCCTGCGGGTCCCCGCCATCTACGGCCCAGGGCGGCTGCTGACCGAGCGCCTCAAGTCCGGCATGCCCACGGTGCGGCCCGAGGAGTGCAGCTTCACCAACCGCATCCATATAGACGACCTGGTCTCGGTCTGCCACCAGGTGATGGCCCACGCCCCCGGCGGCTCCATCTATAACGTCAGCGACGGTCATCCTTCCACGATCACCGACTATCTGTTCCTGCTGGCCGAACTAACGCAGATGCCCAAGCCGCCTCTCATCACCATGCAGGAAGCGGAGCGCATGCTGAGTCCCAGCATCATGAGCTTCATGAAGGAATCCAAGCGCATCAGGAACGACAAGCTGCTCCGGGAGACCGGTATCCAGCTGCGTTATCCGGACCTGCAGAGCGGCCTCAAGGCCTCCCTCGGCCAGGGATGACACGGGCTGCCCAGTGCTGACTCTCGTCGGCGTCGCCATCGTCATCCTGGGCTTCGCGCTCAGGTTGAATCCGCTCCTGGTAGTGGTGGCCGCCGCCATCGCCACCGGTCTCGCTGCCGGCATCGACATCGTCACCATCGTCAGCGACTTCGGCCGCTCCTTCACCCAGAACCGCTACATGGCCCTGGTCTGGCTCACGTTGCCGGTGATCGGCATGCTCGAGAAGAACGGCTTGAAGGAACGCGCCCAAGCGCTCATCGCCAAGGTAGGCGCCGCCACCACCGGCCGCGTGCTCATGCTCTACATGCTCATCCGCCAGCTCACCGCCAGCCTGGGCCTGACTTCCTTCGGCGGCCACGCGCAGATGGTGAGGCCGCTGGTGGCGCCCATGGCGGAGGCAGCCGCAGAGAACCGCCACGGCGAGCTGCCGCAGGAGACTCGCGACCTGATCCGCGCCCACGCTGCCGCGGCGGACAACATCGGTCTCTTCTACGGCGAGGACATCTTCATCGCCATCGGGTCAGTCCTGCTCATCAAGGCCTATCTGGATCAGGCAGGCTATCCGCTGACGCCGTTGCAGATCGCACTGTGGGCGATCCCCACCGCCATCTCCGCCTATCTCATCCATGCCTTCCGGCTTTGGCTTCTCGACCGCCGGCTCAAGGCCGAGCTTGGCATCAAGCCGTGAACGTGCTGGACGCCATCTACCTCCTGTTGGGACTGATGTTCAGTGCCGCCGCTTGGCTCAACCTGCGCGACCACTCGAACCCAAAACATCTGAAGCGCGCGCTGTTCTGGGCACTGTACGCCGTGACCTTCCTGTTCGGCACTTGGCTACCGCCGTTCCTGGTGGGCTGCCTCGCCATCGGCATGGCGCTCCTGGCCGGTATCGGTGGCCTGGGCAAGGGCGGGGCTCCGGAGCCTACCGAGCAGGAGCGTATGGAAGGCGCGGCGCGCCTCCGCAACCGGCTGTTCATCCCTGCATTGCTCATCCCCCTGGTGACCGTACTCGGCACCGTGCTTCTGCAGGACTTCCAGCCTGGGGGCCATCCGCTGGTGGAGCTGAAGGACGCCACGCTGGTGGCGCTGGGCGCCTCGGTGGTGGTGGCGCTCGTGGCGGGCCTGTGGATGCTGCGCCAACCCTTCCGCGTGCCGCTCACGGAGTCGCGCCGCTTGGTGGATGCGGTGGGTCCGGTGCTGGCCTTACCGCAGCTCTTGGCAGTGCTGGGCGCCATCTTCGCCGTATCCGGTGTCGGACAGGTGGTGGCGGGACTGGTGGGCAAGTTCATCCCGGTGGAAAGCGCTCTCGCGGTGGTCGTCGCCTATTGCGTCGGCATGGCGCTCTTCACCGTAGTGATGGGCAATGCCTTCGCGGCCTTCCCGGTGATGACCGCCGGCATCGGTCTCCCGCTCATCGCGAAATTGCACGGAGGCGATGTGGCCATCATGGGCGCCATCGGCATGCTCGCCGGTTATTCCGGCACGCTCATGACCCCGCTCGCCGCCAACTTCAACATCGTGCCGGCGGCGCTCCTGGAACTGCCGGACCAGAACGGCGTCATCAAGGTCCAAATACCGACGGGTCTCGCGCTCCTGGTCGTCAATACTCTGCTGATGTATTTCCTGGTCTTCCGTTTCTAGTTGGTGTCGCTGGCGAGTTCGAAGGAATCTACGAACGACTCCAGCGTCGGATCCATGCTCCGGATCGCGGCGTCCGAACCGCTGACGCAGCGTGGACATTCATAAGGCCAAGTGACGGACAGAACCGCGGCAGAATGTGTGGTCTTCACGAAGTACATCAGGTAGTACTCCGGTTCGGCATCTCCCGCCGCCGGAGCCTGCGCGCGATATACCACCAGCCGCGCCGGGTTGGCGCCAAGCTGCACATCCTCCGCGTGGACTTGCGTGACCGGGACTCCGATGCCCGGCAGATTCACGCTGGCCTGATTGGAGAAATCGGCCAGAGAGAGTGCGGCCTGTGGACCTGCGAGATGGGTCAGCACGGTGACACCATAGACCGGCTCACCATGCGTGCGCGGTACGAACACCACCGTGTCCTTACCGTCTTCGGTCTGTTGCCGGGCCTCATATTCGTTGGAGGTCGCCAGCGGCACTCCAATCGAGAATGCGCCATCCGGAGAGTAATAGACGCCGTCGTGGGAATGGGCGCGCTGGAAATGGTGGATACCATTGGTGATACCGACCACCGCCTCGCAGCCTCCGAAGAAGACCAGATCCACGATCAAGACTGCCGCCAGGGCAGCCAGCGGATCGCTACCGCCGATCTCGCCTGGATTTCCGGGATTGCAGGATCGGGGGTCCAGGTCGCCATTGGGCTCGGTGGCGCAGCCGGCGAGAGTCACACAGACGAGCAGCCACGCGACGAGACGTTTCACCGGAAATTCCCACCCCTGAAGCAGATGGGGGAGCGTCGCATGCGACGCTCGGGCGTGCAAGGATGCACGCCCTGGACCCGGTTTGCGGAGCGGGACGCGTAGCAAAACGGGGTGTAAGCCACCCCGCTTTATCAACAAAAGCCTGTCAGCAAGAATCTGATATCACCAGATCTCCATGACTTCCTTATACGGGAACTTAAGACCCACGCGGTCCCAGATCTCCGCCACGCGCTTCACCACCGGTTCGGACTGCTTGATCCAGTCCGGGTGGCGATCCTGTTTCGGGAACACCTTGAACTCGTTGGGTTGGCGGCCGCTCTCGAAGCGGTTCTGGAAACTGCGCGACACCGCTTCCATGCGTTCCTTGCCGAACGGCACCAACTGTATGTTGCGGTTGGCCGAGAGGCCGGTGGTGGCCACGTAGATGTGGTACTGCTCCCAATAGTGCAAGTAAGCCTCGAAGTAGGGCAGGGCGGACATCTCGTCGTTGCTGAGACCGGTGGTGTAGGAGAGGTCACGGCGCACCCACTCCTCGATGTTGCCGCGCACCTTGAACTTGCCGTCCGCCGGCAGGCCGCCCGATTTCTCATAAGCGGAGATCGCCGAGGTCACCGGATGGCGCACGGTGAGGATCTGCTCGACGGACTCGCCGAGGATCTGGTGGAAGAAGCCGCCGGCGTAGGTGCCCTTCAAGAGCTTCTTCGGCACCATGATCTTGCCGTAGTGCGGCTTGTTCTTGCCGAAGTAGATCTCCACCATGGTGAGGAACTCGGCCATGGTCTGCAGGCTGGCGATCCAGCTGTTGGCACCTTTCTGGAAGCGGAACGGACCGGCTTCCGGAAAGCCGTCATGGGCGATGACGTTCGGCACCTTGTCCACGTCGTAACCGAGGGCGCGGTAGGCCTCCATGGTCAGGTAAGAACCGCCGTTGCGTGGCACGCCGATGATGTTGATGAAGTGGAACTTGAACTGGATGTTGCGGATCTGCTCGACGTCCCCGGTGAGCAGCGCCAGGAACAATTGGTAGGCGCGCGCCACGTAGCGCTGGCCGGCTTCGCTCGCCATGATCCGCTGGGCGTTCTCCTGCGCCTTCTCCATCACCCGCACGTGGTCGTTGGAGAGCTCCTCGGAGAGCTGGTCGTGCCAGGCTGCGCCTTCGAAGGGGCGGTTATCGACGATGTGCGCCAGGAAATCGACGAACACCGGTGATACCGGCAGTTCCCTGTCGGTCAGTTTGATTTCAACACCCATGCGGCTCTCTCTTTCTATGTCAGCGTCGGTTGCGGTCGGTATCAGGAATCCAGCTTGCCGGGTTTCTTGGCCGCGGCACGCTCCATCAGGAACTTGAAGTTGTCCAGCGACATCAGATGCGCGTAGATGCGCGAGAGTTCGCCATCCTTCATCAGGCGTTTCACGTCCTTAGGCGGAAGCTCGTTGAGTCTGTCCTCGTTGACGCGAAACATGCCGCGCAGGCGCATCTCACGGCCGCCTTTTGGGAAAGCGTGAGCTTCGAACGGTTCCAGCAGCCCGAGTTCCTTCACCGCCTGACATAGCTCCTCGGTGGCCGGGCGCGCGCCCTCCATCTCCGAGATGAGGGTCTGGGTGGGCTGGAAGTCGCTGGAAGGATTGCCGGAGCTGTCGAACACCGTGGCCTTGGAACTCTCCAGGCCAGACTCGTCCACGCAGATGAGGATGTCGCCATTCCTGGCAGCCTCGCCCTCGACGCGTACGCCGAAGAAGGGCCAGCGCCGCACATAGGCGGGGACGTACACACCCTCCTGCCATTCGCCATCGTCGCCGACGAACAGGTTCTCGTCCTGGTTGAGGCCGGTGACGGCAATGGGCAGATAGTCGCCCGTCTGCTGGTCCTGGGCGAACACGATCGGATAGTTGCGCGAAGCCTGCACGAACTCGGCGGCCAGCACGTACACGCCGGTCAGGTTCGCGGCAAAAGCGGCGCGGCGCGCACTGACCACGCCCTTGCCCTTGTGGATCTCCTTATCGAGGGCGACCAGGCTCTTGTAGCCGGGCGGGATGGTGATGTTCATGCAGCGGGCGGGCCTTTGGAGGTGAAGACGCGGGTTTCGTGCGCACTCCCCAGCGCGACGATTTAACCTTGTCGGATTGGGCACTCATTGAGCCATGCCGGAACGGGGATGTCGAGGCCAAGTCTGGAACAGGCTGCGAAAATCCCGATATATCAAGCCGTTAGAATGCGGATGGCCGTATATCCCACATAAAGGCCAAAGCCGGCCAGCACCAGGACACTCGCGTAGGCCACTCCCAAGGCTGCCTTCGTGGCGCGCGCGCCGAGCCAGCGGAAAGCCTCGCAAATCAGGGCGCTATAGACGATCAAGGAAAGGAACAGCCCGCCGATCCCGGCCAGGCCCCAGGAGCTGTAGAGCAGGGCGCCATTGGCCAACCACCATGCCAGAGAGAAAGGGCTGGTGAGCACCGTCATGAACCCGAGCCTCCAGGAGCCCGGGGTATGGCTGTCCTTGAGCCCCTGGCGGGCCGCGCGCCAGCTACCCCAAGCCATCCACAGGAGCAGCGCCGCTCCACCGATACCCAGCACGCCCATCCAGCGCGGGTGCTCACCCAGGAACGCCAACACGCCCAACACTGAGAGGGTGAGCCAGCAGAAGTCGGCGCTGATGGCGCCGCAGGCGGTGAGTAAGGCCTGGCGCACATGGCCACGCATGGACGCCCCGGCCATGATGGCCATCACCGGGCCGGGTGGCGCCGCGAGACTCAGTCCCAACAACGCGCCTGCCAGCGCCGCATGCCAGCCTGGGACAGCCGTGAAAGAGGTCGTCACTTGGAGTGCGTGTCCTCGTCGTCGCCGGGCGTGTTGCCGAGCTGCTTCTCCATGGCCTGGTATTCGGCCGGTGTCATGGTCGGCATCTTCTCCAGGAACGCGACCATCGCCCAGATCATCTGGTCGCTGTGGCTGGTGCCCCAGGCAGGCATGCCGCTCATCTTCACGCCGTTCTTGATCACCCAGAACAGCCGCGCCGGACTGGTATGTGGCACCCGCTGTGTCAGCACGGGCGGCTGCGGGTTGAGCCCGAGCCGGATCTCGCTCGACTCCACGCCCGGCGCGAGATGGCAGCTCACGCACATCTCATGATAGTGCTCAAAGCCTTCCTGGATCAGCTGCGGGTCGGTGAGCGGCGGCACTTCGATCGCCGCTGCGCGGCGTTCTATGGAGTGGTCACGTACCGTCACCAACAGCCAGCGCATCACGGCGTTGTCGGGTTCCGACGCAGCCACGTCGTAGAGACCGGAGTACGCGTAACCGACCGTCGCCGCTGCGCAGAGCAGGACAATCACGATGGCGAGCTTGATGACTGTGGCGATACGCATGTGAATCCTCCAGCGTGATCCGGCGCGCCGCAGCGCGTCAGTGATTGCTACCCGCGTATCTGAGTTCGCCGGCGGCGATGGTGAGCGGCAGCCAGTTTTCCGGCGGCGGCAGCGGACAGGTGGCGAATGGGCTGAAGACACAAGGCGGGTTGTAGGATTTGTTGAAATCCAGCACCGTCACGCCGTTCACCGGCGGTTTCACGTACAGGAAACGGCCGGCGCCATAGGTCTGCTTGCCCGAGCTCAGATCCTTGAACATCACGAAGTAATCGGTCTCGCCGTCTTCCAGCACCGTCTCCAGGCGGTACTGCTTGCCGTCCACGTCGAACAGCAGTGCTCCCGCGGAATTCATTTCCTCTTCCATGCCGAGGATGTTGATGATGGGGACCTTCTTCATGGGGCGATAAGGTTCGAACCTGGCCTCGAAACGCCACTCTGGGGCCACCGGGAAATATTCCAGACCCTGGAAGTGGATCCGCCCATCGGCATGGCTGTCCTTCACGCGAATCCCGAGTCTGTCCACGCGCTTGATCACATGGAAGCTGACGCTGCCCACCGTGAGGGTGGTGGCACCGGCGGTCCCGGCGTCCGCGTCGTTCACCATCTTGATGCGGGTGACAGGCTTGCCACCGCTGCTCACCTGAGTGCCCTTGGCCGCGGTGAAACTCACGTCCTTCCCGTCGAAGTCGAAATGGCCCACCTGCGAGGGGAAGCCCGGTGCATCGAGCTGGAGCGCATTGTCTGAGCTGCTGCCGAAACTGTTGCTGCCCGGCTGCAACCAATAGAGACCCACCAGCGTGGTCCAACCGTCCGGGCCGGTGAGTTTCTGCAGGCGCTCGGCGCGCCAGGCATCGATATCTTGCTGATAGATCACCGGATCCACCTGGGTACGTGTTTGTCGCAAGCGTTCAGGAGAAGCTCGCAGATAGCGGCTGAGCCGAATGTCTTCGCGGACAGGCAGCAGTCTAGC
>DATIVR010000134.1:0-8508 GCA_035465695.1 Gammaproteobacteria bacterium
CCTGCGCCGGAGGACCCTGCGGTCACCGCCGCGCGAGTGAAGACCGAGTTCCTGCACGCCTGGGACGACTACGTGAAGTACGCCTGGGGCCACGACGAGCTCAGGCCCTTGAGCAAGACATCGCGGGATTGGTACGGCCAATCCTTGCTCATGACGCCGGTGGATGCCCTGGACACGCTGGTGCTGATGGGTCTGAAGGATCAGGCGGACAAGGATCGGCAGCTCATCGACACACAGCTGGATTTCGACAAGGACATCTACGTCAAGAACTTCGAGGTCACCATCCGCCTGCTGGGCGGCCTGCTGTCCGGATACGAGCTCACCCATGATACCAAGCTGTTGGCATTGGCGGACGATCTGGGCAAGCGCCTGTTGCCGGCCTTCGACTCTCCCACCGGCATGCCGTATCGGTTCGTGAACCTGCGCACCGGCAAGACCCGCGGCTCCGAGAGCAATCCCGCCGAGACCGGCACCCTGATCCTGGAGTTCGGCACCTTGAGTCGCCTCACCGGCGACCCGCGCTTCTACGCCAGGGCGAAGCGTGCGCTCACCGAGACCTTCAAGCGCCGCTCGGCCATCGGTCTCGTGGGCGACGGCATCGACGTGCGTACCGGAAAGTGGACCAGCACCGACTCCCATGTGAGCGGCGGCATAGATTCATACTACGAATACCTGTGGAAATGTTCGGTCCTGTTCGCAGACCGGGACTGCCTCTCCATGTGGCAGGCCACGATCCCCGCGGTGGACAGATACCTGCCGGACGACGTGCACGGCCGGCTCTGGTACGGCCATGCGGACATGAACACCGGCAAGCGCACCGCCACCGAATACGGTGCGCTGGACGCGTTCTTCCCGGCGGTACTGGCCTTCTCCGGTGAGATGGCTCGCGCCAAACGCCTGCAGGACTCCGGCTACTACATGTGGGACCTGAACCACATGGAACCGGAGGTGTTCGATTACAGGACCGGCAAGGTCGAATATCCGGGTTATGAACTGCGCCCCGAGATGGTGGAGTCCACCTATTACCTCTGGCACTTCACCCATGATCCGGTGTACCGGACACATGCCCGTCAGATGTTCGACGACTTCGTGGAATACTGCCGGAACGACACAGGGTACGCGGCGCTGAAGAGCGTGGTGACCAAGGAGAAGCGCGATGCCATGGAGAGCTTCGTGTTCGCGGAGACCTTCAAGTATTACTACCTAATCTTCGCGCCGGCATCGACCCTCGACTTCGACTCGGTGGTGTTCAATACCGAAGCCCATCCACTGCTGCGCTCACCGCCCAAGCCGCAGTAGAGAGCTCACGGAGGCGGTAGGTTGGAGGCGTGCTGTTCCTTGGCCCAGTCATCCAGCGCCTTGCTCATCTGTTCCTGCTCGGATGGCGCCCCCGCGCAACCACCCATGGGTTCGGCGATGTCGATGTGATTGGTGGGCGAGGAGCTCCCCTGTACGGTTTGTATCTGGGAGCACTTGCCACCGCTGCGCACGATCTTCTGCCCATCGATGGAGCGATAACCCTGGTCGTCAGGAAGCGCCTGCCGTTCGGCGGGTTTGCCGAGGTTGCGCCTGAGGTCGCTGCCCATGACCTCCTGCTGCAACGCCGCGGCGCCCTCCCGCGCGCGCTCATCCAGGTAGTCCCGTGAGGTGAAGCTGTCCGGAGCAGTGATCGGCGCCGGCAAAGGCGGCCAGGCGCTCCGCAACAGCGGTACCCGGGCCGGTGTGGCGCGTTCAGGAGCGCGCCGATGACGGGTCGGCACCGATGGCGCGGGTTCGGCCAGCAGCAGCTGCTCGCGTACGCGGTCCGCGTCCTGGGACAGCCTGAGCCCGGGCACCGCCGAGAACAGCGCAGCGAAACCCGCCATCACCAGCAGCGCTGCCGCGGCCGCCATCGCCAGGCTGGCGCGGGCATCGGGTCTCCAGGCTTTGCTATCCCAGGCGCTCCGTTTCCAAGGATGCATGGCAGCGGTGGCTCACCGCAGCGTCAAGGTGGAGACCGTCTTGGTGTGTGAGTCCTGGCCGAGGCCGGACTGCCGATGTTCCTGGCTGAAGTCCACGTTCACCAGCCGCCCGCTCACGACCTGGAGATCGCCGCCGTAGCTCTCATCGACGGTGACGCAGAGGAAGAACTTGCAGAACTTGGCATGCACCTTCTCCAGGAACCGCA
This sequence comes from Gammaproteobacteria bacterium, assembly GCA_035465695.1. Classification (GTDB taxonomy): domain Bacteria; phylum Pseudomonadota; class Gammaproteobacteria; order Natronospirales; family REEB76; genus DASUBN01. The sequence goes on from DATIVR010000134.1 coordinate 2,168, forward strand.
GCGGCACGCCTTGGGCGTCGAGCCACACGCTCAGTCCATCCTGATAATCCTTGGCGGCATCGGCGTCCTTCTTGGGCGCCTTGAAGGGCAAGCTCATGTCCAGTTCCGTCACCGCTACGCCATCGAGCGTGGCCGGCCGGCTGACCGGCGAAGACGCGCCATCCATCAGCCGCAGCAAGCCATCCGCCGCCGACAGCACGTGCTGGAGGTGGGCGACGCTCATCTGCCTCAGCAGGTCCGCCTCGGGGGTCGGGGAATCCGGGTCCGCCACGTTCCTCGCCTCCTCAGCGCTCAAGGATTGCAGGAAGGCCGGGCTCAGATGGATGCTGAGGCCGTCACTGGAGTCGAAATCCAGTTGCAGGTGCGCGCTCTTGGTCTTGTCGGCCGTGCCCGTGGCGTCGAACTGCTGGTAGTCCGCCTGCAGCACACCCTTCAAGGGGACATCCGCGCGCAAGGTCTTGAGCTTGGCGGTGAGGTCCGCCACCGGGTCTGCCTGCGCCGCACAGGTGCAGGCAAGACCCAGCAGCAACAGCAGCGATCGGTTCACTTGTCCGCTTTGATGACGGCGCTGTAGTAGGACTTCACGCGGGCCGGCGCCACGCCGGTGGCCAGCGCCACGTACAGGATGATGAGACTGAACACCGCCACTGCGAACATGCCGTCGAAGATGCCGAAAGCCCCGGTGCCGCCCATCTCCGCGGGACCGAAGTAGCTCAGGATCCACATCCCCGCGAAGTAAGGCACCAGCCACCAGGCGTGCTTGAGGTCTTCGTCCGGTTCCTTGCCTTCGATGTAGAAATACATGAAGCGCAACAGGTAGGCACCCATGATCACCGCGATGATCATGAACAATACGTTCACGGTACCGAAGCCTGCCCAGTACATCACGAAGTTGGAGGCGATGAAGGCCGCCGGTGCGACAGCCCAGGCGTTCCACAGGCGGAAGGGACGCTTCAGCTCAGGCATCACCCGGCGCATGCGCAGCAGCACCACGCAGCCGATGCCGTAGGAGAGCACGGTGGCGGAGGACGCGTAGTTCACGAGCTTCTGCCAGCTCGGGAAGGGGAAGAAGAACACGCAACCCACGACGAAGGAGAGGATCAACGCGGTCCAGGGCGTGCCGTTACGGTTGATCTCTCGCAGCTTGGCAGGCGCGTAGTCTTCCTCGGAAGCCGCCATCACCACGCGAGCGGTGGCGGTGGTCCAGATATAACCGCAGGCGGTAGGCGAGATGATGGCATCGGCATAGAGCGCCATGGCCCACCAGGAGACACCCAGCGTCAGCATCAGTCCGACCATGGGACCCGAGGCCAGGATGGGATTGGCCGAGGCGCTGCCGAAGTTGAGACCGGCCCAGCCCTCTTTCGCCAAGAGGTCCGGCGGCACCGCTGCCACGAAGGAATATTGCACGAAGATGTAGATGATGGCCGCCAGCACAATCGTGCCCACCACCGCGCGCGGGATGTTCTTGGCCGGATCCTTGGTCTCACCGGCGAGCTGGATGGCCTGGGTGAAGCCGAACAGCGAGAAGAACACGCCAGCGGTGGAGATGGCCAGGAACATGTTGGTGACGTCGCCGCTCGCATGCGCCGCCACCTTGAAGTTGTCTGGGTGGTGAGCGCTGAACATCAACACCAGGATGGTGCCGATGGGCGCACACACCTTGATCCAGGTGGCCACGGTGTTGAGCATGAGGATGAAGCGCAGGATCAGGAAATTCAGCAGCACGAAGGCGCCCAACACGCATACCGAGACCATCATGCCGGTGCCGGTGAGCAGGCCCGTCGAGGTGTCGATCATGCCCGGGAGATAGCCGTTGGCATAGGTGACCACCGCCATGGCCTCCACCGGCGCGATGGTCACGTAGGCCAGGAACAGGATCCAGCTCCACACCCGGCCCACCAGGCGCCCGTGACTTATCACGCTGATATGCATCAGTCCGCCGCTGCGGGGGAACAGCGGTCCCAGCTCCGCATAGACCATGGCGATCAGGCCGACCACCAGCGCGGCGATGGCCCAGGAGCCGATGCTCAAGGGTCCGGCGATCTGAGCGGCTTTCATGGGTCCGAACAGCCAGCCGGAGCCGATGGTGGAGCTCAGGCCTGCAAACAATAGTCCGATGAGGCCGGCGTCTTTGCGCAGCTTACCCTGGGCCACGGTGTCTCTCCCTATATAAGGTTGCGTGAGGCTAGCGGACACCCCGTAGGGGTGCAAGTGATTTAGACGGCCTCGATGCGACTGAGTTTCATGAGGCGTATGGTCAGCAATACCGCTGCTACGGTCAGTCCGCCGATGAAGCCGGCCCAGATCATCTGCGGACCGAGATGCAGCGGGATGCCCGCGAGCCAGGCCAGCGGGAAACCCACACCCCAATAGGCCAGCACGGTGATGAGCGTCGGGATGGCCGTATCCTTGTAGCCGCGCAGTGCGCCCATGGCGCTCACCTGCAAGCCGTCCGACAACTGCATAATGGCGCCCATGTAGAGCAAGCCCACGGCAATCTGCGCCACGGCGGCATCATGGGTGTACAGACCTACGATCTGATGGGGCAGCAGCGCCATGCTGAGCGCCGACAGCACTTCGAAGCACAGGCACAGGCCGATGCCGGTGAATCCCGCGAGCCGGGCTTCAGCGCGGTCGCCGCGGCCCAAGGCATGTCCGACCCGCACCGAGATGGCGAGCGCGATGCTCATGGGCACCATGAACACGAAGGATGCATAGTTGAGCGCGATCTGGTGCGCGGCCACGATGTCGGTGCCGAGCGTGCCCATCATCAGGCCGACGCCGGAGAACAGACTGGACTCCATGAAGATGGACACGGCGATGGGGACGCCGAGGAACAACAATTCCCGGAACTTCTCCGCCTCGGGCCAATCGAAGCCGCTGAACACCCCCAGCGGCTTGTAGTGCACCCGCCGCGTGACATAGAGCAGCATGCCGAAGAACATCAGCCATTGGGTGATGGCGGTGGCGTATCCGGTGCCGGTGGCGCCCATGGCGGGGAAGCCGAGCTTGCCGTACATGAACACATAATCCAGCACACCGTTAACCAGCAGCCCGCCACAAGCCATCGCCACCAGCACGCGGGTGCGCCCGATGCCTTCGCTGGTGAAACGCAATACCTGATATAGGCATAGGCCCGGCAAGCCCCAGGCGACGGCCTTCAGATAGCCGTCCGCGACCGGCACGATCTCCGGCTCGATATGGATGGCCTGCAGGAAAGGTTGCAGGTTGCGCAACAGGAAGAACCCCACCCAACCCACCAACTGTGAGATCCAGGCCATCTGGCGCGCATAGCGGCCGATGTCGCGTTGCTTGCCGGCCCCGAAGAGATGCGCGGCGGTGGGCGACTGGGCCATAAGCAGCCCCAGCGAGAACAGGAACACCGGCGCCCAGGCGCTGGAGCCTACTGCCACACCGGCGAGAGTCTTGGCGCCGAGGAGGCCCGCCATGACGGCGTCGGTGAGTCCCATGCCCACCAATGCCAGGTTATGCACCATGATGGGCAAGCCGATGCCAAGCATGGCGCGCGCCTCCATCCGGACGGCGGCCCAGCGTGCGGATGGCGGCGGGTTGGAAGACATGGAACGCTTACCTGCGGTGCTGATGCTCGTGCAAACCGCCATCCTTGGCGTTCTGCTACCGCGTCGCCGCAGGACAACCCACGGCTCGCTCCGAAAATCAAACACTTAGGTGTCTGATTCTCGACGCACCCTTCCCGGGCGCCAGGCATCATAGCAAGCGTGTCGCCAAAGTGGCATGATTTAAGGCCTTCCCGCTTAACTGCATCCCGGAGTCCCTATGGCTCAGAGCACCATCCGTCCCGTCGCGATAGTTGGGAGCAACCGCATCCCCTTCTGCCGCATCTTCACCAACTATGCCGACATCGGCAACCTGGAGATGCTCACCGCCGCGATCGCGGGGCTGGTGGAGAAGTACAACCTCAAGGAAGAGATCCTGGGCGACGTGGTGGCGGGTGCGGTGATGAAACATTCCCGCGACTGGAGCATGGCGCGCGAAGCAGTGCTCTCCAGCGGCCTGAATGTGCACACCCCGGCCCACAACTCCGATCGCGCCTGCGGCACTTCGCTCAGCACCGCGGCGGAGATCGCCGCCCGCATCGCCATCGGCGAGATCGACTCCGGCATCGCGGGTGGCGTGGACACGGCCAGCGACGTGCCGATCGTGTTCGGCCGCCACTACCAGCAGATACTCTTGAAGAGCAGCCGCGGCAAGAGCTTCGGCCAGAAGCTCGCCCCGTGGTTGGGCTTCCGCCCGTGGGTAGACTTCGCGCCGCACCTGCCTGCCGTCACGGAATCACGCACCCGCCTCAACATGGGCCAGTCGTGCGAGCTCATGGCCAAGGAATGGGGCATCAGCCGCGAGGCCCAGGACCAGTTGGCCTACGAGAGCCACATGAAGGCCGCGGCCGCCTGGAAAGAGGGTTTCTACAACGACCTGGTCACGCCTTTCCACGGCGCCGCCGTAGACAACAATGTTCGCGCGGATACGACCTTAGAAAAGCTGGCGAAACTCAAACCCGCTTTCGATAGGTCCAGCGGCAAAGGCACTCTCACGGCGGGTAACTCCACCCCGCTCACCGACGGCGCCTCCGCGGTGTTGCTGGCCTCGGAGGACTGGGCCAAGGCTCGTAACCTCCCCATCCTCGCTTACCTCACTCACACCGCCACCGCGGCGGTGGATTTCGCGGGTCAGCAGGGCCTGCGCGAGGGGCTGCTCATGGCGCCCACCTATGCGGTGCCGAAGATGCTCGATAAGGCCGGACTCAAGCTGCAGGACTTCGACTTCTACGAGATCCATGAGGCTTTCGCGGCCCAGGTGCTCTGCACCCTCAAGGCCTGGGAGTCCGACGAGTACTGCCGCACGCGCCTCGGCCGCAAGGGGGCGCTGGGGTCCATCGATAGGACCAAGCTCAACGTCAAGGGCGGCAGTGTGGCGCTGGCACATCCGTTCGGCGCCACCGGCGGCCGCATCATCGGCACGCTTGCCAAGATACTGGCGCAGAAAGGCAAGGGGCGTGGACTCATCTCGATCTGCACCGGCGGCGGCATGGGCGTGACGGCTATCTTGGAACGTTAATTCAGTCTCGACTGATAATGAAAGCCCCGCATCAGCGGGGCTTTCTATTTTCCAAATAGAATCGTCAGAATTTGCTGGCCAAAAATTAGGGATTTTGGCTTCTGGCTAGGCGCGCAAGACGAGCAGGAGGGAGCGTACTCTTTAGTACGTGACCGACTGCGAGTCCGAAGCGCAACAACGCCAGAAGGCAAAAGACCTATTTTTGGAGGTCCGCCGTGCATTGCGGACAGCGTGTGGCCTTGATATTGATGGTCGAGCAGCAATACGGGCAATCCTTGGTGGTGGCCGCCGGGTCGGGGTGATGTTCCAGGCGGTCTTTCAGGCGGTTCATGCCACGCACCAGCATGAAGACCGCAAACGCGACGATCAGGAAAGTCACCACGTTGTTGATGAACTGCCCGTAGTTCAGGGTCACGGCCCCCGCATTGTGGGCGTCCGCGAGGTTGGTATAGGGCGGCGCGGCCTTGGTTCCCGGTTTCAACACGATGAACAGGTTGGTGAAATCCACGTTGCCCAGCATCAGGCCGATGGGCGGCATAATCACATCGTCCACCAGGGACTTCACGATAGTGCCGAAGGCGCCGCCGATGATGATGCCGACGGCCATGTCCACCACGTTGCCGCGCATGGCGAATTCACGGAATTCCTTGAGCATCGCCGCCTCCTGGCCGTGGGTCACATCGCCAGCATGATACCGCCTTGTTGCTAGAATGCGTGAATGGGAGAAGTCTCAAGTAGCACCAGCCACAAGGATCTGCCCGGCATCTTGCTGGTTAACCTGGGCACGCCGGACGCACCGACGGTACCGGCATTGCGCCGCTATCTCGCCGAGTTTCTCTCCGACCCGGACGTGGTGACGTTGCCGCGCCTGTTGTGGCTGCCCCTACTGTACCTGGTGGTGCTGCGCACCCGCCCCGCCAAGTCCGCGGAGGCTTACGCCAAGGTATGGACTCCGGAAGGCTCGCCGCTCCTGGTGAACAGCCGCGCGCTGGAAGCGAAGCTCATGGTGGCCCTGCCGGGACGCCTGGGCAAGCCGGTAGCGCTGGCGCTGGGTATGCGTTATGGAAACCCGTCCATCGCCTCCGCACTCAGCGCATTGCGGCGCGATGGCGCAACCCGCCTGCAGGTGCTGCCGCTATACCCGCAATACGCGGCGGCCACCACCGCTTCCAGTTTCGGCGCCGTGACGCGTGCGCTGAAGCGCCTGGGTTGGTCGGTGCCTCTTCACATGATCCGTGACT
>DATIVR010000135.1:0-10556 GCA_035465695.1 Gammaproteobacteria bacterium
GCGCACCTTGCGGGCATGGGACGCCAGGTGCGTCTCCCGCAGTTGCGCGTCGGCAGCTTCGATGGCGGCGAGATAGCTGTCCAACGAGGTCTTGGCGTCCACCACCAGTTCGCGGTTGTCCGGCAGCCGGATCAACATGTCGGGACGGAGCGCGCCTTCGCCGGTGTCGGTGTGCACCTGCTCCATGAAGTCGCACCGATCCACCATGCCAGCGAGCTCAGCCAGGCGCTTCAAGGTGAGTTCACCCCAGCGACCCCGCACCTCGGGTCGCCGCAGAGCGGTGACGAGGTTGCGGGTCTCGGCCTGCAACTGCTGCTGGCCTTCTCCCATGAGTTTGAGTTGGGCGGTGATGCTGCCGAAAGACTCCCGACGTTCCTTCTCGATCTCGCGTATCTGGTCTTCGGTCTTCTTGAGGGCTTCGCTGATGGGCTTCACCAGTTCGGCGAAGGCCTGCTGCTTCTTATCCAGGTCGCCCTTGGCTTCTGCCTGGTACCGGCCCAGGTTCTGGGTGGCGAGATCCAGGAAGGCCTGGTTGTTGCGTTGCAGGGCCTCACCCGCTGCCAGCTTGAAGTTCTTCTCCAGTTCCGTGGCCGCATCGGCCATGGCCTTGTAGCGACCGAGCTTGAGGGCAGCCATGGCATAGCCCGCAAGATAGCCCGCGCCCAAGACCACTACTCCGAAGAACATCAGGATCAACCAGCTCATGTGCCGGTCTCCGCAGGGACACGCGGCGCCGGATCACTGGCGAGCCAAGCCAGCAGCTCACTGGGATGCTTGATCATGTGATCCGGCCTCCACACATCGGGCCGGTCTTCCTCACCGAGATATCCATACAGAGCCACTACGGCGAGCATGCCGGCCGCATGCGCGGCTTCCACGTCGCGCTGGGCATCGCCCACGTAGGCGCAGTCGCGCGCCTCCACCTGGCAACGGCCGCAGGCGTGAAACAGCGGATCCGGATGGGGCTTGCGGCGAGCGATGGTATCGCCGCTCACGACGCAGGCCACCCGTTCGCTGAGGCCTGCCAGTTCCAGCAACGGGTCTGTAAGCGAGGCCGGCTTGTTGGTGACCACACCCCAGGGCAGCTTCTGGGCATCCAGCGTATCCAGCACCTCGGCCATGCCGTGGAACAGCCGGGTCTCCTTCATGAGGTTCTGCCGGTAGATGGCCAGATAACGGGCGCGCATCTCGGCGAAGCGGGCGTCCTGCGGTTCGATGCCGAAGCCCAGCTTCAGTAACGCCGGGGTACCGTGCGAGACGTGGGGACGGATGCGATCCTGGGCCAAGGGCGGCAGGTTGTGCTCGGCCCGCAGCAGGTTGAGGGATGCGCCCATGTCCGGGGCGGTATCCATGAGGGTGCCATCCAGGTCCAGCAGCAGGAGGGCCACGCTCATGCGGAGAGATCCTCCTGCGGTTTGCTGAAGTGCATGAAGTAATTGACGTCCAGACCGGGTGCCATGCGATAGGTGCGGGTGAGGGGATTGTAGTGCAGGCCGATGCTGTGCCGGTGCACCAGCCCGGCTTGCCGGGCCCACGCATCCAGTTCCGAGGGGCGGATGAACTTGGCGTACTCATGGGTGCCGGCAGGGATGAGCTTGAGGAGATACTCGCCCCCCAGGATCGCCAGCGCGAAGGCCTTGGGCGTGCGGTTCAAGGTGGAGAACACCACCTGCCCGCCGGGTTTGAGCATGGTGGCGATGGCGCGGATGACCGAACCCGGGTCCGGCACATGCTCCAGCATCTCCAGGCAGGTGATGACGTCGAAATGGCCGGGTCTCTCAGTCGCCAACGCCTCGGCGCTGATGTGGCGATAGTCCACCTGGCGGCCAGTCTCCTTGAGATGTAGGCGGGCGACCTTGAGAGCGCCCTCAGAGAGGTCGATGCCCGTGACCTTCGCGCCGCGGGCTGCCATGGCTTCGGCCATGAGGCCGCCGCCGCAGCCGATGTCCAGCACCGTACGTCCCGCCAGGGGCGCACGCTGGTCCACGTAGTCGAGCCGCAGGGGATTGATGGCGTGAAGCGGCTTGAACTCGCCGCCGGGATCCCACCAGCGCGCAGCGATGGCGTCGAACTTCGCGATCTCGTCCGCATCCAGGTTGGTGTGCATCTCAGGCCCGCTCCGTTGCATCGATCCGCTCGCGCCAGGAGGCGGCGCGCTCGATGAGGCCGGCTTGGTCCATCCGGGTGAGACGGCGCTCCTGCAGGAGACGCCGGCCCGCGACCCAGACATCGCTGACCTGCTCGCGGTTGGCGGCATAGACGAGCGTGGATATCACGTCATGCACCGGTTGTGTCTCGGGTGCGTCCAGGTCGATGGCGGCGATATCGGCCCACTTGCCTTCGCTGAGCGATCCGAGGTCTTTGTCCAGCCCTAGAGCCTTGGCGCCGTTCAGCGTCGCCATGCGCAAAGCCGTGGCCGCTGATACGGCGGTGGGGTCGCCGGCCACGCCCTTGGCCAACAGTGCCGCAGTCTTCATCTCCGCCAACATGTCCAAGGCGTTGTTGCTGGCGGCTCCATCAGTGCCGATGGCCACGTTCACCCCGACCTCGAGCAGTCTCGCCACGGGGCAGAAGCCGGAGGCGAGCTTGAGGTTGGAGCTGGGGCAATGCACCACGCTCACGCCGTTCTCAGCCGTATCCATGATCTCCACATCGGTGAGCTGGGTCATGTGTGCGGCCAGGAGCGCAGGGCTTACCAGCCCAAGGTGCTTGAGGCGCGCCAACGGGCGCTTGCCGTGTTTGTCGAGGCTGTCCTGCACTTCTCCGGCGGTCTCATGCACGTGGGTATGCACCGGCAGTTCCAGCTCGTCTGCCAGGGACCTCAGTTTGGTGAGCCAGGTGTCGGAGACCGTGTATGGCGCATGCGGCGCGAAGACCATGGAGAGCAGGGGATCGTTCTTGTGCTGGTCCCGAAGCGCCAGTCCCTTTGCCAGATATTCGTCGGGACCGCTTCCCCAGGGGCTGGGGAAGTCGAACATGATCATGCCCAGCACCGCGCGCATGCCCGCCTGATGCGCGGCCTGCGCGGTAACCTCCGGAAAGAAATACATGTCGGCGAAGCAGGTGGTACCGCCACGCAGCATCTCGGCGATGGCGAGTTCGCTGCCGTCACGCACGAAGTCAGGGCTCACCCAACGATGTTCGGTGGGCCAGATGTGATCTTCCAGCCACTGCATCAGCGGCAGATCGTCTGCCAGGCCGCGCAGCAGCGTCATGGCTGCATGGGTGTGGGCGTTCACCAGGCCGGGGATGAGCACGTGCCGCGGCAGCGATACCTCTTCCACGGCGGCGAAGCGGGTCTTGGCTTCGGAGGACGGCAGCACCGCGACGATGCGGCCGTGGGCGATGGCCAGCGCGTGGTGTTCCAGCACGCAGTCCGCCGGTTCCACTGGCACTATCCAGCGGGCATGGACCAGCGTTTCGACCGTGTGCATTGCGGGATCCGGTGAAGATATCGGCGCTAGTTTATAGAAATGGTCCTGGGACGTCCGCAGAACGGGTGTCGCGATGGAGTTTTGAGCATGTCGGTGCTGGCTCTGAATCCGCGCATGAGAATTGGCTGAAAAATCAGCATGAGACAGGTGCCGTGAGATGCACGGAAGTATTTGAAACCGCTCAAAAAATCGGTCTTTTGTGGTAACATATTCGTTCGGATTTTCCGGTCCCTGCCTACCTAAAAACCCCTTATAAATCCAGCTGTTACATGGCCGATTTCGCCCGCGAACTTGCGCTAGTAAATCTCGAAGAGGAGATGAAGCAGTCCTACCTGGATTACGCCATGAGCGTGATCGTGGGACGGGCTCTGCCGGATGTGCGCGACGGCCTGAAACCGGTGCATAGGCGCGTCCTGTACGCCATGCAGGAGCTGGGTAACGACTACAACAAGCCATACAAGAAGTCCGCCCGTGTGGTGGGCGACGTCATCGGTAAGTACCATCCCCACGGCGACGTGGCGGTGTACGACACCATCGTGCGCATGGCCCAGCCGTTCTCGATGCGCTACATGCTCATCGACGGCCAGGGCAACTTCGGTTCCGTGGACGGTGACGCCCCGGCGGCCATGCGTTACACCGAAGTGCGCATGGCCAAGATCGCGCACGAGATGCTGGCCGACATCGACAAGGAGACGGTGGACTTCGTCCCGAACTACGACGAGTCCGAGACCGAACCCTCGGTGTTGCCGGCCAAGCTGCCGAACCTGCTGGTGAACGGATCCTCCGGCATCGCAGTAGGCATGGCCACCAACATCCCGCCGCATAACATCAAGGAGACGATCGGCGCCTGCGTGGCGCTGATCGACGACCCGACGCTGACCATCCAGGACCTGATGAAGCACCTGCCGGGGCCGGATTTCCCCACCGGTGGCATCATCAACGGCGCACGCGGCATCCACGAGGCCTATTTCACCGGCCGCGGCCGCATCTTCGTGCGCGCGCGTTGCCAGGTGGAAGGCAAGGAAGGCGCCAAGCAGTCCATCATCGTCACGGAATTGCCGTACATGGTGAACAAGGCGCGCCTGCTGGAGCGCATCGCCGAGCTGGTGAAGGAGAAGAAGCTCGACGGCATCACCGAGCTGCGCGATGAGTCGGACAAGGATGGCATGCGCATGGTGATCGAGTTGCGCCGCGGCGAGAACCCCGAGGTGACGATCAACAACCTCTACCAGCACACCGCCATGCAGTCGGTGTTCGGCATCAACTCGGTGGCGTTGGTGGACGGGCAGCCCAAGCTGCTCAACCTCAAGGACATGCTGGAGGCATTCCTGCGCCACCGCCGCGAGGTGGTCACCCGGCGCACGGTGTTCGACCTGCGCAAGGCCCGCGAGCGTGCCCACGTGCTGGAAGGCCTGGCAGTGGCATTGGCCAACATCGACGAGATGATCGAGCTCATCAAGCGTTCGCCGAACCCGGCGGAGGCGAAGGTGAACATCATGGCCAAGGACTGGGCGCCGGGCCAGGTCACCGAGATGTTGAAACGCTCCGGTGCCGAAGCCTCCCGTCCCGAGGGCCTGGCCGTCGAGTTCGGCCTCGTCAAGGCCAAATACAAGCTTTCGGATGCCCAGGCCCAGGCGATCCTGGACCTGCGCCTGCACCGCCTCACCGGTCTGGAGCAGGAGAAGATCGTTTCCGAGTACAAGGAGTTGTTGGACCTCATCGGCGAACTGCGGGCCATCCTCGCCGATCCCGGCAAGCTGCTGAAGGTGATCCGCGGCGAGCTCCTGACCTTGCGCGAGGAATATGGCGACGAGCGCCGCACCGAGATCATCTCCGATCAGGAAGACCTCACCATCGAGGATCTCATCACCGAGGAAGAGGTGGTGGTGACCTTGTCCCACGCCGGCTATGCCAAGTCCCAGCCGGTGTCCAGCTATCGCGCGCAGCGGCGCGGCGGACGCGGCAAGACCGCCACCGCGGTGAAGGACGAGGATTTCGTGGACAACCTTTTCGTGGCCAATACCCACGACACCGTGCTGTGCTTCTCCAGCATCGGCAAGGTGTATTGGCTGAAGGTCTATCAGTTCCCGCAGGCGGGGCGCGGCGCACGCGGCAAGCCCATCGTGAACCTGCTGCCGCTGGGCGAAGGCGAGCGCATCACCGCGGCCATGCCGGTGAAAGATTACCCTGCTGACAAGTTCGTGTTCATGGCGACCCGCAACGGCACCGTGAAGAAGACTTCTCTGGACAACTTCTCGCGTCCGCGCTCCAGCGGCATCATCGCCGTGGAACTGAACGACGGCGATGCGCTGGTCGGCGTGGCCATCACCGACGGCCAGCGCGATGCCATGCTGTTCGCGTCCAACGGCAAATCCATCCGCTTCAAGGAAGCGGACGTGCGCCCCATGGGCCGCAACGCCGCCGGCGTGCGCGGCATCCAGCTCGCCGAAGGCGAGCACGTGATCGGCCTCATCATCGTGGGCGAAGGCGACGTCCTCACTGCCACCCAGCATGGTTACGGCAAGCGCACCCCGGCAGCTGACTACCCGGTGCAGGGCCGCGGCGGCCAGGGCGTGATCTCCATCCAGACCACGGAGCGCAACGGCCGGGTGGTGGGCGCGGTGCAGGTGCAGCCGGACGCCGAAGTGATGCTCATCAGCGGCGGGGGCACCTTGGTGCGCACGCCGGCGGCGGACATCTCCATGATCGGGCGCAACACCCAGGGCGTGCGCCTGATCCGACTCAACGACGGCGAACAACTGGTGGGCATAGACCGGATCGAGGGCGAAGCGGATGAGGGCGGCGGTGGCTGACAAGAAGCAGGGCTTGGTGGAAGGGCGCGGCTACAACTTCGGCGCCGGTCCGGCGATGTTGCCGGATGAAGTGATCCTGGAACTGCGCGAGGAGTTGCTGGACTACCGCGGCACCCGCCAGTCGGTGATGGAGATGGGCCATCGCACACCCATGTTTGAACCCATCGCCGCGGACACCGAGGCTACGCTGCGTTCCCTGATGGGCATCGGTGAGGATTACGCGGTGCTGTTCCTGCAGGGTGGCGCCGCCACCCAGTTCGGCATGGTGCCGGTGAACCTGGCGCCGGCTCCCGATGGCAAGGCCGACTACGTGGTGACGGGCCATTGGTCCAACCGCGCGTGGCAGGAAGGCCAGAAGCTCTGTCAGGCGAACCTCGCCGCCGACGCCAAGGATTCCGAGTACACCGACATCCCGCCGGTCTCGTCCTGGAAGATGCGCAAGGACGCGGCTTACCTGCACTACACGGTCAACGAGACCATCGGCGGCGTGGAGTTCGCCTCCGTGCCGAAGGTGGACGTGCCGTTGGCCGCCGACATGACCTCCATGATCCTGTCGCGCCCCGTGGACGTGAGCCGCTTCGCACTCATCTACGCGGCGGCGCAGAAGAACCTGGGCATAGCCGGTCTCACGGTGGTAATCGTGCGCCGCGATGCCATGCGGGCGCCGGCCGCCGGTATCCCCACCATGATGGATTACCGCGCCCATGCCGAGCAGCATTCGATGCTCAATACGCCGTCCGTGTACCCCTGGTACGTGTGCGGCAAGATGCTGCACTGGATCAAGAAGGAGGGTGGCGCCGAGGCCATGGAGAAGCGCAACCGCCGCAAGGCCGATCTGCTGTACAAGCGCGTCGACAAGAACGGCTTCTACATCAACAAGATCAGGCCGGCGGTGCGCTCCATCATGAACGTGCCGTTCAACTGCGCCGAGAAGACCCTCGAGCCGATGTTCCTGGCGGAGGCCGAGAAACAAGGACTGTTGAACCTGAAGGGCCACCGCTTCGCCGGCGGGATGCGCGCCAGCATGTACAACGCCATGCCGGAAGCCGGCGTGCAAGCGTTGGTGGATTTCATGGACGACTTCGAACGCCGCCATGGCTGAGTTCGACCCGCTCCAATTCTGCATGCCGGGGGTGCGGGCGCTGCATCCTTACGAGCCTGGCAAGCCCATCAGCGAGCTGGAACGCGAGCTCGGCATCACCGGCATCATCAAGCTCGCCTCCAACGAGAACCCCTTGGGCACTTCGCCGAAGGCCGTGGCCGCCATGCGTGCCGCGCTCGATGAGACCGCGCTCTATCCGGATGGCAATGCTTTCGCCCTGAAACGCGCGCTCGCGGATCATCATGGCGTCGATGCGGCGCACATCCTGGTGGCCACGGGTTCCGATCACATCCTGGAGATGATCGCCCGTGCCTTCCTGGGTGCCGGTCGTTCCACCGTGATCTCGCGTTATGGCTTCGCCGTGTACGGCATCGTCTCCCAGGCGGCCGGTGCGGAGATCCGTATCGCGGAGGCGCTGCCGGCGGACCATCCGACCCAGCCCTACGGGCATGACCTCGCCAGGATGGCAGCTGCCATCACCGCGGATACCCGTGTGGTGTTCATCGCCAATCCCAACAATCCCACCGGCACCTGGGTGGACAGGCCTGCGCTGACCTCATTCCTGGAGAAAGTGCCGACGGACTGCCTAGTGCTGCTGGACGAGGCCTATTTCGAATTCGCCTCCGATTTCACCCGGGATTATCCGGATGGCAGCACGCTGCTGGCGCGCTTTCCGAACCTCATCGTGATGCGCACCTTCTCCAAGATCTATGGGTTGGCGGGCGCGCGGGTGGGTTATGCCTTGGGGAATCCGAAGCTCGTGGAGGTGCTGAACCGGGTGCGCCTGTCTTTCAATCCCAACAGCATCGGCCAGGTGGGCGCGACCGCCGCCTTGGGCGACGCGGAGCATCTGAAGAAGACGCTGGAGCTCAACCTTGGAGAGTTGCCGAAGCTCGATGCCGGTCTGAAGGCCCTGGGACTCAAGACCATCCCCTCCATCTGCAACTTCGTCACCGCTGACATGGGCAGACCGGGGCGGCCGGTGTTCCAGGCACTGCTCAGGGAAGGAGTGATCGTGCGGCCCTTGGACGGCTACGGCATGCCCAACCACCTGCGCATCAGCGTGGGTCTCAAGGAACAGAACCTGCGCCTGCTGGCCGCCATGAAGAAGGTCCTGGGATCCTAGGCATGGCCGCGCGCCTGGATTACGCGGTCACGCCCGGCGGCACGTTGCAGGGTACGCTGCGAGTGCCGGGCGACAAGTCCATCTCCCACCGGGCGCTCATGCTGGGCGCCATCGCGGAAGGCGTCACCGAGATCGAAGGATTCCTGGACGGCGCCGATTGCCTCAGTACTCTCGGCGCCATCCGCGCGATCGGCATCCATGTGGAGCAACTCTCCTCTACGCACCTCAAGGTGCACGGTCGCGGACTCCATGGACTGCGGGCAGCCAAGGCTGCCTTGGATTGCGGCAATGCCGGCACGGCGATGCGCATCCTCATGGGCCTGCTGGCAGGCCAGCGGTTCGAAAGCACCCTCGTGGGCGATGAGTCCCTGAGCCGACGTCCCATGCGGCGGGTGATCGATCCGCTCACCACCATGGGCGCGCGCATCGATAGCCGCGAGGGCATGGCACCCATCACGTTGCATGGCGTGCAACCACTCAAGCCGGCGCGGCATGTGTTGAAAGTGGCGAGTGCCCAGGTGAAATCGGCGCTATTGGTCGCCGGCCTCTATGCCAATGGGTACACGTGGATCAAGGAGCCGGGGCCGAGCCGCGACCACACGGAACGGATGTTGCATAGCTTCGGCGTCCACCTGCTGCGTGAGAACGGGTGGCTGGGCATCCACGGTGGCGAGACCCTGCGTGCCGCGCGCATCGACGTTCCCGCGGATCTGTCTTCAGCGGCGTTTCTTCTGGCGGGCGCCGCCATGTGCCCCGGCAGCGAGGTGACCTTGCTCAACGTCGGTGTGAACCCGACGCGGGATGGCGTGATCCGCATCCTGCGGCTCATGGGTGCGCACATCGAGATCCGCCACTCACATCTGGGAGGCGGCGAGCCGGCGGCGGACATCACCGTGAAGGGCGGCCGCCTGCGCGGCGTGGACATCACACCTGAGCTGGTGACGCTGGCCATCGACGACATCCCGGCGGTGCTGGTGGCCGCGGCCTGCGCCGAGGGCACCACTCGCGTGCACGGCGCGGCGGAGCTGCGCGTGAAAGAGAGCGACCGGCTGCAGGCCATGGGGGACGGCCTCGCCGTCATGGGGGTGAAGGTCGATACCACCGCCGAGGGCATCACCGTGAGGGGCTCACCGTATCTCAACGGTGGCGATATCGACAGCCGCGGCGATCATCGCATCGCCATGGCCTTCGCCATGGCAGGCCTCCGGGCGGAGGGAGCGTTGCGGATCCGCGACTGCTCCAACGTGGACACCTCATTCCCGGGTTTCGTGGAGCTTGTCCGTGACGCAGGTCTGCACATCACCGCCGGCAGGGCGCAAGCTGCATGAGCGCGCCAGGTATCGTCCCCGTCATCGCGATCGATGGTCCCAGCGGTTCCGGCAAAGGCACCATCGCCCGGGCCGTGGCAGCGCGCCTGGGATGGAACCTTCTGGACAGCGGCGCCCTGTACCGCTTACTCGCCATCGCGGCGGAGGAGGCGGGCCTGGATGCGGAAGCGCCGGTGAGGCTGGGGCAGCTGGCCAGGAACCTGCGGGTCGAGTTCAGCCAGGATGCGTCGGGCCAGGAAGTCATCCTCATGGGGGGGCAGGACGTGACCCTGCGGGTGCGTTCCGAAGCCACCGGTGAGCTGGCCTCCCGTATCGCCGCCATCCCGGAGGTGCGGGCGGGGCTGCTGGACCTGCAACACGGGTTCCGGCGTGCACCCGGCCTGGTGGCGGACGGCAGGGACATGGGGACGGTGGTGTTTCCGGACGCCGGCCTCAAGATCTTCCTCACCGCGAGCGCGGCCGAGAGAGCCAAAAGGCGTCATAACCAGTTGATAGAGAAAGGATTAACTGCTAACCTTGACGCCCTTTTTCGTGACATAAGCGCCCGGGACGAGCGGGACCGTAACCGCGCCGTCTCCCCCCTGGAGCCCGCCGCGGACGCGGTACAGCTGGACACCACCCACGCCGGTATCGGCCAGGTGGTCGAGCGCGTCATGGGATTGGCCGTCGAGCGCCTGGGGCTCGCCGGGTAAGAGTCGAGCATCGGGCCGGACAGGATGTCCACCGCCCATTTTTTAAACAACCCGTGCTCCC
>DATIVR010000136.1:0-4468 GCA_035465695.1 Gammaproteobacteria bacterium
ATAGTCCCAGCCGCCATCGCCGCCCAAGACGTACTGGTGAGCAAGCTGGTAATGGGGTGCGGGCGCAGCGGCGATGACCGGGGCCGAAAGCAGAAGGAAAGACACGGCGGCGAGCCTGTGCATGGCGGGTCCTTGCGTTGCAATTGCGTGAGTCTAAACCGCCCTGCTCGTAAGCGCTGTTACATGTTGACACCTATATACTGGGGTCACCTCCGCCACCCGGTTCACCATGAACGAAGCCGCCGCCGCTCCCGTGCTCGAGAACCTGCCGGTGCATCTCGCCACCGTAGGCGGCGACATGCAGGTGCGCCGTGCCCTGCCCCACAAGCTGCGGCGTCGGGTGGGCGCCTGGTGTTTCCTGGATCATTACGGCCCGGTGACGCTGGCGCCGGACGCGGGCGGCATGCGTGTGGGGCCGCATCCGCACATGGGCCTGCAGACGGTGAGCTGGTTGTATTCGGGCGAAGTGTTGCACCGCGACAGCTTGGGATCGCAGCAGCTCATCACGCCCGGCCAGTTGAACCTCATGACCGCGGGTCACGGTATCTCCCATTCCGAGGAGAGCCCCAAGCCGCATCCCCAGGACCTGCATGGCCTGCAGTTCTGGATCGCGCTGCCGGAACTCGCCCGCGACCGGGAGCCGGCCTTCGACCATCATCCAGCGCTGCCAGCGCTCAGACGCGACGGCCTGGAGATGAGTCTCATCATCGGCGAGGCTCTGGGCGAGAGATCCCCCGCCAAGACCTACACGCCGCTCGTGGGCCTGGATATCCGGCTGGTGGAACCGGGCCGCCGGCGCCTGCCGCTGGATCCGCACTTCGAACATGCGTTGCTGCCCATCGCCGGCCATCTCACGGTGGAAGGACGCCAGGCGGAACTGGGCGCGCTGACCTATCTGGGCAGCGGCCGCGACGGCTTGCTCCTGGAGAACGATCAGCCTGCCCACGCCTTCCTGCTGGGTGGCGCGCCCATGCAAGAAGAGGTCTTGCTGTGGTGGAACTTCGTGGGCCGCAACGACGCGGAGATGCGCGCCGCCAGCGAGCAGTGGCAGGCGCACGATGCCCGGTTCGGGGAAGTGCATGGCTACGACGGGCCACGCGTGATCGCGCCGGAACTGACCGCCCGCCTGAAGGCGCACCGCTAGAACTATCCCGGAAAAGAGCTACCTCGACCCCCTGATTTCCGGGGGGCTTCCCCCCTGCCCGGCTCTGTGACAGTCTTGGGCTGGTTCAGCTATTCCTAATAATAAGACGTTGCGATTCGGGATTTTGCCCAGGGAAGGGGCATTTCGTTCGGAGCAGGGGTGTGCCACCGAACTTACTGCACAAAAGAGGCGGGGAACATGAACTTCGACAAGATCGACCTGCATATCCTGCGGGAGTTGCGGAATAACGCCCGCATTCCCAACAAAGTACTGGCAGCACGGGTGGGCATCGCGCCCTCCACCTGCATCACCCGCGTGCGGCGGCTGGTGGATGGCGGCGCCATCTCCGGCTTCTACGCGGAGTTCAACCCGAAGGGCGTGGGCGTGGGTGCACAGGCCATGGTCTGCCTGCGCATGACGCGCCACGACCGGGACGACATCGATGCTTTCCGCAGCCACGTGCTGGCGCGCGACGAGGTGGTGTCGTTCTTCCACGTCTCGGGCGACGACGACTTCATGCTGCACGTGGCGGTGCGCGACGTGGACCACCTACGGGAGTTCATCATCAACACCCTGTCGGTGCGGCCGGAGATCGTGCACATCGAGACGCGCATCATCTTCGAGGAACGCCGCAACCCGGGCTTCCCCTGCTACGTGCCCACCGTGCAGGAACGCATCGCGGCCGAGGAGCGTCTGCTCAAGACAGTCGCTTGATGAGATTGCTCTTGGCGATGGCGTACTGGATCTCGTCCAGGCGGAAGAACGCCGGTTCGCCGGCGCCGTCCGTGAGCATGATGCAGCCGGGGATCTCCTCGCCGTGGGCGGTGTCGGCCAGGCCGTGGAACATGTCGTCCAAAGGGCCGTGGCCGGCGTAGTCCAGCTCCAGCGGATGGGTGCGTCCCTTGAGATAGAAGGCGACTCCGCCGTGGCCGAGTGCGGCCGGTTTCCAGTCGCCGTTCTGCCGGGACGTGAGCTGCACGGTCTGGATCTCGCTCACGGACATGAGCATGCTGAGCTCGCCGCCGATGGGGAAGAGATAGAAGGCCTGGATGTCCTTGCCGCCGGCCGAGTAGCCCTTGAGGGCGGCGATGATGTCCTCGGCGTCCAGCTGGCCGATCTCCACATGCACCGGCGCCTCGCGGCCGTAAAACGTGACCCGCAGATATTGCTTCGCCATCCGCTCATCCTCCAGTGAGGCCGTCCCTGGCGGAGTCGTCGATTTTACATATCGACAAGGAGTATAACCCCAGAGCCATGAATTGCCAGGGGTCTATGGAGCGGTGCTATCGGAGTGATAAGGATTGCCGAGATTGGCGACTTTTAGCCACATTTTCCCTGGGATTAACCGTTAGATGCGGTCACTCAATCCTGACTTTTCGGCGCCAATTCACGCCCCAGGGCCAGCACGCCATCCGCCAGTGCGTCGAAATCCTCCCGGCGGCTGCGGTGGTTGGTGATGGCGGCGCGGATGGCGAAACGCCCATGGAGCTCGGTGGATGACGGCACGGCGATGCCCCGCTCCTGCAGCGCCACCAGGATGCGCGAGTTGAGGTCGTCCAGCGTTGCGTCAGTGAGGCCGTGTCCCCGATAACGAAAATTGACGACGTTGAGGGGCACCGGCGCCATCAATTCCAGTTCCGGCTCCCGCTGGATGCGGGCTCTCAGGTACTGCGCTTGCGCCAGGTTCTGGCTGACCAGCCGGGCGAATTCGTCGGCACCGTACGCCTTCAGGTTCAACCACACCTTGAGCGCGCGGAAACCCCGGGATAGCTGCGGCCCGAAGTTCGCCTCGGGCAGATCGCCGCAGGCGATGCCGCCGGGCAGCTTCTTGAGATAGCTGGCGTGGGCGGCGAAGGCTTGCTGATGCCGCGCCTTGTCCTTCACCAGCACACAGCCCACGTCGATGGGCAGGTACATCCATTTGTGCAGGTCGAAGGCCAGGGAGTCGGCGCGTTCCATGCCGTTCAACAGGGCGCGGGCCTGGGGGTCCAGCACCGCGAGCGCACCGAATGCGCCGTCGACATGCAGCCAAAGCTTCTCGTCGCGGCAGAGGTCCGCGAGTGCTTCGAGATCATCCACCGCTCCGGTGTTCACGGTGCCGGCGTTGGCCACTAGGCAGAAAGGCACATGACCGAGACTGCGGTCCGCAGCGATGCGCGCCCTGAGCGCGGCCACGTCGATGCGGTAGTCGCCATCCACCGGGATCTTGGCCAGGGACTGCGCGCCCAGGCCCATCAGCTCGGCGGCCTTCTGCACCGAGTTGTGGGTCTCGCTGGAGGCATAGAGCATCAGACGGCGTTGTGCCGTCAGCCCTTCTTCGCGTACCGGGAACGGCGCCAGCGCACTGCGGGCCACGTTGATCCCCACCAGGTTCGCCACCGAACCGCCGCTCACCAACAGGCCGCTACCTTGGGCCGGGAATCCCAGTAGCTCCTTCAGCCACGCGATGACCTGGGCTTCCACGAAGGCGGCGCCATGGTCGAAGTCGGAGCAGTTGGGATTGAGCGCGGCGGCCAGCATGTCCGCCACCACGCCCATGGGCGTGCCGCTGCCCATGACCCAGCCCCAGAAACGCGGATGGATGTTCCCGGTGGGATAAGGCGCCACCAGCTTTTGATAGTCGTGGTAGGCGGCCTCCGCACCCTGGCCCCTGCGCGGCAGCGCAGTCTTGAACTCGGTCCGCACTGCAGGAGGGACGCTCTGCCATACGGGCCGTTCGCGCACGTTGGCCAGGCTGTCCAGTGCATCGTCCAGGGCCTGATGAGCCAGGCGTCTGAATGCGTCCCAGTCCTTGGGATCCAGGCTCGACTCTTCAGGCAGATTCTGCATGGCGGCCATACCATCAGTGAGTTCCACGGGACATGATTCTATCCCGCAGAACTTGCTAGTCTGGCACGTCCGATCCGGAGCATCTGGTATATGAACCGCCTGCGCGCCGACCTGCTCTTGCTGCTCACCGCCTTCATCTGGGGCACGGCCTTCGTGGCGCAGAAGTACGCCAACGCCAGCATGCCACCGGTGACCTTCGTCGGCGCGCGTTTCCTGTTGTCGGCGCTGATGCTGCTCCCGCTGGCCTGGTATGAATCACGACAGGCGGCGCTACCCTTGAGCGGAAAGGACTGGATGCAGGCAGGCATCGTGGGCCTGTGCCTTTTCACGGGATCCTGCCTGCAACAGATCGGGCTCGAGACCACCAGCGCCACCAACGCCGGTTTCCTCACGGCGCTCTACGTGGTGATGGTGCCGTTCACGGTGTGGATCATCTCGCGCCAGCCGCCCCGCTCGCTGGTGCTGCTGGCCTGCATCGTGTCCATCGCCGGCGCC
>DATIVR010000137.1:0-9493 GCA_035465695.1 Gammaproteobacteria bacterium
CTTCGCCGACGGGCGTGTCATCGAGTTGAAAGCCGGCAACCTGTTCTATATCCCGCCGGAACCCCACGATAGCTGGGTGGTAGGCGACGAGCCGTACATGTCGCTGCATTTCATGGGCGCAGACCAGTACGCCGCGAAGAAGTGACCGGGCCGCGAGCGATTGAAAACGGGCTGTTTCGACGGGATACTGTCGTCACACGCGGTTGACACGTCAACTCACGGGAACCTGAAGGAGATAGTCATGCATGAGAAGCATATCGCTGTCGTCGTAGCCGGAGCCGCGGTCCTGGCGCTCACGGGTTGTTCCTCTATCCAGAATGCCATGGGCGGGCTCACTGTGAAGGACTACACCGCCAAGACCGGTCAGCGGGTGATGGCGGGCCAGGCGGAGCCCAAGTCGGACTATGGCTGCGCCATGGTGAGCCAGGAGAAGCAGGATTTTGGCCTCTCCGGGAACATGGACAGGGCGGCCGCCATCGAGCACATCACCCAGGTGGCCGTGGATACCGCGCCTTCCAAGGGTGCGAACTACGCCTACGTGATCATCCCCAGCGAGACCAGTGTGGGTGGGTTCAACACCAGTGCATTCAAGGATGCCCAGGTCGCTTACTACAAGTGCGCGAGCCTGCCCAGCCCATGATGTCGGAGGCCGGAAGGCACCCGGGTGCCTTCCGGCCCTGGCTTGCCGCGAAATAACCACCACTTCCGCCTGCACATTCGTTTAGCATCGTTGCCTGGACCCGACGTGCGAGGTTTCTGGCAATGGGCAAGACCACCGATCCCGCCGATTTCCCCTACGAGACCCACCTGGACATCAAGTTCAAGGCGCTGGAACTGGTGGACTTGCCGCCGCTGATCCAGTCGGTGACGCATCCCTGGTACAACCAGACCCTCGCCAAGGTCAACGACTCGGTGGTCCGCCTGGGCGTGATGCAGGGTGAGTACCACTGGCACAAACACGATACGGACGACGAGTTCTTCTACTGCATCGAGGGTCTGTTCTGCGTGGACCTGGAGGACCGCACCGTGGAGCTCAAGCCACGCCAGGGTTTCACCGTGCCCAAGGGTGTGGTGCACCGCACCCGGGCGCCGCAGCGCTCCATCATCCTCATGGTGGAGAACGCGGGTATCATCCCTACCGGGGACTGACCGGGGAATCCTGGCCCAAGACAAGAACTACAATTGCCGTTACCAGACGCGACCTTGACGTACAGGGTCCACCGTCCGCGTAGAATGGCTATGGAGCCTGGGGTGACTTGGACCAGGGCTAAACGGGGAACGGCCTGATGCTGACCATCATGCTGCTGTCGTGCCTGCTCGCCATGAGCATGCTGATGGGTGTGCTCGTGCTGGTGGTGGCGCGAGGCGAGCGCAAGTCCGTGGCCCTCAGGTTCTGGGGCTGGGGTCTCATCACCTATGCCTTCGGCATGCTGGTGATCATCTCGTCCTGGTGGCTTCCCTACGATCTCACCCAGGTGGTGGGGAACAGCCTCATCTCGCTGGGAGGGCTGTTCACCGCGCGCGGGGTGTCGATGCATATCCCCGAGCGGCCGCCGCTGCGCTTCACCGGCAGCTTGCTGGCCGTGGTGGTGGCGGGACTCATCCTCAACCACGTGTTCTTCGAATACGCCATCCTGGATGTGGCGCTCCCCACCTTCTATGCCTCGCTGCTCTATGTGGTGGTGTCCTGGCAGCTGATCCGTCATCCCCCTGCCGCGGCGCGTGCCGCGGCCCGCTTCCTGGTCGTAACCATCCTGCTGACCCTGGTGGTTTGGAACTTGCGGCTTGCAGCGCTGTGGATCATCGTCGGCAAGAACCCGGACATCAGCCGCGGCGTGTCGCTGCAGGCGGGTTTCGCCATCTTCCAGATGCTGCTGGTGGTGTGTTCGACCCTCGGTCTGATGTGGGTCGAAGTGCGTCTCATGGAGGAGGACCTGCGCCGTTCCGCCTTCACCGACCTGCTCACCGGGCTCCCCAACCGCCGCGCCATGCACCTGCGTTTCGACGAGGAAGTGGCGCGCTGCCGCCGCCAGAAGCAGGGTTTCGGCCTGGTGCTGTTCGACATCGATCTGTTCAAGCAGATCAACGACACTTGTGGGCACTACGTGGGCGATGTGGTGCTCAAGCACATCGCCGCCGTGCTCGACAAGCATAAGCGCGGCGAGGATGTGCTGGGCCGCATCGGCGGCGAGGAGTTCCTGGTGATCTTGCCGCAGCATGGGCGCGAGGACTGCATCCGCGCCGCGGAGCGCTTGCGCAAGGCGGTGGAAGGTGCGCGCTCCCATGAGGAGATCGCCACTCCCACCGCCACCATCAGCGGAGGCGTGGCTATGTTCCCGGACGACGGGGACGACTGGGACCGCCTGTACATGGCCGCGGACCGGCGTCTGTACCGGGCCAAGCGCGCCGGCCGCAACCAGGTGGAAGGGAACGACGGGTGAACCTGCGCCGGAGCCTGCCTTGGGCTCTGGTCTGGCTGCGGCTCTCGCTGGCGCCGGTGATACTGGTGTTGGCGTGGCTCTGGCCGATACCTGCGGCATTCGGCGCCTGCATCGTGCTGGCCTTCTTCTCCGACGTCTTCGATGGCGTCCTGGCCCGGCGTTGGGGCGGCGCGACGCCGCTGCTGCGCCGCCTCGACAGCCTGGTGGACACCGCGTTCTGTCTCGCGGCGCTGGGTGCCGCGTGGCTGTGCCAGCCGCGACTGCTCTGGAACGTACGATTCCTGCTGGCGGCGCTGCTGGCGCTGGAGGTCCTGCGCTATGTGGTGGATCTCGCAAAATTCGGCCGGGAAGCCAGCTACCACATGTGGAGCGCCAAGCTGTGGGCCGTGCTGCTGTACCTGGCCTTCTTCATGGTCCTGGTGGTGGGGCAGGGCGGGGCCTGGGTGACGACGGCCTTGTTCCTGGGTATCGTCTCGGACCTGGAAGGGCTTGCGGTCTCCTGGCTGCTGCCGGAGTGGCGGCACGACGTGCCGACGCTGCTGCATGCCTGGCGGCTGCGGCAGGAGAACGCGCCATGAAGCGTTTCTGTCTCATCCTGCCTGGCGAACCTTCCCGCGCCGGGTGGTCCAAGAGTTCAACCGCTAGCGTATGGGTGTGCTCATGAAGAAACTCGGACTGGTCCTGATCTCCTCCCTGCTGCTGGCAGCTAGCTCTAGCCCCGTGAGCCTGGTGCAGAACGAATACGACTTCGCCGCGGCGGTGAAGAAGCACGGCGTGCGCGACGGCTTCCTGATGTACCTGGACAAGCAGGCCATGACCCTCTCGCCCAAGCCGGTGAACGATTACGATGCCCACCAGAAGGCCAAGCCGACCACTACCAAGCTCACCTGGTATCCGGCGTGGGCACTCGTGTCCGCTTCCGGCGATTTCGGCGTGGACACGGGTCCCTGGACCTACGAAGCCGTCGGCAAGGATGGCAAGCCGGAGAAGGCCTACGGTGACTGGTTCACCGTGTGGGCCCGCGCCAAGGACGGCCACTGGAAGGCGCTCTTCGATGCGGGCATCGACCATGCGGCGCCGGTCCACCCGCCGGAGGCCTTGGCCCACGATGCGGCTGTGCCGCGACTCGAGGCCTTGCCGGGACCGGTGCCGGCTGTCGCCACCTCACAGGACCAGTTGTTGCGGGCCGAGGAAGTGTTCTCCAACAACGTGGTGGACAGGGGTTTCCGCGCCGCCTACCGGGACATGGGCGCCAAGGACCTGCGGTTACTACAAGAAGACCATGCGCCGGTGGTCGGTCGAGACGCGGTACTGAAGGCAGCGGGGACGCAGTCCGTTAGCTTGGTCTGGATCCCTTTAGGCGGCAGCGTGGCCCGTTCCGGCGACCTGGGTTATCTCTACGGCATGACCTACACGGTGGCCGACAAGCACAAGCAGCAGACGCCGCTCGGTTCCTTCATGCACGTGTGGCAGCGGATGGCGGAAGGCTGGAAGCTGCTGGCGGTCCTGGACATGCCGTTCCCACCGGCGAAATGACCGTCAGTTGCGCCGCTCCAGGATGCCGCGCACCGTCTCCACCGCCTCGCGCATCTTCTTCTCCGGAGTCACAGCGATGAACACCGTGTCATCGCCCGCCAGCGTCCCCACCACGCCGTCGATGGCGTGCTCATCCAGCAGCACCGCCAGCGCCTGGGCGTAACCGGGCCGCGTCTTGATGATCACCAGGTTGGGCGGCGCCGCGGATACGGCGTAGGCGGGGAGTTCCGTGGGGATGGGGTCCACTCGTTGATAACGGCCCGCCAGTTTCTGTATGCCGAGCTTGTTGAGATGCCGTGACAAGGTCGGTTGCGTCACCTTGTGTCCTTCACGGCGCAGCAGCTCCAGGAACGCCGCTTGGTCGGTCACTTCCCGCTCTTCCGTCAGCTTGAGGATCGCTTCATCCAGCGTCATACACGGCACCGGTGATCAGGGGGTGAGAATCCGCGCATAGAGTATTGCATTAGTGAACATTTAATTGTATATAATCGAATTATATACCATTTCAGTCGAATTTATTCATACAATAATGCATATTTTCAAGGATCTCCCGCAAAATCAGGCAGTCCCGGCCCTGCTAGCCACCTACGCGCCTTATCCATTCCCGCTCGTCCGGGGCGAGGGCGAGCACGTGCGCGACGATACGGGGCGCGAATTCCTGGATTTCTACGGCGGCCACTGCGTGGCGGCTACCGGTCACAGCCATCCCAAGCTGGTGGCGGCGGTGGCGGAACAGGCGCACGCGCTCATCTTCTATTCAGCCGCCGCGCGGCTGCCGGTGCGGGATCTCGCTGCGCAGGCGCTGGTGGAATTCGCGCCTGAGCACATCGCCTCGGTGTTCTTCTGCAATTCCGGCGCCGAAGCGAACGAGAGCGCGCTCAAGGTGGCGGCCCAGCTCACGGGTCGCACCCGCTTCACCGCGTTCAAGGGCTCCTTCCACGGCCGCAGCCTGCTGGCCTTGTCGGTCACCGATTCTCCCTCCCTGAAGAAAGGGCTGGAACCGCTGCTGGCGCGAGTGGACTTCCTGCCGTTCGGCGACCTCGCTGCATTGCAGGAGGCCGATCTTTCAGGTTCCGCTGCGGTGATCGTCGAACCGATCCAATCCATGGCCGGCTGTGCCACGGCCTCCCGGGCGTGGTTCCAGGTCCTGGCGGAGAAGTGCCGCCAGGCCGGCACGTTCCTGATATTCGACGAGGTGCAGACCGGCATGGGCCGCCTGGGCGCACCTTTCGCCGCGCAGTTCTACGCCGTGCAACCGGACATGATCACGCTGGCGAAAGGCATGGCTTCCGGCGTCCCCATGGGCGGTCTGCTCATGAGCGCGGACGTGGCCCGTGCCTTGAAGCCCGGTGACCTCGGCAGCACCTTCGGTGGCGGCCCGCTGGCTTGCGCGGCGCTTCTGGCGACCCTCGGCGTGATCCGCGACGAAGGCCTGATGGCGAATGCCGCGCGTCAGGCCGGGCGCATCCGCGCCGCCTTGGCCGGTAGCGTCATCACGGAAGTCCGCGGCGAAGGCCTGCTGCTGGGCTTGAAGGCCGGTACCCACGCCTCGACGCTCAAGAAGAAGCTGCAGGAACAACGCATCCTGGTGGGCGGTTCTTCCGCCCCGGAAGTGTTGCGCCTGATGCCGCCGCTGACGGTCTCAGATGCCGCGGTGGACAGCCTGCTCGCCGCCATCCGCGGCTTTCAGCCGTGAAGCACTTCACTCATATCGCCGATCTCGGCGTGGCAGGTGTGGCGTCTGTACTGGACGACGCCCTGGCCTGGAAGAAACAGGGCCCGGGCGCACACCTCGCCGGCAAGCTGCTGGGCATGGTGTTCTTCAACCCTTCCTTGCGTACCCGCGCCTCATTCGAGGCGGCCATGTTGCGCGGCGGCGGCAATGCGCTGGTGCTGGACGTGGGCAACGGCGTGTGGAAGCTGGAGGATCGCATCGGCGCCATCATGGATGGCGACCGACCCGAGCACATCAAGGAAGCCATCCCGGTATTGGGCCGCTATGCGGACGCATTGGCAGTGCGCACCTTCGGCACGCTGGAGGACGACGACGTGGATGCGCTGGATCCGGTGCTGAGCGCGTTCCGGGAGTTGGCGGGCGTGCCGGTCATCAGCATGGAGTCGGCCCGCGAGCATCCTTGCCAGGGCCTCGCCGATGTCCTGACCCTGCGCGAGCAGTTCGGCGCCACCCGCGCGCTGCCGGTGACGCTCACCTGGGCGCCGCACATCAAGCCGCTGCCGAAGGCCGTGCCCCATTCCTTCTTGCTCAGCGCCGCCGCCGCGGGCTGCGAGGTGCGGGTGGCCCATCCGCCAGGTTTCGACCTGCATCCGGCGGTGATCGACGAAGCCCGTGCGTACGCGAAACAGGCGGGCGGTTCGGTGACCGTCACCCAGGACCGCAGCGCCGCACTCGCCGGCAGCCGCGTGGTGTATGCCAAGGCCTGGGGACCCAACACCACGGTGGTGTCGCCGAAGGAAGCGCCGGCCCGCATCGCCAGGCACCGGGACTGGATCGTGGACCCCAAGGTGCTGGCCGCGGCGCAAGATCCCGCGTTCCTGCATTGCCTGCCGGTCCGGCGCAACGTCGAGGTGGCGGACGCGGTGCTGGACTCCGCGGCCAGCCGTGTCATCGACCAAGCCGAGAACCGTTTCCATGTGCAGCGCGTGCTCCTGCATCGCCTGCTGAACGCCTGAGAGGAGACCCGTCATGTCCATAGCACCCGAAAGTTACGCCACCCTGCGTTCCGCGGCCCAATACGTGCGCGCCTTCCGCGGCAAGACCTTCATCTTCAAGCTGGGCGGCGAGGTGCTGGAGGACCCGAAGATCCGCCGCGCGGTCTGCGAGCAGTTGGCGGTGCTGTGGAGCTTCTCCATCAAGCTGGTGCTGGTGCACGGCGGCGGCACCGGCATCGACTCTCTGTGCGAGACCCTGCACCTCCCGGTGGAGAAAGTGGCCGGGCGCCGCGTGACCACGGCCCAGGTGCTGGACGCGGCCAAGATGGTGCTGGCCGGCAGCCTGCATACCGACCTCCTGGCCGATCTGCGTGCGGCCGGCCTGCCGGTCACGGGCATCAGCGGCGTGGACGGCGGCCTGCTCACGGCCCGCAAGCGCCAGCCGGTGCAGATCAAGGACGACGCCGGCCAGTCCCAGTTCGTGGACTTCGGCCTGGTCGGCGACATCGAGAAGGTGAATCCCGCACTGCTGCAACACCTGCTGCAGGGCGAATATGTACCGGTCATCACGCCGCTCTCGGCCAACGACAAAGGCGAAGTGTTCAACACCAATGCCGACACCGTGGCGGCGGAGATCGGGGTGGCATTGGGTGCCGAGAAACTGTTCTTCCTCTTGAAGGTGCCGGGCCTGCTGGATGACATCGACCGGCCTTCCAGCCTGGTGCCGTTCGCTACCCTGGAGGGCATCGAGGGCCTGGAGCATTCCGGCAAGATCTCCGGCGGCATGCGGCCCAAGCTCGCGGCGGTGAAGCGTGCCCTCATGGGTGGCGTAGCCAGCGCCCACCTGGTCAGCGGCGTCGTGCCCGATGCGGTGCTCACCGAAGTCTTCACCAACCAGGGCAGCGGCACCATGGTGGTAGCGCGCGCAGACAAGGCCAAGGAACACGCGGCGTGAGCGCCCAGCTCTGGGCCAAGGGTCTGCCGCTGGACGAGGCGATCCATCGCTTCACGGTGGGTGACGATCCCGAGCTCGACGTGCGGCTGCTGGCTCACGACGCGCTCGGCAGCGCGGCGCATGCGCGCATGCTCTCCCATGCAGGCCTGCTGAGCACGCAGGATGCGGGGGCGCTGGTCAAGGCGTTGGCGAACATCGCCCGCAGGGCCCGTCTCAACGGCATCACCATCTCCAGGGAGCAGGAGGACGCGCATACCGCGATCGAGGCCCTGCTGACGGCGGAACTGGGCGATGCCGGCAAGCGCATCCATCTCGCGCGCTCCCGTAACGATCAAGTGATCCTGGCGCTGCGCCTGTACATGCGTGAGGCCTTGTTGGACACCGCCGCCCGCGCCGCGGCCTTGGCACGGAACTTCGTGTCGTTCGCCAAGATGCATGCCCATGAACCCATGCCGGGGTATACCCATCTGCGCCGGGCCATGCCTTCCAGCTTCGGTGTCTGGGGCGCGGCGTTCGCCGCGGGTCTCACCGAGGAGCTGCAGGCTCTGCAGGCGCTCTATGGGCGGCTGGATCGCTGCCCGCTCGGTGCCGCCGCCGGCTTCGGAGTGCCGCTGCCCATCGATCGCGCGTACACCGCCGAGCTCCTGGGGTTCTCCGGTGTGCAGATCTCGCCGGTGGACGTGCAGAACTCCCGCGGCCGCCACGAGTTGGCATTGCTCAATGCCTTCGCGTCCATCGGCATGGCCATGGAGAAGTTCCTCTGGGACGTATCGCTGTACTCCATGCAGGAATTCGGCTTCCTGAAGTTGCCGGATGCCTTCACCACCGGTTCCTCGATCATGCCCCAGAAGCGCAATCCGGACGTGGTGGAACTCGCCCGCGGCCGTTGCCGCGAGCTGCGGGGATACTCCGCCATGGTGCAGGAGCTGGCCTCCGGCCTGCCGTCCAACTATCACCGGGACCTGCAGCTCCTGAAGCAGCCGCTGTTCGGCGCCGTGGCTTCCACGCAGTCCTGGCTGGACGTGCTCATCGCGCTGTTGCCGGCGCTGCAGGTGGATGCCGCCAAGGCAGCAGCGGCCTGCACCGACGATATCTATGCGGCGCACCAGGCCTATGTGCTGGTGGAGCAGGGCCTGCCGTTCCGGGATGCTTATCAGCAAGTGGCAAGTCAACTCCAGGACGGCAGTTTCAAGCCGGACCGGGACGCGCTCACCGCCACCCACTTGGGCGGTGCCGGCAACCTGGGGCTGGAACATATCGAGGCGGAGATCGCCGTCGTGGAGCATTGGCTGGCCGCGACTCGCGCACGGCTGGCGGCCGCGGAACGCTACGTCTGGAGCACCGACATCGAGGGCAAGTTGAAATGAAGAAGCAGGTGGTACTGGCCTTCTCGGGAGGCTTGGATACATCGTTTTGCGTGATCTACCTGCGGGAGCAGGGCTACGAGGTCACCACGGTGACCGTGAACACCGGTGGTTTCAGCCCCGAGGAACTGAAGCGCATCGAGGGCCTTTCACCGAAGCTCGGCGCCAAGGCGCACCGCACCCTCGATGCCCGCGGCGAACTGTTCCAGCGTTATCTGCGTTATCTCGTGTACGGCAACGTGTTGCGCGGCAACCTCTATCCCCTGAGCGTCTCGGCCGAGCGGGTCTGCCAGGCGGCCAGCGTGGTCAAGGTGGCTCAAGAATTGAAGGCCGATGCGGTGGCCCACGGTTCCACCGGCGCCGGCAACGACCAGGTGCGTTTCGACGTGGCATTCCGCGCGCTGGCGCCGGAGCTGGAGCTCATCACGCCCATCCGCACCCTGGCCTTGAGCCGGCAGCAGGAGATGGATTTCCTGAAGCAGCACGGCTTCGAGTTCCCGCCCAAGACCGTGCAGTACTCGGTGAAC
>DATIVR010000138.1:0-20350 GCA_035465695.1 Gammaproteobacteria bacterium
TCCACGGGAGTCTCCGGCAGGAATGCGATGAACTCCTCGCCGCCATAACGTCCGAGCACGTCCTGCTGCCGCAGACTGGAGCGGCAGGTGTCCGCCAGCACCCGCAAGACCCGGTCGCCGCTCTCGTGCCCGTAGGTGTCAGTCCAGAGCGGGACAGCGTCCTCAGGCGGTGAGATAGCCCCAGACCAGCAGCAGGGCACCGACCGCAGCCAGGACCAGACCCCACCAGCCCGGCTCGTATACGGAGAAGAGCACCAAGCCGCCCAGCAGCAGCGCCCCACCGGCGGCCGCGCGGTAACGGTGCCGGATGGTCCGGCCCATGATCGTTTCCCGCAGGACGTCCTCCGCCACTCCGCGTCGCGCCGGATCCTCTTCCATCAGGCGGCGCAGGATGGCATTGATGCGGCCGGGGGACTCCAGCAGCAATTCCCGCACCACCGGTAGCCCGGCCTTGAGCCGCTTCAGGGTGGCCTTAGGGCTGTACCGCTCCCGGGTCCAATCCTCCAGGAACGGTTTGGCGGTCTGCCACAGGTCGAGGTCAGGATAGAGGTCTCTCCCCAAGCCTTCGATGTTGAACAGAGTCTTCTGCAACAACACCAGTTGCGGCTGCACTTCCATGTTGAAGCGCCGCGCGGTCTGGAACAGCCGCAACAGCACCTGCGCGAAGGAGATGTCCTTGAGCGGCTTGTTGAAGATGGGCTCACAGACGGTGCGGATGGCCATCTCGAACTCATCGGCACGGGTGCCGGCGGGTACCCAGCCGGATTCGACGTGCAGCTCGGCCACGCGCTGGTAATCACGCTTGAAGAAGGCCAGGAAGTTCTCGGCCAGGTAATGCTGGTCGCGCACGCTCAGGGTGCCGATGATGCCGAAGTCCACCGCCATGTAGAGGGGGTGCTGCGGGTCGTCGATGCCCACGAAGATGTTGCCGGGATGCATGTCGGCGTGGAAGAAATTGTGCTTGAACACCTGGGTGAAGAAGATCTGCACCCCGTTCTCCGCCAGCCGCTTCATATCCGTGCCGCGGGCGCGCAACGTGGCGATATCGCTGATGGGCACGCCGCGGATGCGTTCCATCACCATCACATCCCGGCGCGTCAGGTCCCAGTGCACCTCCGGGACGTACAGCAGTTCGGAGCTCTGGAAGTTGCGCTTGAGCTGCGCGGCATTGGCGGCCTCACGCACCAGGTCCAACTCGTCCAGCACCGTCTTCTCGTACTCGGCCACCACCTCCAGCGGGCGCAGGCGCTTGCCGTCGCTCCAGTAGGCGTCCGCGAGTCCGGCCACGAGATAGAGCACATCCAAGTCCGCGCGGATGCGCTGTTCGACGCCGGGGCGCAACACTTTCACCACCACCTCGCGGCCGTCCTTGAGCCGCGCCGCATGCACCTGAGCGATGGATGCGGACGCCAGCGGCCGCTCGTTGAATTCCGAGAAGAGTTCAGTGACCGGCTGTCCCAAGGAGGTCTCCACCATGGCGCGGGCCAGCGCGCCTGGGAACGGCGGCACCTGATCCTGCAACTTGGCGAGCTCCTCGGAGATGTCCGGCGGCAGGAGATCACGACGGGTGGACAGCACCTGGCCGAACTTCACGAAGATGGGCCCCAGCTCCACCAGCGAAAGCCGAATACGTTCGCCGCGGCTGACGCCGCGGTCGCGCGTCCAATAGAACGGATTGAGATAGAAGACGAAACGCAGCGGCCGGTAGATGTGCGTGGCCAGCACGATCTCCACCAGGCCGTGGCGCATCAGCACCCAGTTCACGCGCCACAGGCGCAGACCCTGACGCAAGGTGATCACGGCCGCCTCAGGCGCGTCTCGGCGCGCTTCAGCCGTGCATGCAGGCGCTCCGCGTCGTCGCGCAGGCGGTCCACCCCGGACAGGAAACCCTGTACCTCATGGCGGGGAGGCAGGTCGCGGGACTCGTAGTGCAGGTAGTCCGCCATGTCCTGGCCGAGCCGGCTGCCCGTGTCGCGGCTCCAGCCCAAGAAGCCGCGTACCGCATTGCCGATCTGCCGGGCCGCCACGTCACCGACGCGCTGGGCCAGCAGTTCCTCCCAGTCCAGGTCCGCATGCTTCAGCAGCCGCGAGAACACCTGCGCTGTCTCGGCGTCGCCGCTGATGTGCATGCCGCGGGGCACCGCTTCCGAATCGCGCTTCAGCGCCGCGGCCATGAGCGAGGCGGCCGGCGCCCGCACCGTGATGTCAGCGTCGCCATGGTAGTCGGATGCCACCGTGACCCTGCCATCTTCCGGCAGGAAGTGCAGGACGAGGGGCAGGCCGACGAGCTCCAGCCTGATCACCTTCCCTCCGAGCCTGGCGATGTCGGCACGGGCTGCGCTGGAGCCCTTGAGCGAGGCGGCCAACGCGCGCTCCACGGCCGCGGCGATGAGAGTGGCGAAAGGCAGTGAGCTCACAGCTTGTAGCCCCGGTGCAGGGCCACGATGCCACCCGAGAGGTTGAAGTAATCGCAGCGGGAGAAACCGGCACTCTGCATCATGCCCTTCAGGGTCTCCTGGTCGGGATGCATGCGGATCGACTCGGCGAGGTAGCGGTAGCTGGCCTCGTCCCTGGCCACGTACCTGCCGAGCAGCGGCAGCACGCGGAACGAATAGCCGTCGTAGAGTGGCTTGAGTCCGGGCGCGACAGGGTGCGAGAACTCCAGCACCAGCAAGCGGCCACCCGGTTTCAGCACGCGGAACATGCTCTCAAGTGCTTGCTGCTTGCGGGTGACGTTGCGCAGTCCGAAACCGATGGTCACGCAGTGGAAGCTCGCGGACTCGAAGGGCAGGACCTCGGCATCGGCGATGGCGTACTCCACATTGGACGATATGCCGGCGTCCACCAGCTTGGCGCGGCCGTGGGCCAGCATGGCCGGGTTGATGTCGGTGAGGAACACCTTGCCGGTCTCGCCCACCTGCTTCGCCATGCCGAGCGCGAGATCGCCGCTGCCGCCCGCTACGTCCAGTGCCCACTGGCCGGTCTTGAGCCCGGTCTGGCCCAGGGTGAAACGTTTCCAGAGACGGTGCACGCCGAACGACATCAGGTCGTTCATCAGGTCATAGCGGTCCGCCACCGACTCGAACACCTGGCGTACACGCCCGGCTTTCTCGTCGATGCCGACGCGCTGGTAACCGAAATCTGTGGTGTTCGGATCCGAGGGCTTTTGCATATTAAGGAGGGGCTTTGAGACGGACCCCATTCTAGCAGCGAGGCAGGAAGGGCCGGAAACCGCCCGGAAAGTCAGGACCGACGCTTGAGTCCGCCGCATGCGAACGGCGCGCCAGGCACGGCGGGGCGAGATAATGCATCAGGGATGGTCAGGACCACCGCCTGAAGATCAAAGCCGTATTGATGCCGCCGAAGGCGAAATTATTGCTGATGATGTGCTCGGTCTGGATTGCGCGGCCCTCGCCCCTGAGGTAATCCAGCTCGGCACAAGCGGGATCCACCTCGTCCAGGTTGATGGTGGGCGCGAACCAGCCCGTGTTCATCATCTCGATGCTGAGCCAGGCCTCCAGGGAGCCGCAGGCGCCCAGGGTGTGGCCGAAATAACTCTTGAGCGAGCTGATGGGCGCCTTGGGACCGAACACCTTGTTGGTCGCTATGGATTCAGCGACGTCTCCGCGGTCGGTGGCGGTGCCATGGGCGTTGATGTAGCCGATGGCGGAAGCGGGCAGGCCGGCATCCTTCAGCGCCAGCTCCATCACTACGCCCATCGTCTCCGCCTGCGGCTGGGTGATGTGCGCGCCGTCGGCGTTGCAGCCGTAACCCACCACCTCGGCGTAGATCTTCGCGCCGCGCGCCTTGGCGTGCTCCAGGTCCTCCAGGATCAGGCTGCAGGCGCCTTCGCCGATCACCAGGCCATCACGCAGCTTGTCGAAGGGTCGCGGCGTGGTGTGGGGCGCGTCGTTGCGGCGACTGGTGGCGAACAGGGTATCGAACACCGCGGTGGGGCCGACGCTCAGCTCCTCCGCGCCGCCGGCGATCATCACGTCCTGCAGACCGTACTTGATGGTCTCGTACGCGAAGCCGATGGCCTGGCTGCCGGAGGTGCAGGCGCTGGTGGACGGGATGATGCGGCCGGTGATGCCGAAGAACAGGCTGATGTTGACCGCGCCGGTGTGCGCCATCATCTGCACATAGGTGTTGGACGTGAGGCCCTTGATGCTGCCGCTCTCGGCCATGCGGCCGAAGGCCATGGTCGGTTCGGCGCTGCCGGCGCAGGCGCCGTGGGCGATGCCGGTGCGGCCTGACTTGATGACGGGATCGCCTGCGAGACCCGCATCCTCCAGCGCCAGCTCGCTGGCGCGGGTGGACATGACCGCCACAGGACCCATGCTGCGCATGGACTTGCGGTTGTATTGGGACGGCAACTCGTAAGCGGCAACCGGCGCCGCGAGTTTGCTGTTGATGTCGGAGTAGGCGGCCCACTCCTCCATGAAGCGCACGCCGGACTGCTTCGCGCGCAGCCGGGCGGCGATGCTCCTCCAATCATGGCCGAGGGCGGTGAGACCACCGCAGCCGGTGATGACGACACGGCGTGACATGGATTGATGGTTGGGTTTCAGGGCCCGGGTTGGGCCGGAGGTTCCGCCAGCAGGCGCTCGATCACATGCTGCACGTCGGCGACGGTGCGCACGCTCTTGAAATCCTCGGGACTGACCTTGCGGCCGGTCATCTCCTGGAGCTTGATGATCATGTCGACTGCGTCGATGCTATCCAGGTCCAGGTCCTCCGAGAGGCGCGCTTCCGGAGTGATCTTCTCCGGCTCCAGGTCGAACTGCTCCACCAGGGTGTCCTTCAGGGTCTGGAATACGTCCTGTGGGCGCATGGGTATCTCTGGATTGACGTTTCAGAATTGTTCTAAGTAGCCGGTGGCCCGGCGTCCCCTCGCGGAGGTCCGCAGAGCTATGGTAACGCTTCCAGCCGCTCTGGCAAGGGTTCCTGCGCACGCGGCGGTGGATACCCCAGCAGTTCGGGCACCGTGACCGCACGCAACCCCTTCGCATGCAATCCCTCCAGTATGAGTCGCACCGCTTCCGCACAGCTTTGGCGGCGCCCCGGCACCCGGTCGCCGTCGTGCAGCAGCACGATGTCCCCACCGCGAATGTGTCTCAATACGCGGCGGGCCATGGACACGGGATCCGGATCGACGGTGTCGCGGCTGTGCACCGACCAGGCGATGACCTTGAGACCCAGTGCGCCGACGGCGCGGGCCTGATCGCCGGTCTTCATGCCCACGGGCGGACGATAGAGCCGGGTCGAAGCCTGTCCCGTGACCTCTTCGATGGCACGTTCGGCGCGACTGATCTCCGCGGTCTGCCATTCGCGCAGCCGGAAGTTCTGCAGGTAGGAATGTTGCCAGGAATGGTTGGCCACCACGTGGCCCTCCGCCACGATGCGCCGGCCCAGTTCCGGATGCGCCGCCAGCTGCCTGCCGATCACGAAGAAGGTCGCGCGTGCACCATGCCGCTTGAGCTGCTCCAGCACTGCGGGCGTGACCTGGGGGTCGGGGCCATCGTCGAAGCTGAGGGCCACCGCGTCCCCGCCCCGGGGGCCGCGGCTCACGGTGGCGATGAACCAGCTGGAACCTGCCCGCACCACGCTGTCCACCGCGAGCCCCATGAGCAGCAACGCCACCAGCCCTGGCCACAGCAGCGGCCAGCCCAGCCATAGCCAGCCGGCCAGGACGATCAGGGTATAGGCGAGCGCGAAGCGCGGCTCGTACCACCGCAGCCACCAATAGAACTTCCTGAGAGGACTCATCGGACGGGTCTCGGACATCTCCATATGATAAAGCGTGGAGGGACGTTCATCCGTCCAGCAGCATGCCGACCTGATCGAGGGCCTGCGTATCCCATCTCCCATCGGTGACGCGGTGGCACGTGAACTCCAGGGATTCGTCACGCACCGCCACTGCGAGACGCCAATCTCCGTCGAAGGCCCCGTGCATCAGCCGCCATGGATGAGGTGGGAAGGGTGGTGCGAAGTGGCAGCGACCCGCGTCCACGTCGAAGCAGGCCTTGCCGAGACCGTCCCAGATGCTGAGCTGTGCCGCCTTGCACGCGGCCTCTTTCAGCGTCCATAGCTGGAAGAAGCGCGCCAGGCGGGCGTCTTCCGGCAAGTGCTCCATGGCCCTGGCCTCGCCGGGACAGAACACGCGGTCCACTTGGGCGGCGATGGCACGTGGACGGATGCGCTCGATGTCGATGCCCACCGGCCGGGACGAGACCACTGCGGCCAATAGCCCGCCACTGTGGCTGAGGTTGAGATGGACCGGCGCACCGCGATAGGCGATGCCACCGGAAGCTGCGGTGCGCAGCCGACCCGGATCCACCTCGTCCAGCACCCTGTCGAGTGCCGCGAGCAACAGGCCCCGCCCTGCCAGCCAGGATTGGCGGCGCGTTTCGGTGCCGAAGCCGCGATAGCGCAGCTGCTCTTCCGCGTGCAGCCGCGGGAGAAGGATGCGCTCCCGCGCCGCGTGTCCGGCCGTGTCCAATTCCGTCAGGAGTACCTGGGTCATGGTCGTTAGCATAGCCGCCGGCGCGGCCATGCTAAATTGGCGGCGGGGATGACGAGGGAGAGTTCCGCCGCGTGATCGAGATCCAGGACCTACGATTCCGCTACCCGGGTGCCGACCATGAGGCCTTGGCGGGTCTCACCCTCGCGGTGCGGCCCGGCAGCCTGTTCGGCCTGTTGGGTCCCAATGGTTCGGGCAAGACCACCCTGATCTCGATTCTCACCGGGCTGCTCTCCGCAACCTCCGGCCGGTGCCGGATCGACGGCAAGACCTTGCCCGACGGCAGCGTGCGCAGCTTCACTGCCCTGGTACCTCAGGAGTACGCCTTCTACCCGCGCCTCACGGTGATGGAGAACCTGCGGTGCTTCGGCGGAGTGCTCGGGTTGCATGGCATGGAGCTGGAGACCCGGCTCGCCGAGGTGCTGGAGGTGGCCGGTTTGCAGGATCATGGCCGCAAACCTGCCGAACACCTGTCGGGCGGCCTCAAGCGCCGCTTGAACCTCGCCATCGGCCTCTTGAACCGGCCGCGCCTGCTGTTCCTGGACGAACCGACGGTGGGTATCGATCCTCAGTCGCGCCAGTTCATCCTGGGCGCGATCAAGCGTCTCAACAGGGCCGGAACCACGGTGCTGTACACGTCCCACTACATGGACGAGGTGCAGCAGCTCTGCGACGACATCGGCGTGCTGGACGAGGGCAGGCTATTGGCCCATGGCAGCCTGGATGAACTGCTAAGGAGTGCCCCTGGTCAGCGCAACCTGGAAGACCTGTTCCTGCATCTTACCGGCCGGCGTCTGAGGGACTGACGATGGTGTTGCCCGCCCTCATCCGCAAGGAATTGCTGCTGCTGCTGCGCGACTGGCATGCCCTGGCACTGCTGTTCCTCATGCCGGCGGCCTTCATCCTGGTGATGTCCCTGGCGCTGCAGGAACGATTCGCCGCCGATCAGGGCGTGAGCCTCAGCTATTACCTGGTGGACCAGGATCAGAGTGATGCGAGCCGGGGGCTCGCAGCGCAACTCGCGGCCAGCCAGGAACTTCAGCGGCGGGAGGGCGAGGGTCCGGTCGATCTGCTGCGGGAGGCGGTGCGGTCTGACAAGACTCAATTCCTGCTGATCATACCGAAGGGGTTCGCGGCCGCGCTGGATGGCCCTTCGCCTCGGCCCGTGCAGTTGCAGGCCGGTCCCGGCGTCGAGCCAGCCGTCTCCGAGCTGTTCCGGGCGCGCCTGCAAGGCCTGCTGGCAGAGCTTTACCTCGAGAAACGCCTGGGTGGCATGGGCGTCTCCATGCCCGACCCCACCGCCGCGCAGCGCCTGTTGCACGCCGAGTCCCTCTACACCGGAGGTGCACGGCCGAGTTCGGTGCAGCAGAACGTGCCCGCGTGGCTCCTCTTCGCCATGTTCTTCATCGCCATCCCGCTCTCCACCACCTGGGTCCAGGAGCGCTCGCAAGGCACCTACGCGCGCCTGCGCACCATGGGCGTGAGCCCGGCGCAACTCCTGGCGGGCAAGCTGTGGCCTTACCTCGGCATCACCCTGGTGCAGGCTGTGTTGATGCTCGCGGTAGGCAGGTGGATCGTGCCGCTCCTGGGGGGCGGGTGGCTCGACCTGGGTCACGCGCCGCTGGCGCTGTTGCTCATGACCCTGGCATCGGGTTTCGCTGCCGTGTGTTATGCCCTGCTGGTGGCGAACCTGGTGTCCACCGCGGAGCAGGCCACCATCTTCACCGGCGTGGCGAACCTGTTGATGGCGGCGGTGGGCGGTATCATGGTGCCGCGCTTCGTGATGCCGGCGGCTATGCAGGCCATCAGCCTGCATTCCCCCATGGCCTGGGGATTGGAGGGTTTCCTCGAGGTGTTCTTGCGCCAGGGTGGCATCGCCGCCGTGACGACGTGGGCCTTGAAACTGGCCCTGTTCGGGGCGGCCTGCCTGATCCTGGCGGCAGTCAGCATGCGCGTGCGACACAGGAGTTGAGATGGATCGGGAAGTCTTGAAACGCGAGCTCAAGGAGTTGGTGGTGGTGGAGTGCCAGAAGAACCACATCCAGCCCGACCAGATCGCCGACGACGACATCCTCATCGGCAGCGCCGGACGTCTGGACCTGGACTCCTTGGATGCGTTGCAGATCGCGCTGGCCGTGAAGCAGCGATACGGCAAGCGCATCGATGGCGGCAAGGATACCCGTCAAGCCCTGAAGTCCATCAATAGCCTCGCCGACTTCATCCTGGCGGACTGAAGCCATGCCTGTCGGCATCCGCGGCGTCGGTCTCTGCTGCGCCCTGGGCGTGGATGCGCCTGCCAGCGTGGCGACGCTCCTGGCTGGCGGAGGCGCGCCGCATCGGGTGACCTTGGAAGGCTTGGCGGACTCCGTGGAGGCTGCGTATTTCCGCATCGCCGACGGCGCGCCACTGTTCGATCCCGGGCGCTTCGAACGCCTGATCCCCCCGGTCGTGCAGGCCGCAGTCGCTGAAGCAGGGCTGAGCGCCGCCGAACGCCGCGCACTGCCGGTATATCTGGGCTCCTCCTGTTTCTCCATCGGTCTCTCGGAATCAAGCTATGAGGCTGCGCTAAGACAAGGAGCCACCGATGCGTCGCCCATGCCGCACTGCGGCTACGGTTACCTGTCAGAACTGGCACGCCGCGCCGCCGGGTCCGAAGGACCGACATTCACCTACAACACCGCCTGCACCTCCGCCGCCAACGCGCTGTTGGGCGCGATACGCGCCCTGGCATCGGGCCGCTATCCACATGCGTTGGTACTGGGAGCGGAGCTCGCCAATCGCACCACCCTGACGGGTTTCGCCGGCCTGCAACTGCTCGCCGAACGGGTGCGACCGTTCGTGGCAGAGCGTAACGGCATCGTCCTGGGGGAGGGTATCGGTGCGGTGCTCTTGTCGGCTGAGCCCGGTGCCGGCGAATACCTGCTGCACGGAGGAGCCAGTAATTGCGACGGCTTCAGCGTCACCACAGCGAACCCGGACGGCGAGTCAGTGGCA
Source organism: Gammaproteobacteria bacterium (assembly GCA_035465695.1). Classification (GTDB taxonomy): domain Bacteria; phylum Pseudomonadota; class Gammaproteobacteria; order Natronospirales; family REEB76; genus DASUBN01. The sequence goes on from DATIVR010000138.1 coordinate 9,518, forward strand.
GCGGCGCTGCGGCAGGCGCTGGATAGCACCGGCACCGCCGAGGTGCGTGGCATCCGCGCCCACGGCACCGCGACGCCCACTGGCGACATGGCGGAAGCCCTCGGGTTACGCAAGGTCTTCAGGGAGCTACCAGCCATCTCCGTCCTGAAACCTTATCTGGGCCACACCCTGGGTGCCTGCGGCCTCACTGAATTGGTGCTTTACCTGGGCGCGCTGCGTCAGGGGGCCTTGCCCGCGGCCGAGCCCGGCACGCCGGATCCGCAGCTGGAGGTACAGGTCTTGGACCGCCAGGCCGAGGCCAGACCCGGACGCTATCTGCTCAACCACTTCGGCTTCGGCGGCAACAACACCGTGCTGGTGCTGGAGAAGCCATGATCCGCGCCATCGCCGCCAGCCATTACTTGCATCCGGTGCGGGAAGACGAAGCGCTGCCATCCCTGGATACGGCGTTGCAGCCGCTATGTCGCGAACATTTCCGGCGCATCGACCGCTTCATCCAGTTGGCGCTGCTGGGTTCGGCACGGTGCGTGGCTGGACACCGCCTGGCGGTTGACTGCGGCCTGTACCTGGGTTCGGGGCTGGGACCCATGAGCAACAACATCAGCACCCAGGAACAATTGATCCGCGACCACCTCACGCCCAAGCCCTTCAACTTCATCAACACCCTGGGTAACAGTGCGGGATATTACGTCGCCAAGAACCTGGGACTCTCGGGTCCGAACCTCTTCATCTCGCGGCGCGGTGCGAGTTTTCAGGCGGCGCTCGAGACAGCACTGGTAGATCTGGAGTGCGGCACGTCGCGTCAGGCGCTGGTGGGCGTGGTGGAAGAGGTGACGCTGCCGCTCGCCGCGCACCGCCGGCGCCAGGGACTTTCGGTGGATACGGTGGTGGCGGAAGGCAGCCACTGGCTGCTGCTGGAAACGGATGCCGTCACAGGTCATCGCCTGGAGCGGCGGCAGGCCCTGCGTCATGAGAGCGAGATGCTGGATGTCCCGGCGTTCCACGACAGCATCGCGGCCGCGGGCGTCACTGAGAATGTGTCGAAGGGGGGCGAGGCCGTGCTGGCCGACGGCTGGACGCTATTTCACTTCCGTCCGTAGCTCGCGGTAGATGGCTTCTTCCTGGTCGGCGCAGGCCATGAGCTGGTCCGCCAACAGCCCATAGTCCATGTCCATGCGGTCCTTGCACATCTTGGCGGCATGCAGCGCGAAGCGCCGCCACTCGTCGCCGGTGTCGGTGAGCCGTGCCGAGAGCTCCTTGAGTTTCGGCTTGCCGAGCACTTCCGCAGCTTCCTGCAGGAAGTAAGCGTAGAGGAAGCGGAAGCCGGCACCACCGGTACCGATTTCCTCCTGCATGCGCACGATGTGACCCAGAAGCAGCTTGTTATGGGCTGCTTGCCTGGGATCGAGCTTGCGGATCTTGCGCGCCACCAGTCGGATGCCGCGCGTGCCGAGTATCGGCAGCGGCACGTACAGCATCATGCCGGTGGTGAAGCGGATGCCCTTGCGGATGGCCGCGGGAATGTCCATCTGTTTCACGTCCGGCACATGCGCCGGGTAGTAGAGCAGGCCCTTGGGTGCCAGTACCCCGCGGGTGAAGCGCGCCTTCTGCAATGCCTGCGCCTCGCACTCCACCAGGATGTCGATCACGGGATCCGCGATGAGGTACTGGTCGCCGCGCTTGCCGTACACCACCAGGTTGTGCGCGTTGAAATGGAAACGCATGTCGGGCGGAAAATACGAGAGCCAGTAAGCCGAAGTCTGCACGCCCACGGCACGTCCCGCCGCCAAGTGCGCATCCAGCGCGCTCGTCCCATCCTCCGGCCGGCGGAAGGTCTCCATGTGCATCTTGATGCCGAGCCGGCGGGTGAGGCCGCGGATGATGAATCCCGGCGGCATGCGATAGGCGAACAGCGGCAAGCCGCCGAACTTCATGAATGGCAGGTAGGCGAAGCCCAGGCCTGCCGAGATGCCGAACGCCATGGGCTCGGACATGGGCACGCCGTGGTGGCGCAGCAGGGCCGATATGACACCGCTCTCGCAGTGGGCGCTCTGGCGATGCTCGAAGGGCACCACCACTTCGGGTTTGAGCTGGGCGTTCACGGTCGTTCCGGCAGGCGATCGAGGTCGGCCACGGGCGTGCCGAGTGCGTCGGCATAACGTTCTCGCCGTGCGGCGGAGAGCTTCTGGAAGGCGCCGGGCCTTAAGTCACGGCGCACGCGCCACTTGAAGAAGCCGGTGCTTTGGGCCAGTAGCACTACGTCCATGCGCTGCCTGAACATGTGGTATTCGAGCGTCGAGGCGGCGCCGGTGCGCGCGCGCCGCCAGGCATCCTCGGCTTGTCGCACGTATTCGGCGATGGCCTGGTCCAGCACGATCTCTTCCGCCTCCCAGCCGTTGCACGGCGCCGGCACGTAGCGGCCCTGGGCATCGGTGGCGTAGAGCAGCTTGCTATGACCCATGAACGCCTTGGCGTTCTGTTGGGGGACGTCGTCCTTCTTCATCGGCCGTCCGGTCCGACGGCGGTGAGGTGGATCCACGCGGTGTTGAAGCGCCCGCTTTCCGGCACATAGCAGAGGATGCGCTCGCCCGCCTTGAGCTTCCCGGAGTGGAACAGGTCCTCCAAGAGGATGTAGATGGACGCCGCACCGGTGTTGCCCTTCTGGTACAGGTTGGTGAACCAGCGTTCCTGCGGGATGTCGAAGCCTGCCTTCAGCATGTGTTCGTAAACCTTGTCGCGGAAGAAGTGCGACGAGTAGTGCGGTACGAACCAGGCGATATCCTTGGGATCGAGCCGCTTGAGCTCACGGATGTCCTGCAGCGGACGCTGCACCGTGTAAGGCATCACGTGCTCGTTCAATTGCTTCACATCCTGCTTGAGAGTGAGGATGGATTGGCTCATCCATTCGCTCGGCTCGAAGGCGCGCCAGCTCTTGAGGCTGCCGTCGGCAAGCTTCTCGGCGCCGCCGTACATGCAGGCCGGCTGCTCGTTGGCATAGGAGCGTTCCACGATCCAGTCCATACGCAACGACAGGCCATGGTCCGAAGGTGCCGGCTGCACCAGCGCCGCGCCTGCACCGTCCGAAAGCATCCAGCGGATGAAGTCCTTCTCGAAAGCCACGATGCCGTCGCCTTCCAAGGCCGCGATCTGCGCGTCGCTCTCCGGCTGGAAGTAGCGCGCATGCATCACTGAGGAGGGATTCTCCGAGCCCGCGCTCACGGCGTTCTGGAACTCGCCGCTCTTCACGCCCAGCATCGCGTATTTCAAGGCACTGGTGCTGCTGATGCAGACGCCGGAGGTGGAGATGTTCTCGCAGGGCGGGATACCGAGTTCGCCGTGCACCATGTTGGCATGGCTCGGCACCATCTGGTCCGCGAAGGTGGTGCCGCATGCCAACAGGTCGGTCTGCTCGAGCTTGAAGCGGCCGTTGGCCAGCTTGCGGATGGCCTCGGCCGCGAGCTGCGCATTGGTGTGGGTGATGCGGCCGGTGCAGGGCTCCATGGCGTAGTGACGGGTCTTGATGCCATTGGAACGCAGGATGATGCGGCGGGCCCGCGAAGGCTTGCCGTTGATCATGCCCAGCACCTCCTCCATGCGGTCATTATCGATGGGTGCATTCGGGAGGAACGCTGCGAGTTCGGTGATGTAGGCCTTGCCGGTCATGTGGTCATTCGCCTGAAGGCTGGCTGAAGTAGGCCTGCTGCGCGGCGATGCGGCTGCGCAACAGGGGGGCAGAAAGGGTCTTGATGAGTATGCTCAAGGGCAGCACGGTGAGGAGCAGCGCCACCAGGAAGAAGATATAGACGATCACCACGGGCTTGCGGGTCCATGCGCCCTGCGGCCCGAGCAGGCGTAGCAGCGCCCCCCAGGCCAGGAAACTGCGGCGCGCCGCCTTCTCGGTGGTGATGAGACGGGTGTTCACTTTCACGGCGCCCAGGCCCTGCAGCAGGGTGGCATCCAGGCTGCCCTGGCGCAGCCGCATCAGTATCCGTTCGCCGAAGCGGCGGCTGGCGATGATCTGTTCCGGCCTGACCCCGGCACGGGGTATGAGACCGCCGAGCAAGGGACCGCGCTTGCCGGTCATCATCCAGATGGGCGTGGCCAGCAGGCTGCCTATGCTGCCACCCTCGTCGACGAGCACCACGTTGCCGACCAGCCTGGCCTTGGCGGCCGCCAGGACTTCCTTGACGCGTTCCTGCGCCATGAGCCACATGTCGCGGCAGGCAATGACCGTCACCACCGGGGTGTCCGCCAACAGCGCCCTGGCCTCGGGACTCTTGAGGAAGCCCGTAGTGGGGCCGGAGGGCGCGAGGAACCACACCTGATAACCCAGGATCACCAGGTCGTAGCGCTGCGCCACATCGTTTCCGAACGGCTCCATCTCAGGCGGGTCCAGATAGATGGTCTCGGGAAACGTGTCGAAGAAGCGCAGGATCGGCCACGGAAAAGGGTAAGGCCGGCGCGGACGCAGCACCAATTCGTGGAATTCCACGTCGCTGGCTTCTGCCAGCGGTGCGCAGAACTTGTGCATCACGTCGCTCAGCTGGCCGCTGGGCGAGGAATAATGCACCGCTAATACCCTGACCTTGCTCACGATTTGTAAAACCTGCGGAAAAGCCCCTGTTTCATAGAATACCCCAAATGCCGCATCGCATATCCAGTCGCCGAGCTTCCCTTGCGCGCATCCGGGGTGTGCATTAGCCTCAGACGGGCAGACGGATCCACACGCACACTGACGGGACCGCAGAGTCCCGCACACCGGGAGCTCGATCATGCAGCTGGAACAATGCGACGTATTGGTGATCGGCGGCGGACCCGGCGGCAGCACCGCTGCAGCGCTGTTGGCGCGCAAGGGCCACAAGGTCATCCAACTTGAGAAGGACCACCATCCGCGCTTCCATATCGGCGAATCGTTGCTGCCCATGAACATGCCGGTCTTCGAGCGTCTGGGCGTGATGGACAAGCTCAAGGCCATCGGCGTGTTCAAGCCCGGCGCCGACTTCGAGGCGCGCAACGAGCGCGGTTACAACACCTATCTGTTCGCCCGCGCACTGGGCGACAGCCCACCCAATGCCTATCAGGTGTGGCGCCAGGATTTCGACAAGATGCTCTTCGACCATGCCCGGGAGTACGGCGCCGACGGTCGCGAGGGCCACGAGGTCGTGGCCTTCGAGCAGCGCGGATCCCGCGACACCCTGGTCGACGTGAAGACCGACAAAGGGGACAGCTACCAGATCCAGGCGCGCTATCTTCTTGACGCGAGCGGCCGCGACTCCTTCCTGGCCGGCAAGAAGCGGATCCGCAAGAAGAACCCTCTGCACCAGAGCGCCGCCATCTTCGGCCATTTCAAGGGTGCCGAGTTCCGCCCTGGCAACGACAAGGGCAACATCAGTATCTATAACTTCGAGCACGGCTGGATGTGGATGATCCCGCTGCCGAAGGATGTGATGAGTGTGGGCGCGGTGTGCCGCCCGGATTACCTGAAACAGCGCCGTGGCCGCACCAAGGAATTCCTCTTCGACACCCTTAAGATGAACCGCGCGCTGTGGAAGCGCATGGAGCACGCCGAGTTGATCGGCGACGAAGTGCGGGTCACCGGCAACTATTCCTATGACGCCGAGACGATCGGCGGCCCGGGATGGATGCTGGTGGGAGACGCCTTCGTGTTCCTGGATCCGGTGTTCTCCTCGGGCGTCTATCTCGCCACCAGTGGTGCGGAACAGACTGCCGCACTGGTGGATGAGGCGCTGGCACATCCCGAGCGCGAACTGCGGCTGCAGCGCAAGCTGGAGAAGCGGCTGCGCAGCGGGATGAAGCGCTTCGCCTTCTTCATCTACCGTTTCAACTCGCCGGTGATGCAGCACCTGTTCCAGAATCCGCGCAACACCTGGCAGATCGAGCAGGGGGTGATCTCCATGCTGGCGGGCGACCTGTTCGACTCGTCGAAGGTGCGCATGAAGCTGCACCTGTTCCGCCTGATCTACTTCGTGAGTGCCTTGCGTAACTGGCGGGCCTTCTACCGGGAGCACCGCTATCGCATGGCCCAGGCCCGCGCGCAATTCACCGGCGGCAATACACCCGTCGACAAGGCCTGAGTGAGCGATCGTGGAGACGGCGAGTCCGGCCGGACTCGCCGTCTCCGTTTTTACAGCATCCCGCCGTTGATGCTGAGGACTTGACGGGTCACGTAAGCCGCAGGCTCGGAGAACAGATAGGCCACCAGCGCCGCCACTTCCTCGGGAGTACCGGCGCGACCCAGCGGGATCTGCTTGAGGATCTCTTCGAGGGGCAGGTCCTTGCCGGTCATGTCGGTCTCGATGAGTCCCGGCGCCACGCAGTTGACGGTGATCTTCCGCGACGCCAGTTCGATGGCCAGCGCCTTGCTGGCGCCGATGAGTCCGGCCTTGGCGGCACTGTAGTTGGTCTGGCCGCGGTTGCCCATGATCCCGGACACCGAAGCGATGGTGACGACGCGGCCACCGTCGCGCAGCCGCACCAGCGGCATGATCAGCGGGTGCAACACGTTGTAGAAGCCGCCCAGGTTGGTATCCACCACCTTGTCCCAATCCGCGCCCGAGAGCGCAGCGAAGGTATTGTCCTGGGTCACGCCGGCATTGCACACCACGCCCCAGAAGGCGCCGACAGCCTCAAGCTCCTGCTCCAGCGCCGCGCGGGCGCCGTCACGGTCCGTGAGGTCGAAGCTCAGCATGCGGGCGCCGCCCAGCTCTTGGGCCAGTGCCTCGGCCTTCGCGGCGTTGCGGTGGTAGTGCAGCGTGACAGCGAAGCCCATGCTATGCAGGGCACGCGCGATGGCGGCGCCTATACCGCCGCTGGCTCCGGTGACGAGTACGCGGCGCTGCTTCATGGCATCATCTCCTCGGGGATCTCCACGATGATCAGGGTGGCGGTGGCGAGGATCTCGCCCCCGCGCAGGATGCCACAAGCACAGGCAGCGATGCCGCCTTCATCGCCGAACTCGCGTGTGGCTCGCACCTCCAGCTCGTCGCCCACGTCGAAGTAGGGCACCTTGGCTTCGAAGCGCCGGGAACCCAGCAGCATGCCTTTCTTGGGCGACTTGTGGTCGCGGCGCGCAGAGAGACCTGCGTGGGCAGCGATGGCCTGGGCCATCAGCTCTATGCCCACCCATACCGGCACACCGTGCCCAGGCACGAGGTAAGGATGATTTGGGCCGATGCGGGTACGGGCGCGGATAGCGTCCACTTCGTCTTCGAGCACGGCATCCAACAGCACCGCGCTGTCGCGATGCGGCAGGAGTTCGGCGATCGGAGGGAAGGCGGCCATCAGTTCCCCAACACGAGGCAAGCGTTGTTGCCGCCGAAAGCGAAGGAGTTGCTGGCCACCACCCGGCAGGCCCTTGGCGTGTAGCCCACGCTGCAGAGGTTCACCTTGGCCAAGGCCGGATCGGCGATGCCGTCCCATACGTGCGGCGGCAACGATGCGGGCCGCGGATCCGTGAGCAGCATCCAGCAGAAGGCGGCTTCGGTGGCGCCCGCGGCCCCCAGAGTGTGGCCCACCAGAGGCTTGGTGGAGCTGCAGGGCACCTCGCTGCCCAGCACCCGGTTCACCACCATGTTCTCCATCTGGTCGTTCTGCTGGGTCGCGGTGCCATGCAGGTTCAGGTAGTCCACTTGGGTGACGCCGGCCTGATCCAGAGCCTGGCGCAAAGCGATCTCGGCGCCCCTGCCTTCCGGGTCAGGGCCGGAGATGTGGTACGCGTCCGACGATTCACCGACGCCCAGCAATCTCACCGGTCCGGGCTCTCGGCTCATGAGGAAGAGCGCCGCTCCCTCGCCGATGTTGATGCCGTCGCGATTCCTGCTGGAAGGATTGCATAGCCCCTGGGACAGGGACTCCAGGGCGCCGAAGCCGTTCAAGGTGAGACCGCACAACGAATCCACCCCGCCCACCACCACCGCGTCGCAGAGCCCGCGGGTGATGAGGCGTCGCGCGGCTGAAAACGCCTTGGCGCTGGAGGTGCAGGCAGTCGAGACGGTCCAAGCGGGACCGCGCGCATCCAACACGCGCCGCAGGTATTCGCTGGGGCTGCTGATCTCCTGCTGGCGGTAGTGGTACTCCGGCGGAAGTTCCCGCCCCGCATGTTGTGCCGCCACGGCCCGCTCGCCCTCGGCGATGCCGGAAGTACTGGTACCCATGATCACGCCGACGCGCATGGCCCCATGGCGCGAGAGAGCTGCGTCCACCTCCGGACGGATCTGCCGCAAGGCCGCCGCGAGCAGCCGGTTGTTGCGGGAGTCGTAAGCCGCGTATGCGTGGCTCAGCGCCGCCAAGGGCGCGGTGACGGTACCGGCACGGACTGCGCGGCCGGGGATGAGGTCGTCCCGCCGGCGCATGCCGGCCGTGTTGCCGGCCATGAGGCCTTCCCGGACTTCGGCTGCGTCCTGGCCAAGCGCATTGATGATGCCCAACGCGTTCAGATAGACGGCGGTCATGGGGTGCTCGTAGCGGTCATCTTTACCGACAGCTTGAGCGGCGGCACGTCCATCTGCAATGGGGCCTCGGCCAAGGGTCCTCCCCCCCGCACGATGTGGACGATCAGGTGGCCGCGCTCCGAGACATCACGCACTTCACCCGCCGCTGTCTCACTCACCACGAGCTCCAGGTCATGCAGCCGCGGACGTAGTTCGTCCGGCGGCAACAGCGCCAGTTCCAGCATCACCACCAGCTTCTCCGCGGGGAATTGCTGCTCGTCCGGCTGCACCGTGACCCGGGCGCCATCGTAGCTCAGGGTGAACAGGCCCGTACCGAACAGGCTGGAGCCGGCCAGATGCAGCGCATCGGCATCGATGTGCAGCTGGCCCATGAAGGCGTCGGTTTGGCCCTCGCGGGTCACGCTCACCAGATGCACCGCGTCCATGGCCGGCAGCGCCGAAGGCGGCAGCAGGCATACTTGGCCGTTTCGCCCCAGACGGGAGCAGCCCGGCAGGAGCGGCGTCGCGCAACCCGCCAACATGACGGTACCCAGCAGCAACACAGGCAGGAGCGATCGCGTCATGTCTGTCCTTTGACCGGTGGCAGCGACAGAGGCGCACTCAGGAAGCTCGCCAAGATGCCCACCAGGGTGGCGATACCGAAGACGTGCAGCACCGGCGTTGCGCTCACCGCCAGGAGGCCGAAAGAGAACAGCATGGTGAGGGCCGAAAGGCTGACCGCCAGCGCCGGCGAGCGGCGCGTACCGCCCTCACGCAGGAACACGGCGTAGTCGCGTCCCAGTCCCAGGATCAGGATCAGTGCCACGACCACGAAGATGTTCAACGGTTCGCCCAGGAGTCCCAGGGCACCCAAGGTCACACCCAGCGCCAGGAGCGGCGGCCACAGCATGCGCACAGCATCACGGCGGCCGTAGCGCCACACCAGCAGTGCCGAGATCAGCAGGTACCCTAGGATCACCAGCCAGGTGGCGCGTATCCGCAGGCGCTGGAAGGTGGTGGCGATGCGTCCCAGGGGATCCACGAAGCTCACTCCCGGCACCGCAGCGGCGTAACCCGCCAGCGTCGCGGGGTCGATGTCGCTGCCACCGGTCACGGTGGACAGCAGCGCCAGCTTGTCGCCATCGGTGATGACGAGACGCTTCAGGTCCGGGGCTGCCGCGAATGCCTGCGCCGGAGTGAAAGGATTCCTGTCTGCCTGCCGCCATTCCTCCACGCTGCGGTCCGCCAGGCCGGCGGGCAAGCCAAGATGAGTGAACGCCGCGCGCAACGCCGCGGGATCGGAGAACACCTTCTGCCAGGCGGCGAGGCTCGCCTCCTGGCGTCCAGCGGAGGGCACGAAGCGCGAGAGACCGAGCGTGGCGAGCTGCGGTGCGCCGTCCTGCACCTTGGCGAACAAGACCTCTTCACGCTGCAGCGCCGCCTGCAAGTCGCCCGCTTCCTCCAGGAAGAAACCCGGCGGAGGCACCTGTCCCAAGGTCTCGCGGATGTGCTCGTCGGTGGCGAGCATCGCCGGTGGCAGGCTCTGTAGGCTGCGCACGTCGTCACTGCTACGCAGCATGAACCATCCCGGCACCGCCAGGATCAGGGCCGCGATGGGCAGCGCGGCCCGCCGCCAGTGGGCGCGACAGGCTGCCTGGATGAAGCGCTGCGGCCACAACACGGCGGCATTGACCGGTACCTGCGGGAAGCGTGTCAGGCTGACCGGGAAGATCAGCACCACCAGCAAGCCCGCTTCCAGCAAGCCCGCCACCGAGAACACCGCGAACTGAGTGAGAGCCGGGAATCCCGCCAGCAACAGGAAGGCGAAGGCCACCACGCCGGTGGCTAATCCCATGTAGAGACCGGGCTTCACTGCGGCCATCACCTGCTCGGGTGCCGCCTCACCGAACCAATATTCGGCGAAATACAGGAACGCGTAATCGATGGCGATGCCTATGAGGGTGGTGCCGAACACCAGGGTGATGACCTGGATGGAACCGAAGCACAGGATGACCGCGGCGCTCGCGGCCAGCACGCTCGCCACCAGCTGCAGTCCGGCCAGCACGTGGGGCGCGAAGCTGCGGAACACCCAGGCGATGAGCGTCATGATGAGCAGGGTCGAGGCCAGACTCAGCCAGATGCTTTCGGTCTGGGCGGAGCGGCGCGCGGCGTCTGCGAACAACGGCGCGCCGGTGGCCTCGAAGCCGCAGGTGGAGCAGGCGGCGTGCGCTGCTTCCTTCGCCGCGCGTACGGCGCGGGAGGCCTGGGCACTGCCTGTAGCACCGAACGCCGCACTGCCGCTGAGCGCGGTGCGCACCAGGTAATAGCGCTTGCCGTCCTTCAATGCGGAGAAATACGGGCCATCCGGCAGGAATTCGGGATA
>DATIVR010000139.1:0-7248 GCA_035465695.1 Gammaproteobacteria bacterium
CCACCTCCACCGCCACCTATGCCGATGATCAGATAGTTCGCGGTCGCCTTCGGCGTGAAATTGCCGTTAGCGGTGAAGATGGTCGCCTCCAGGGCCCCGCTGAGCAGTCCCAGCGGGCCGATGCCCGGGTCTTTCAGGTTCCAATTCGTCCCATCGTATTGGAGGGCGATAGGCACCCCGGCCTGCATCTCGCCGCCGAGCAAAGCTTTGCCCCAGGCATGGATCGGCGCGGCGGCAAGGCCATCCGGCGCGAATGTCGCAGCACCGGTATTTGCCGTGGAAGGCACCATGAGCTGCAGGAGGCCGTTCACGAGCCCGCCGAAGGGCCTCGGGTTAGTCACCGTCAGCGCGTTCGCACTGCCACCGGCGGTAGGCAAGCTCACGATGTAGCTCGCGATATCCGCCATGATGTCCCAACCTGCGTTCTTCACTGCGCTGGGCCGCATGCCGGTCTTGAAGTAATTCACCAGGTCGTTGTTGGCCGGCGTCGTGCTGTATTGATCTATGGACATGTATCCCCCAAAAATGCGAACCCCGCCGGGTGGCGGGGTTCCATGTTCGTCTTGGTACTAGCGCTTGGCAGGCGGCGTCATTGACAGCCACCCTGAGTGTTCATGACCTTCAGATTCCCTCAACCGGAGGATGCCGTGCTGGCCGGCGTAGTGCCGCCCTTGCCTTGATAACCCTTATAGAGTTGCTGCACGGCCTCAGCGGCGCTCAGCGCATTGGCGGTGGGATTCGTGAAATAAGGCGTGGACGACTGCGAACCCGGATTGATCCCCTGTAGGAACTGCTCATACCGCTGCAACTGTTGATATGGCAGTTGCTGGTAATAGTTGTACTTGGCCATGTTCGCGTTGATCTGGTTCTGCGCTTCCTGCTGCACCTGGTTGCCGACGCCCAGGAGGTTCTGCCCGGCGGTCAGCGCGTTGTTGACGTCGTTCTGGTACTGGCCGCCATAGAAACCGGTGGCGAGATTGTTCAGTTGTTCAGCGCGCAAAGGCTCAGAAGCCGCCGCATTCCGCCCCATCCCGGCGAACTCGCCGGATAGCTGGTTCTGGGTGGCGCCGGCCATGCGCGAGAACATCGCATCCTCATAAGGGTTACCGCTTCCCTGCATCAGGTTCTTGTCGAGGTGGGTCAGCCTGGCGAACGCCTGCTGCTGCGGCTGGGAGAATCCGGCGACGGTCTGGCCCGGATAATCCTGCGGCCCATTCCCGCCTAGCAGGTCGCCAGCCTGGCTCAGCGCCGTGCCGATGTAGGGATACATATAAGATGGCGGCGTCTGCGTAGTCGTGGTCTGCCCTGCCGGAACTTGGCCGCCTTTGCCGAATGAGTTGCTCATGTCACTTCGCCTTCGTACGGATGCCGATGGGCATCGTTGAAGAGGCACCGCCGATGGTAGGCAGCAGGCCACCCTTGCCACTCGTGGGTGCTGGAATGAGCCCTTTCCCAGAACCCGCTGGTTGTATCGGGACAGGGCCATACATTTTCCCGGCCATGTGCGAAGCCATCTGGTTATAGGGACCGGAGCCCAGATCGGCATAGCCGCTGAAGCTATTAGGGCTGTAGATGCGAGGCGCCCCGACGTTCGGCAGTGTAGGCAACACGGAAGGCACGCTACTCTGGCCGCGGGGCTCAGTGCCATGGAAGCCCGGGATCTTGTTGGTGGCCGCCACCAGGGGATCCCAATTCTTGATGCCCAGCGCATTGAAGATCCCATAACCGATGGGATCCATGGCCTGCGCGGAATTGCCTCCGAAGAAGTCCCCGGGATCGGCATAGGCCTGCAAAGGCCCCTGCCCTTGTGCCATGTTGTTCTGCGCTCCGCCCATGATCAGGCTTGCACCGGCCGCATAAGGGTTCATCGACATATCGGTCTCTCCAAAGTCGTACAGGTCTCGTGAAACTCCGGCAGTTTCTTCACCCAACCCCGCCGTCCGCTGATTCGCAGACAGTCGCATTTCATGCTCGACGCCCAGTCCGTCAAGCTCTCCACCACGTCACCGAGCCAGTCTTCAAGCCCTGCTCCGGAGCAATAGACGATCTGGCAAACGCGCCGTGTCGGCGCCTGGGCATTCGCCCCGAAGGGTTGGATCGCCGTCACCACGATCACCCGCCAATCCACATGCCATGCCTGCATGTTCCCTGTCAGCAGGAACTGCCGCACATCTTCCAGGGTGTTGTCCACCTCAGATCGCTCCATCACCGGTTTCAACAGCCATTCGATCCTGTGCCAGTAGAGCGGCACCTCCCACTGCGCGATGGCTCGCAATCGCGTTGGCATGAACATTTGCATCTCACCTCTCCAGTGAATATCACGTAGTCGAAGTCGAGGTCCGGTTGGTTCACCGCTGTGTGTCCCAGCGTCACCGAACCGGGTGCCGTGGCGGGCGCATACCAGAGCCCCGTCACTTCGGCCGCATGCACCGTGGTGGGCATGAAGAACAATCGGCTGCCCAGCCGGATGTTGTTGTCATTGAGGGTGGTGCTCGTGCCGTTCTGCGTCAGGGTCACGCTACCCACGGTATTCAGACGCCCCGTCGCCAAGAGATTCACGACCGTGGCTACTTTCCATGGTTCGTCATAAGGCGGTGCAGTCCGCAACCCTTGTATATCGCTCATATCTCCATCCAGGGCTGAGAGATTTTGTTCTTTGGCTAGGCGCAGGCACCCGAGGAGCCGGAGCGTACTCTTTTCGTACGTGAGGACTCCGAGCGGTGACTGCAACGACGCCAAAGGACAAAAGATCCAGCCCTTGGTGTCGCGACGCTCCAAGCGCTGTCATAGGGCGGCGATGTTCGGAGTTGCTGTAACTGGCTCATCTGTCGCCTGCCGGCGCGCCATAGACGTCTACTCCGGTCGCCACGCCGAACCCGCCAGTTGCCCCGCCCGGCAGGCCGACGCGCAGGCGTACGTAGCGCGCGGACGCCCTCAGGTTGCAGATGCCGGTCCGTGGGTCCTGGGTCGCCGGCGCAGACGTGGCATAGCCAGCATTCTCCAGGTTCCGGCTCAAGAGCTGCACGCTGGGCGCGGCCGACCCCGTCTGCGGCGCCGTGACCACCGGACGCGCACCATCTATATAGGTGATACCCCCGGGGTTAGGCGCCGCCTCCAGCGTGTCGATCACGGCATCCAGTGGGTCGCCGCCCAGTTGCCCGTAGTTATTGCTCGCGTTGAATGCCTGGACCTGCAGGTTTCCGCCTTGCCAGAACGGGTCGTCCAAGGAAGGTGTCACCAGGTCCAGGTCGGTGTTCACGTTGTCCAGGGTCTCCATCGTGAAGCCGAAACTCTTGCTGGTGAAGATGCGGCTCACCACGTTAGTGGTCGGCATGAAGCGCTGGTCCGCGTAGTTATAGGCGATGCACCGGTCCGGGATGCCCGTGCTGTTTCCGCTGCTGCAATAGCACCAATAGATAAGCTTGTTCACCGGGTCATAGGCGCTGCACACCCGGTCCGCATAGGCCTGCGAGACATCGTTCAGGAAGGTGTTATCCACCTTGCCATGGCCGATCTGCACCACCTGTTGCCCGTCGGTCATGCAGAAGCCGTCCTCCGCCACGAAGTACACCAGATTCCCCAGCTGTATCGGCGAATTGGGGTAATAGGCGCCGCGCTGCTTCTCATAGGTGTCGAAATTGAAGATCGCATCGCCGCCCACGTAATAGGCGCGGGTGATACCTCGCTGCTGGAAGATCAGCCCATAGGCATAGCCATCCGCGATATGTGTCACCAGGCCGTACACGGCGCTTAGGTATTGTTCTCCCGCCTGCGCTTGCTGGGCGGCCAACGTCCCGAAATCCCAGCGGGTAGGCATGGCGAGGCCACACCACTGGACTCGGTTCGGCACCGCGCCGTTGACGCCGTCATCGGTGTTTCCCAGCATCAGGAATTGGTTTACCGTCGCCACCGCCGCTGCCTTGGGAGGATTTCCTCCCAGCGGAGCGAAACTAGTGTCACCGGCGTTCAGGCACTGGACTGCGTCTGCGAAGTTGGTCGCGACCACCAGGGCCTCGAACCCCGGGCTCGAGAATTCGGTGAATTTCCAATACCCGCCGTCGGCGGTCCCGAAACCCGTGCCGCGGCTGCTGAAGCCGCCGCTGCCCGAAGTGCCGTTGTACTCCAAGAGCCCGGAAGCGGTCCCCGCATAGATGTGCGTATCACCGTTGCTGTCCACGCCCGCGAAAGCCCCCTGGCAGCGCGCGCTGAGGTTCGCCCCCAGGCTCGCAAAATCGTCGGCGGGTCTATATCCCCCGTTCACCCACAGCGCGTTCTGCACCACGGGCGAACCCGGGTTCCCATGTTCCGGCAGATCGGGCAGCCACTCGCCGAAGCTCAGTCTTGTCAGCAACCTGGCCATCAGAGATGAGGCCTCACCCAACCGGTGCCTATCTGACCCACGTTCTTCTCCTGCAGGTTCTGCAGCGCTTCCCTTTCCAGCTGCGTGTACAAGGCATACTGCTCGGGGTCACGTAGGTACCGCCCGTAGAGCTGTCGGACGGCCCGCGTCCGGATCAACTCCTCCGCCGAGGTCAGCCAGGCATTCGTATCGGCATCGTTCACCAGTGGCTGGGGAGAGAGGATCACCGTTCCTTTCACGGTCACAGGCAGGCCGCCCTGCGGAGGCGGGAATAGCCGGATCTGCCCATTCCAGAATGAATAGTCGGTCGGATAGCCGGACCAGAAGTCATTGCCCCAATCCACTTGGTCCAGGTATTGCTCGGTGCGGGGCTCCAGGCGGTAGGTGTAGTTCCCCAGGGTGGAGAGCACATCCAGCACCGAGGCGAAATGGGTGGGCAGGCTGTAATAGCGCTGCCCTTGCACCGTAATGATCTCCGCCATCGAGGCCTCGTTGAACCAGAAGGCCTTGTTTCCATAGAAGGTGATGGCGTTGTTGATCTCGCGCCTGATCTCGGTGGAAAGGTCCGAGCGCGCCAGCTCGCCGGCGATGGCGGTCTGCATGTCCGAGAAGGCCATTTAAGTCCTGCTCCTAGGCTGGTTTAGGGGATTCTCTGAGTCATCTTTGCGCGCCCTCCTGATGGGAGGGCCTGGCCCAGGCCCGCAAAATTGCCCCTGTGGCATCATCAAAGGACCTGAAAATGCGTGGACTTGCCGACACAATTTCGCGCTTGAGGGCAAGGATGCCCCGCCGTGCCGCGCTCGTCCGAAGCGAGTCGTCCCCAGAGGTTCGTCTGGGGCTGCAGCAACTGGCCCGGCTGGCACGGCTGCCAGGCGGTCCGCTGCTCATCCTGCAAGGCGACCGCCTCGCCCGATATGGCCATCCCTTCTACGACCTCTACGCCGTGTGCTCGGGCCTCATCGAAGCCAGCATCACCAATGCCGTGGGCTATCGGAAGGTGCTTGGGCGATATCGTCCGGGTGAGATCATCGGTCTCGATGCCATCGTCCGCGGCACCTATCCGGCGGATTTCCTGGCCTTGGAACCTTCCACCGTCTGCGCCATCCCGCTCTCCGTCGCGGACCAATACATCTCCGACAAACCCGCGCATCACTGACGCACAGCCGGCTTAGGCGGCTACGCCGTGAAGAGAGTCAGGCCCGGCCGATTCCAGCCGGGCTTGACCGTTACCATCAGGCGAAGCTTGCGTTATCCACCTGCAGCTCCACCGCCAGCCGCATGGTGCCGTTCACCCACGTCGCCGGATTGGCGGTCGCCTTAAACTGGAGGATGGTCCCACCCGCGTTGCCGCCGCTGCTGTTCGGCGCATAGACCACGCCCGTGGACCCTGCCACGTTGTTCGGCTGCACCGCTCCCGTCTTCAGTTGTGCCGCTGTCACGGTGAGGTACTTGCCCGCTGTAGTGGCGTCCCCCACCGTGCCCGTCAGCGTCGGGCTGGCATTGCTGTCCAAGGGATCCACGTCCAGGGTCACGTTCAGCACCTTGTAGCCGTTCGGCACCGTCACCAGTTGCACGATGTCATTGGCCGCCAGGGCCGTGGTCAGCGCCACACTGCCGAACACGATGAAGCTCGCGCCTCGTTCGTTGATCGGGATCTGGCCGGATGCCACCTGGGCACTCGTATAAGTCGCCATTCTTTAGTCCTCCCTATTAGTGAGCAGCCGCATAAGTGGAGATGACCTGCGTGCCAAAGTCATTGGAATTGAAAACCAATTTCTTGATGCCAAAGATTGAACCCGCTGACACCCCTAACATGTTTCCGTAGTCGAAGAGCTCTTCCGACCACGTGAACTGCTCCTTGCCTTCCTCGCGGCCGAAGGCCAAGGCCCCCGCCTGCGCGCCTGCGAATACGGCGCGGTAGGTGTTGGGCATCGCCGCGCCGCTGTTCACGGCTTGGCTCACACGGTAGGCCTTGTGCAGGATCACGCCGTTGTACTCGCCGAGGCTGCCGGTGAAGATCGGGTTGTCCGAGACCTCGCCGCCGGTCATGGCCGCCTTCTCGATGTCGAGCCACTGCCCAGCCGAGGTGGAGGTGCGCAGATCCGTCACCTGCGAGGGATGGATGAAGCACACGTACTTGTCCTCCCCCTTGATGCGGATCGGACGGATCAGGTACGGGTTGTTGAGGTAAGCCCGTTCCACCGCCGTGTCCACCAGCGAGAGCGTGAACGTATCGGAGCTCGTGAGCTGGCTCTCCTGGCTGTGCCCGTTGGGGAGGATGATGCGGGTCGGCGCCGTCGGCGCATTGTTGCCCGTGTAGCGCGTGTCGGCCTGCACCGTATAGCCGCAGAGCTGGTTGAAGAAGGAAAGGTCGAACCGCGCCGCCCACCAGTCCTGCAGCCCCATGCGCGCTTCTTCCCGCAGTTCGAACGGCACCCGCTGCTGGGTCATGCGTCCACCCACGTTGACGGCGTGGCGTAGCTGGTCGATCGACAATTTGTCGGCATAGGTGGTGAGCGCCTCTTCCTGGCCTTCCAGGGTGCCGTCGCCCTGGATGCCCGCTCCGGCGAGCTGCGTGCGCAGCCCCACGTTCACCGTGTCGCCGGCGGACTTCTCGGCGTCGTCCAGCATGTATATGACGTTGTTGCCGTCATCCGAGATGAAGTTGCGGAACCAGGTCTGCTGGATCGCCTGCACCGCGAGTTTCTTCGCCCACAGTTTTACTGCAAGCGGATCGTTTACCGTGAAATTGGTGTTAGCCATGTGCCCTCCAAAGAGTTTGTGATGCGGTCTGTACCGCGATGTCTCTTTGACGACGAGATGCCGGATGGCCTGATGACGGAAGGCAGCCGAACGTCACTTGTCGCAGTGACCGCGAGGAGATTGGG
>DATIVR010000140.1:0-6525 GCA_035465695.1 Gammaproteobacteria bacterium
ATCAAGGTCAGCCAGCACGGCCGCAGCGGCAGCGTGCACCTGGGCTCGGTCTCCGCCGGCGGCTCCAGCGGCGGCAGCCTGCATGCGGCGGTGCACATCACCACCACGGACACTTCTACCGGCGGCGGCAGCGGCAACATCAGCGCCGCCACGATCACCGCCACGGGCGGCGGCGTGCTGATCCAGGCCAATGCCGGCAGCAACTCCGGCGGCAACATCCATGCGCTCGTCATCACCGGGCCCTCCATCAGCCTGAACGCCACCGCCAAGAAGGGTGGGGACATAAGCGTGGGCGCCCTGCATGCCACCGGTACCGGCGGCATCTCGCTTTACGGTCACGCCACCGGCGGCGTCAGCTCCAGCGGCGGCCGCATCACCGTCAATGGCGCAATCACCGCGAGCCGCGGCGCGGTGAAGGTGGATGCCTTGGGCGGACTGGATTCCGGCGGCCACATCAACGTGCATGGCTCCATCAACGCCGCGGGCGACGTCAAGCTCCTGGCGGTCGGCTTAGGCAGCTGCTGCGACGGCAACATCAGCATCTCCGGGAGCATCACCGGCAACTTCATCGACATCGAGTCGCGCAACACCAACGCCACCGCCACCAGCGGCGCGACCATCCGCATCAACGGCAGCGTGAAGGCCACCGGCACCGCGCCCTCGGCATCGCCGAACCTTGGCGTGACCATCGACGCCGGTTCTTCGCACGCGCGTCATGGCGCCCCGCAGATCACCGTGACCGGCAACATCACCGCTTCCCACGCCGCGGTGAATCTGAACCTCTGGGGAAGCGCCTCCGGCGGCCGCTCCATCGCCGTCGGTCAATCCGTTGCCGGCGTCTGGACCAACGGCGCCATCAAGGCGCAACGGGTCAACATCCAGGCCCACGGCTCCGCGGGCGGGGCTGCCGTCACCACCGGCAACATCACCGCCGCCGGCAAGGTCAGCATCGTCGCCGACGGCAAGGGCAGGAGCGGCGTCGGCATCAAGGTCGGCAGCGTCACCGCCCAGAGCGTCTCCTTCAGCGGCTCCGACAAGCTGGGCGGCGCCGCCTCCCTCATTGCGGGCAAGATCGCGGCGACCAAGCTCAACGTGAGCGCTACCGCGAACGCGGCCACCGGCCAGGTAGCCACTATCTCCCTGGGGTCCATCCACGGGGTGAACGCCTCCGGTGGCGCCAGCATCGACCTCAATGCCGTGGGCGGTACCACCTCCCTGACCCTCGGGCCCATCGCCGTGGGCGGTTCGCTTACCGTCAAGTCCAAGGGCGCGCTGGACCTGAGCAGCGCGACGCTCCAGGCCGGCAAGGACATGACGCTGCAGGCGGGCGGCATCGTGACACTGACCAGTGCACACGTGCAGGCGGGAGGCCAGGTGACCTTGCTGGCCGGCCAGCACATCCTGCTCGGCCTCACCAAGGTCAAGGCCGGCGGAGCGTTCAGCGCCGATGCCCATGGGAGCATCAGCGACGGCGGCAGCGGCGGCAGCATCACCGCGGCGGGGGCGACCTTCAAGGCAGCCACCGGCAAGGTGAGGCTGGACGGAGAGACCCTGAACATCGGCACGTCGAAGCTGGCATTCTCGGCGGCCGGCAGCGTGGCACTCAACAACGCCCACATCCATGCCGGCAGCATGACGGTGGCGGCCGTCGGCAACCTGAACATGACCAGTGCCAGCATCCATGCCGCCGGCATGCAGGTGGTGACGGGCGGCAGCATCGACCTGAGTGGCGATACGATGGTGGTCACCGGAGCCGTCAAGCTGACGGCGGGCCTGGTGGCCGCGAATCAGCCGCTGGCGGCGAAGGACATCGTGCTGAGCGGCGTGACGATCACGGTGGGTACCTTGTCCGCCGACGCGGGCGGCACCATCCACAACGGCGGAGCCGTGGGCACCATCACCGCCAACGGGCTGGCGCTGACGGCAGGGAAGGACATCACCCTGTCCAGCACCCAGATCACCGTCGGCAACGGCAGCGTGGCGAGTCTGGGGAGCGATCCCTTGTTGCTGCAGGCGCTGGCGACGGTGGGCCTGAGCCCTGCGTCGCCACGGCCCAATGCCTACTTCAACGCCGGCGGCACCCTGACGCTGGGCAAGTTCACGCTCAACGGCGACTACCTGTATATGCAGGCGGCGAACATCACGCTGTTGGGGCCGGTCACGGCGCCCACGAACAGCGTGATCCAGTTCGCGCCCACCACCGGCCCCGCCAGCATCGGCGTCGAGCAGACTCCCGGCACCGGTTCGGTGCTGAACCTGAGCAACTCGCTGTTGCTGTCGCTCTTCCCGGGCACCACTCTCGTGATCGGCAATGGCACCGAGTCCGGCGCCGTCACCCTGGGCAGCAGCGGGCCGATAGACATCGGCAGCAGCAACCTCATCGTCGAGACCAGCGGCACGGTCACGGGCCTGAGCAACGTCATAAGCACCGGCTTGGTGAGCACGGTGCAGTCGTTGCTGGCCTCGGTGCTGCCGCCGCCCACGCCCAGCGAGATCGACCCCAATTCGAGCAATAACAACAATACGGCCGGCAAGCACCGCCAGCAGGGCGACTATGATCCGGATGGGGGCGGCACCGGAGGCGGCACCATCACCCAGACCACCGACACCGGCGGCGCCTGCCATTAAGGAGTTGAGGACCATGAAGAGCATCCTCCGGAACCTGTCCTGGCTCGTGGCCGCAGCGGCGGTGCTGCTGGCGTCACCTGCCTGGTCGGAGCCGCCGCCGCCAGCCGCAGCGCCCACCCATGCCGCCGGCACCGCCACCCTGGTGACCGGACACGTGAGCGCGGCTTCGCCCTCCGGTGAGATCCGTGACCTGGTGAAAGGATCATCGGTCTATGAAGGGGAGGTGATCATCACCTCCAATGCCAGCTACGTGAACATCGAGTTCACCGACGGCGGCCGCGTCCTGCTGCGGCCGGAATCGCGCTTCCAGATCGATCGCTACCAGTTCAGCGGCGCTCCCCAGGCGGCCACGCCCGCGGCCCAGCCGGGCAGCGCCCCTGCGCCGCGGCAGGAGAGCGCGTTCTTCCGGCTCCTCAAGGGAGGTTTCCGGGCCGTGTCGGGCCTCATCGGCCATACCCGCCACGAGGATTACTCGGTGCAGACGCCGGTGGCGACCATCGGTATCCGGGGTACCGACTACGAGGTCCGCCTGTGCCAGGGCGACTGCAGCGACATCAGCCCGACCCCGAAGGACGGCCTGTACGCCGGCGTGCAGTCCGGCGCCATCGCGCTGACCAACCAAGGCGGCACGACCGCCCCCACGGCTGGTCAATTTGTGTTCATCGCCAGCGGCGGCAGCGTCCCGCCGCCTCCAGGCAATGTCCGCCCCGACGCGCTGACGCCGCTGCCGGACCCGAAGACCTGTAACTGAATCACGCTGGAAAAAGCCGCGAAAAAGGCCCCTTCGGGGGCCTTTTTGTCACCTTGTGGAACCGCCGGACCATCCCCATCAGGACGGTCGTTGCGTTGACGGACTTCGGGACAACCGGTACTTTACGCCTGCCTTGCGGCGTCTAAGGCCGCCAGACTGCCCCCCAAACGCGTTTTCCAGGGACATTTCATGAGAATCGTGCTGCTCGGAGCGCCCGGGTCCGGAAAAGGGACCCAAGCCAAGCTGCTCACCGAGAAATACCGTATCCCCCATGTCTCGACCGGGGATCTGTTGCGGGCCAACCTCGCCGCCGGCACCGCCCTGGGACTGCAAGCCAAGGCCGCCATGGATGCGGGGCAGCTGGTCTCGGACGACCTGGTGCTGGCCATCATCCGGGAGCGCCTCAAGAACCCGGACGCCAAGAAGGGCTTCATCCTCGACGGCTTCCCGCGCAACATCCCCCAGGCCAACGCCCTGGACAGCATGCTGCGCAACATCGGCCAGCCGCTCGACGCCGCCATCCTGATGGAGGTGGACTTCGACATCCTGATGCAGCGCCTGACCGGCCGCCGCACCTGCGAGAACTGCGGCGCCGCCTACAACGTCTACACCAACCCGCCGCGCCTGGAGGACCAGTGCGACCGTTGCGGTGGACCGCTGCATCATCGCGCGGACGACAACGAAGAGACCATCGGCAACCGTCTGCGCGTCTATGAAGGCCAGACCAAGCCTCTCATCGGTTACTACAGGGACCAGGGTCGTATCGAGACCGTGGATGCGGTGGGTGACGTGAAAGACATATTGAAGCGCATGATCGCGGTGCTCGACCCGATCGCCAAAGGCCAGCGCAAGGTGATCGTGCCCGTGAAGCCGCTGCCTCCGGCGAAGGCCGCCAAGGCGATGGCCGTGGCGAAGACGGAGCAGAAGGCCATGGCCAAGCCGGGCGCCAAGGGACAGGCCGCGAAGGCGCCTGTCGCCAAGCCGGCCGCGAAGGCGACGACCGCCAAGGCCAAGCCGGTGGCGAAAGCCAAGCCGAAGGCCGAGCCCAAGAAGAAGGACAAGAAGAAAGACAAGAAAGTGAAGAAGAAGAACAAAGAGAAGAAACAGAAGAAGAACGATAAGAAAGGGAAGAAGAAATAGCGTGCCCCAAGCCCCGCTTCAGCGGGGCTTGACGTCCAAGCCTCCTTCGCCGGCCGACAACACGTAACCGCCTGCCAGGAAGTCCAGCAGCGCCTGGCCGGCGAGCTTCAGTCGCCAGTCCTTCAGCATCTCCAGTTCGCGCTCGCCGCGCACCAGCCGCTCCAGCTCGCCCCGGTTGGCCAGGCTGGCCGCGCTCACCTGGCCTTCGGCCGCCTTGAGTCGCACGATGGCGCTCAGGGCATCCACCAGTGCATCCTGGCGTGTGCTCAAGGGCGGCGCGGCGCGTTCCCGCTCCGGCAGCGTGCCGGTCCCCGCGGCGAGGATGCTCATGAGCTCCGCGCCGTGGCGCTTGGCGAGCCCGTCGCCCACGCCGCGGATCGAAGCCAGCGCCGCCAGGTCGCCGGGCAGTTGCTTGGCGACATCGATCATGGCCTCGTCCTTGAGCACCCATTGGCGCGGGCGGTTCTCGGCGATGGCGGTGCGCTCGCGCCAGGCGGCGAGCTGTTTCACCAGTGCCGCGGACTTGGGCTTGAGCCGCTGGATGCTGCGCACCCGCTGCCAGGCGTTTTCCGGGTCGGGACGATAGAGCTTCTCGTCGGTGAGGGCCTTCAGTTCCGGCTCCGCCCATCCGGCGCGGCCGCGCGAGGCGAGTTCCGCCTCGAGTCTCTTGTAGACATGGCGCAGGTGGCGCACGTCGTCGGCGGCATATTCGAGCGCCGCGGCTGAGAGGGGACGGCGCATCCAATCGGTGCGCGCGTGGCTCTTGTCCAGGGTGACGCCCAGCACCGTCTGTACCACCGCGCCATAGCCCGATTGGTCAGGATGGCCGAGAAAACGTGCCACCACCTGGGTGTCGAACACGGGCTGGGGCACTTGGCCGGTCAGGTTATAGAAGATCTCCAGGTCCTGGCGTGCGGCATGCAGCACCTTGAGGGTCGCCGGATCCAGCAACACCTGCAGCAACGGCTCCAGGGATGGCAGCGCCAGCGGGTCCACGCAGGCCACCACCTCGTCCGTGGCCACCTGCACCAGGCACAGCTCCGGATAATAGGTGCGCTCCCGCATGAACTCCGTGTCCACCGCGATCCACGGCTGGCCGCGCAGGCGCACGCAGAGCGACTGCAACGCTTCGGGCGTATCGATATACAGGTAGGGATCGGACATGGAGCGGACATCGGGGAAAATCGGAGTGGCACAGGTTATCATGCTGGCAGCCACAGGGTTCCCATGCGCATACATATCCTAGGCATCTGCGGCACATTCATGGGGGGCATCGCGGCCCTCGCCAAGGCGCTCGGCCACGAAGTGGAGGGCTCCGACGCGGACGTCTATCCGCCCATGAGCACGCAGCTCGAGGCGTTGGGGATAAGGCTGTTCCAGGGCTACCGGGCCGAGCATCTGAAGCCTGCGCCCGACGTGATCATCGTCGGCAATGCCATGTCCCGCGGCAATCCCGCGGTCGAACACGTGCTGGCGGAAGGCCTCGCCTATCAGTCGGGTCCGCAGTGGCTCTATGAACATCTGCTGCGCAACCGCCATGTGATCGCCATCGCCGGCACCCATGGCAAGACCACCACCACCTCCATGACCGCGTGGATCCTGGAGCAAGCGGGTCTTGATCCTGGTTTCCTCATCGGCGGCGTGGCGCCGGACTTCGGCGTGTCGACCCGCCTGGGAGGGGACACCTACTTCGTGGTGGAGGCGGATGAATACGACACCGCCTTCTTCGACAAGGGTTCCAAGTTCCTGCACTACCGCCCGCGTACCGCGGTGCTGAACAACCTCGAATATGACCATGCGGACATCTTCCCGGACCTCGCCGCCATCGAGACCCAGTTCCACTATCTGGTGCGCTCGGTGCCCGGCAACGGGCTCCTGGTGGTGAACGGCGCTGACACCGCCCTGCGGCGCGTGTTGATCCGCGGCGTATGGACGCCGCAGCAACGCTTCGGTGCCCCGGATGCGGATTGGCAGGCCGTGGATGCCGCGCCGGACGGCAGCCACTT
>DATIVR010000141.1:0-15343 GCA_035465695.1 Gammaproteobacteria bacterium
GGATCTATCCGGCCACTTCGCCCGCGTGAAGACGCTCGTCGGCTTGGGCCTGTTCACCTTCGGTGACGTGGACGGCAGCGGCGATACCGTGCGATTGCAGCATGACCTGGGGGTCGCCTGGCATGCCGGACGCATCTATATCGCCGACACCTACAACGGCAAGATCAAGGTGCTGGACCCCGCCACCCGCGCCGTCGCCACCCTGGTAGGCGGTGACATGCTGGAAGAGCCGGGTGGCCTGAGCGTGGGCGGCGACACCCTGTACGTGGCCGACACCGATCACAACCGCATCGTCACCGTCGACCTCAAGACCGGCAAGGCCACGCCGCTGACGCTCTCGGACCCGGATAAGCGTCTCTGACTCAGCGGCCGACGGGCCCGGGTGCCAGGTACTCCAGTTGGAAGGCGTGGAGTGAATCGCTTCCGGGAGTAGGGGAGATGGAGATGGTGACGAAACTTCCTCCAAAATTCTTGCGTAGAGCCTGCATGTAGGCCTCCACGGAGGCCGTGTCCGGGCTACGTCCTGAGATGGAGATGCGGTCACCGTGTCCGCTACGAGCGAGCTGGATGACCACCACTTCCCGAGGTGCCATGGCCAGGAACTGCTGTGTCGTATCGTCACCCGCCCGCGCTCCGCTGAAAACTTGGCTGAGGTTCAAGGGGTAGATCGCCGTCGCGCGCCCCAGCAGGAACACCCCCACCAACATAACCACTGCGACAGCAGAGAAGCCCAAGCGTATCCACAGGCGGCGGCGGTCCTCGGCCTCATCGCCGTTCTGTTGCAGGGTCTCGGGCTTCACCTCCAGAGCCTGCGCCAGGCGCGTGAGTACCTCTTCTGAGGGTTTGGAGCGCCCGTTTTCCAGCTTGGAGAGATAAGACTGCTCGATGCTGGCCTTTTCCGCCAGGACGGGCTGCGTGAGGCCGCGGGCCAAGCGTAGCGTGCGGAGGTTCTCTTCGAAGGACATGGGGCACCTCGGATGTGCTCGGGCTGTGACGAAGGATTCTGGTACCGCCATCGAGGAATAGGAAGGGTGGCACCCGTGAATCTCGCGGGAATATCACGGAATAACTGGCACTTTTCAGGAATAGGGGTCACCCGCCGGTAGGCGCCCGTCCTGGCGCGGCGCCTTTGCTACACTCCTGCCATGTCCAGCGCCCGTGAAACCCGCGTGACGCCCCACAAGCTCACTCTTACCGAAGTCGTGAGTTGGATGGTGGCGGACGGCATGGTGACCGCCGACAAGGCGGAACTGCTGGCGGGCCTCGATCAACGGGGCGCCTACAAAGACAAGCATCCACTGGTGATATTGGGCAAGCGCGGCTGGAACGACGCACGTCCACCGCACCTGCCGCTCACCGTGGATTCCCTCGCTGCGTGGTTGGCGGCCCGTTGCGGGCTGCCGTTCGCCCGCATCGATCCGCTCAAGCTCGATGTGCAGCGCATCACCGGCGTGGTGTCGCTGCCTTATGCCTCCCGCTACAACGTGCTGCCGGTGGAGGTGACGCCTCGTGAGATCGTGTTCGCCACCGCCGAGCCCTACGAGCAGGAATGGGAGCGCGAGGTAGCGCAGGTACAGAAGAAGCAGATCCGCCGGGTCATCTCCAACCCCGAGGACATCGCCCGGTACCTGGTGGAGTTCTACAGCATCTCGCGTTCGGTGCTGGGCGCCGAGAAGCAGAACGCGGACCTCCCCGCCAACGGCGGCATCCAGAACCTGGAGCAACTGGTCGAGCTCGGCCGTTCCGGCAAGCTCGACGTCAACGACCAGCACGTCATCAGCATCGTGGATTGGCTGCTGCAATATGCCTTCGACCAGCGCGCCAGCGACATCCATGTGGAGCCGCGCCGCGATCAGGGCCTGATCCGCTTCCGCATCGACGGCGTGCTGCAGCAGGTGTATCAGCTTCCGACCGCGGTGCTGACGCCGGTGACGAGCCGTATCAAGATCCTGGCCCGCATGGACATCGCCGAGAAGCGCCGTCCCCAGGACGGCCGCATCAAGACCCGCATGCCTAACGGCACTGAGGTGGAACTGCGTCTCTCCACCATGCCCACGGCTTTCGGTGAGAAGCTGGTGATGCGCATCTTCGATCCCACGGTGCTGCTCAAGGACTTCCAGGCCTTAGGGTTCGCCGAGAGCGACCAGAAGCTCTGGGACTCGCTCATCGAACAGCCTCATGGAATCATCCTGGTAACGGGGCCCACCGGCTCCGGCAAGACCACCACCCTCTACTCGACGCTGAAGCAGGTAGCCAAGCCCGAGGTGAACGTCTGCACGGTGGAAGATCCCATCGAACTGGTGGAACCCGCCTTCAACCAGATGCAGGTGCAGCCCAACATCGACCTCACCTTCGCGTCCGGTGTGCGCACACTGTTGCGTCAGGATCCCGACATCATCATGATCGGCGAGATCCGCGACGCCGAGACCGCCGACATGGCCGTGCAGGCGGCGCTCACCGGCCATCTGGTGTTCTCCACCTTGCATACCAACGACGCGCCGTCTTCCATCAGCCGCCTCCTGGACCTCGGGGTGCAGCCCTTCCTGATCCAATCCACGTTGCTGGGCGTCATCGCCCAGCGCCTG
Organism: Gammaproteobacteria bacterium; assembly: GCA_035465695.1. Classification (GTDB taxonomy): domain Bacteria; phylum Pseudomonadota; class Gammaproteobacteria; order Natronospirales; family REEB76; genus DASUBN01. The sequence goes on from DATIVR010000141.1 coordinate 2,586, forward strand.
GTGCGCACCCTGTGCTCCCACTGCAAACGCGAGACCGAGATCGATGATGCGGACTGGGAAGCCCTGGTGTCGCCCTGGAAGGCGCAGAAGCCACGCAAGGCCTATGAAGCCGTGGGTTGCCTGGAATGCCGCAACACCGGCTACAAGGGCCGCATCGGACTCTACGAGATGATGCAGTTCACCCAGAAGCTGAAGCCACTGGTGACCGAGCGGCTCGACCTGGATGCGTTGCGCGAAGCCGCCTATAAGGAAGGACTCAAGCCCTTGCGGCTTCGCGGCGCGCAGAAGGTGGCGGAAGGAGTCACAACGATCGAGGAAGTGATGCGGGTAGCACCGCCCTCGGTGCGGGAGAAGCAGGCGTGAGGCGCGTTTTGATGGCCGCGGTGTGGTCCGTGGCGTTCTTCATCCTGTTGTACGTGGTGGCCTGTCTGGTGCTCGCGATCTACCTGCGCGGTCAGCTGCCTCCTGGCGCGGATGTCCATCAGACCACGGATATCATGCAGCAGTTCATGAGCGTGCATGCACCGGCAGTGAGCGCCACTTTCTGGGCCCTGGTGCTGGTGGCCCTGTTCGCCGGCATCCTCGGCAGCCTCAAGGGCCTGTTGCCGGGCACCAAGCCGAAACCACAAGCGTGAGCACCGCGAGGCGCCCATATGGGCCCTGGCAGGGCTTGTGGCTGGTGTTGGGCTACATCATCGCGCAAGCCTCGGGCTACATCCTTCTGTCGGCATACACGCGGGGCCTGGCGCCGGCACTACGTGCCCTGCTACACGAGCACCGGCTGGTGCACTCGGAACTGAGTGTCCAGCAGCAAGCGTGGCTCGCGCTGTTCGGCTTCCTGGCATCCGCCACCTGGTCTATCTGGTATGTGCGCCGCTACGCCGGGAGTGTTTTGCGCCGCGGCGACTCTGCCGGGATCGGCTGGCGCGCGGCGCGCCCGCAGGGATACCTCGCGGCGGCCGGCGTGGCGCTGCTAGCAGTGGCGTTCGCGGCGGTGGTGGTGGCGTTGCTGCCACCGGATCCAGACAAGCTCACCGGTCCCACCGTCAGGATGCTGGACACGCCCGGGCTGCCACAGCAAGTGATCACGGCGCTGGCGCTGGTCGGGGCGCCGCTCATGGAAGAGTTCGTGTTCCGCGGCGCCTTCTTCGCAGCGTTGGCCGGGCGTTGGGGCGCGACGAATGCCGGCATCGTCACCACGCTGCTGTTCATGGCCCTGCATGTGCAGGACAAGATCCACTGGTGGCCGGGCTTCGCGGTGGTGGGATTCCTGGGCGCGCTCCTGGTGCTGCTGCGCCTACGCTACCGGTCCATCTGGCCCGGCATGCTGGCGCATTTCCTGTACAACGCCTCGTTCTTCTTCCTGCCCTAGACGAAGAGGCGGATGGCGGAGGTAAGCGCCGCCAGCAGGAAACCGACGAGGAAGCACAGGTACGACCAGCGCAGGTATCGGAACTTGTACACGTCCAGATAATGGCCGAGGCCATAGAGGTCCTCGCACATGGTCTCGTAGATGGCGCGGTCGTCCTTGAGGATCTGTGCCATCTCCCGCAGGTAACGTTCCTTCGGCAAGCTGGCGTAGTGGCCGAAGAACATGATGTTGAAGCGCGACGGGCGCACGGTGCCTTCCGCCCAGGGGATGGTCTTGTGTTTGGGCAGCACCGCGACGATGGCGAACAGGAGTGCCAGCGTGATGAAGGGCAGCAGCACCAGCACCGTGGTGCGATAACCTTTGTCGTCGAAGTGGCTCAAGGCCAGCGTCAGCACGATGGACGAGGCGGTGATGATGATGTTGGCCTTGACGTCGGCCATGGCGCTCATCTGCACGTGGTGGCTGCCCACGATCCCCAGGAAGTCGTCGGCGGTGCCGCGTCCTTCGACGCCGGTGAAATCGGCGTAAGCCGCGGGTTCAGTCTGTGGGGTCGGATTCCTCTTCTTCATCGCGCTGTGGCTCCGGGCCAAGGGGCACGGGCCGCATGGTAGGGTGAGGCATGCGGATGGAGCAACAGCATGGCGGATGACTGGCGTCGGCAGCTGGGCCCGGGGCTCAAGGCCTTGGACCTCACCCTGCCACCGGGCGCCGAGGCGGCATTGCTCTCCTATGTGGAGTTGCTCGCGCGCTGGAACCAGGCGTACAACCTCACCGCGGTACGCGATCCCGCGGAGATGGTGAGCAAGCATCTGCTGGACAGCCTCGCGATCCTGCCCTATGTGACCGGACCGTCGGTCGCGGACGTGGGCACCGGCGCAGGATTGCCGGGCATCCCGCTGGCCCTGGCGCAGCCGGATATCCAATTCACGCTCATCGACAGCAACGGCAAGAAGACCCGCTTCGTCACCCAGGCCGTGGCGGAGCTCAAGCTCAAGAACGTCGCGGTGGTGCAGGCCCGCAGCGAGGGGTGGCAGGCGCAGAGGCTCTTCGCCCAGGTGGTGAGCCGGGCCTTCGCGTCACTGGGGGATTTCGCCAGGCTGGCGGGCGGCCTCGCGGCTCCCGGCGGACGGCTCCTGGCAATGAAGGGCGCGGTCCCCGAGGACGAACTGGCCGGCCTCCCTGCGGGGTTCCGCGTGGCCGCAGTACACCCCTTGAAGGTCCCGGGCCTCGATGCCGAGCGCTGCCTGGTGGAGCTGGAAAAAACCTAGGATTACCGGCGCGTATCCTGTAGCTTGTTCAGCCCAGCCTGAGAAGAACGCCTCTAAAAATAGCGGATTTTGTTCCCTGGCTAGGCGCGGGTGCCCGAGGAAGCCGGAGCGTACTCTTGGTGTGCGTGAGGGCCCGCCGCATGCGGCGGGCGAGGAAGGCCGCTCGTCGCTCTCGGACATCCCTGTCCTCCGCGGCACTTGGTCGTCCTGACCTTTACGCCGCCGGGGGGCAAAAGACGCATTTTTGGAGTTTATTGGGATTGAAATGAGCAAGATCCTCGCAGTCACCAACCAGAAGGGCGGCGTCGGCAAGACCACCACGGCCATCAATCTGGCGGCATCCCTGGCCGCCACCAAGCGCCGCGTGCTGCTCATGGACTTGGACCCCCAAGGCAATGCCACCATGGGCAGCGGGGTCAACAAGCACGAGATCGAGAACGGCGCCTATGAGGTGCTGATGGGCGAGGCCACGGCGGCCCAGGCTGTGGTGAAAGTGGAGTCGGCAGGCTATGACCTGCTTCCCGGCAACGGCGACCTCACCGCCGCGGAAGTGAACCTGCTCACCACCGACAAGCGCGAGACCCGGCTGCGCGATGCGCTCCTGCCGCTACGCGCCGACTACGACTACATCCTCATCGATTGTCCGCCATCGCTCAACATGCTCACGCTCAACGCACTCACCGCGGCCGACGGCGTGCTCATCCCCATGCAGTGCGAGTACTACGCGCTCGAAGGCTTGTCGGCGCTGGTGGCCACGGTGGAACGGCTCAAGAAGACCGTGAATCCGCGCCTGGAGATCGAAGGCCTGCTACGTACCATGTTCGATCCGCGCAACAACCTGGCCAACGAAGTGTCGGCGCAGCTCATCATGCATTTCGGCGACAAGGTCTACCGCACCATGATCCCGCGCAACGTGCGCCTTGCGGAGGCGCCGAGCTTCGGCCTGCCGGCCCTGAAGCATGATTCCACCTCGCGTGGCGCGCTGGCCTATCTCGCGCTCGCCGGCGAGATGTTGCGCCGCGGCGAGCAGCAGGCCCCGGCCGTCCAATGAGGCCGTCACATCCGGGCGCTTGCTGCTAAAATGCCCATCCTTTTCCGGAGCCTCCCCTAAGTGTCCACGAAGCGCAAAGGCCTCGGCCGCGGACTCGACGCCCTATTGGGTGGCGAGGCGGCACTCGCCGTAGCCGGCATCGAGGCCGGCACCGCTGGCATCGAAGGCGAGCTGCGCCAGATCCCTCTGGACCTGGTGCAGCGCGGCAAGTACCAGCCACGCCGCGACATGAAGGAAGAGGCGCTCAAGGAGCTGGCGGATTCCATCCGCGCCCAGGGCGTGGTGCAGCCCATCGTGGTCCGTCCCATCGACGGCAAGCGCTACGAGATCATCGCCGGTGAGCGCCGCTGGCGCGCCGCGCAGATGGCCGGTCTGGACAAGGTGCCGGCGGTGGTGCGCGACGTGCCGGACCGCACCGCCATCGCCATGGCGCTCATCGAGAACATCCAGCGCGCCGACCTGAACCCCCTGGAAGAAGCCGAGGCCATGCAGCGGCTGATCGCCGAGTTCAGCGTGACCCACCAGGAGGCCGCCGAGGCGGTGGGCCGCTCCCGTGCCGCCGTCACCAACCTGCTGCGCCTCTTGGAGCTCAGCCGCGAAGTACAGGATCTGGTGCGCCAGGGCGCCCTGGAGATGGGCCATGCGCGGGCGCTGCTGGCCCTGAAGGGTGCCGCCCAGACCGACGCCGCGCGCAGGGTGGTGGATAAGGGCCTCACGGTGCGGGACACCGAGAAGCTGGTCCGCAACAAGATCCAGGAAGCCGGCGAGACCCGTGCACATCCTGCCAAGAAGACCGACCCGGACGTGAGCCGCCTGGAAAGGCAGCTCACCGAGAAGCTGGGCGCCAAGGTGGTGGTGGAGGGCAAGGGCAAGGGTGGCCGCCTGGTCATCCATTACTCGAGCCTGGACGAGCTGGACGGCATCCTCGCCCACATCAAGTAATCCGGAGCCGTGGCCCTCGAACCGGGGCATGTAACTCGTGTCGCAGGCCCTTGTTCTAAGGGCTGATTTTCCGATTATTTTCATTGAAGGTATCTCCCTTGGCCGCTACAATAGGCGGCTCACTGGAGCTTGGGGATTTAAGGACGCCACCCGACCGCCCACGAGGCCGCCGACGTGGCTTTTTTGTTGCCCCAGCCGCGGGGATGCGATGACCGGTTATCTGGAAGAGGCGCGCCGCGGAGCGTTCAAGGTCGTGGGCCTGCAATGCCTGGCGGCCGTGCTGGCAGGCGTGACCGGTCTCCTGGCCGGCGGGCCTAAGACGGCCGAATGGGCCTTCCTGGGCGGCATGATCGCCGCCCTGGCCAACCTGGTGATGGCGTGGCGGGTGTTCGGCGGGCGGCTGGAGCGGGACCCCAAACGCTTCCTGGGCCGGCTGGTGTTCGGTGAGGCTTTCAAGTTTGCAGCCACGGCGCTCTTGTTCGGCGTGGCCATCGTGAGGATGAAAGCGGCATTCCTGCCGCTGATCCTGGGTTACCTGGCGGGCTTCGCGGCCTACTGGGTCGGATACATGAAGTTCAGCATGGGACAGGCGAGATGAGCGAGCAGAGCGGCATCACACCTACTCAATACATCCACCACCACCTCAGCTATTGGACGGTGGGCCACGGCTTCTGGTCGTTGAACGTGGACACCCTGCTGTTCTCGGTGGGCCTGGGGCTCATCCTGTTCTTCGCCATGTTCTTCACCGCGCGCCGCGCCACCTCGGGCGTGCCGGGCCGCTGGCAGAACTTCGTCGAATTCCTGCTGAGCTGGATCCACGACAACGTGCAGCAGATCTTCAGCTATGAGAATCCGCTGATCGCGCCGCTGGCCATCACCATCTTCATCTGGATCTGGACCATGAACTTCATGGACATGCTGCCGGTGGACCTGCTGCCGCGCATCGCCCAGTTGATCGGCGCGCACGTCTTCGGGGCGAACCCCGAAGAGGTCTATCTGAAGGTGGTACCGACCAACGACATGAACATGACCTTCGGGCTGTCGTTGGGCGTGTTCGTGCTGACCCTCTATTACAGTTTCAGCAAGAAGGGCTTCCTCGGTTACGGCAAGGAGTTCATCAGCCATCCGTTCGAGGCGCATCACCCCGTCGCCAAGGCGGCGTTGGTGGCTCCGAACATCCTCATGAACGTGGTGGAGACCATCTCCAAGCCGCTGTCGCTGTCGCTGCGACTGTTCGGCAACATGTTTGCCGGCGAGATCCTCTTCATCCTGATCGCCATGCTGCCCGCCTGGGGCCAGTGGCCGCTGTCCTTCGTGTGGACCGGCTTCCACCTGCTGGTGATCACCATCCAAGCCTTCGTGTTCATGATGTTGAGCGTCGTGTACCTGAGCATGGCGCACACCGTCCACGATTCCCATTCCCACTAACCTCAACCGCGATTTCTTGTAAGGAGAGTCTCAATGGATATCGTCACTTCCATCGCCAACATCCAGGGCCTGACCGCGCTGGGCGTGTGCCTGATCTTCGGCATGGGTGCCTTCGGCACCGCCATCGGCTTCGGCATCCTGGGCGGCAAGTTCCTGGAAGGCTGCGCGCGCCAGCCGGAACTCGGCGGCATGCTGATGGGCCGCATGTTCCTGGTGGCCGGCCTGCTCGACGCCGTCGCCATGATCGGCATCGGCTTCGCGTTGTTCTTCGTGTTCGCCAACCCGTTCCTCGGCGCCGTGCAGACCGCTGCGCAGGCCGCCCACTAAGTAGAACGATCACAACCGAGGATCACGCACGTGAACCTGAACGCTTCACTCATCGCCGAGATGTTCGCCTTCTTCCTGTTCGTATGGGCCACGATGAAGTTCGTGTGGCCGGTGCTGCTGGGGAAGTTGAACGAGCGCGAGCAGAAGATCGCCGACGGCCTGGCTGCCGGCGATCGTGGCCGCCAGGAACTGGCCAAGGCCCACGATGAGGCCGGCGGCATCCTCAAGGATGCCCGCGGCAAGGCGGCGGACGCGGTGAACACCGCGAACCAGCAGGCCTCGCAGATCCTGGAGGCCGCCCGCAAGGAAGCCCAGGCCGAGCGCCAGCGCCAGGTGGAAGCCGCCAAGGCGGAGATCCAGCAGGAGCTGAACCGGGCCAAGGACGCGCTGCGAGCGGAAGTGGCGGGCATCGCCCTCACCGCCGCCCAGCGCATCATCGAGCGCGAGATCGACGCCAAGGCCCACAAGGCCCTGCTCGACGAACTCGCCGGCCAGATCCACTGAGGACGCTCCATGGCCGAGAACCTGACCCTGGCACGTCCTTACGCCCGCGCGGTATTCGAGCTGGCCAACGAGAAGCGTGCGTTCGATGGCTGGAGCAAGACGCTCTCCGTGCTCGCAGCCCTTAGCGCCGACGCCAGCGTGCAGGCCCTGTTCGCCAGCCCCAAAGCCGCCCCCGCGGTGCGCGCCGAGGTGTTGGCGGAGCTGGCGGCCAAGGCCGGCGCCAAGCTCGACCAGCAGGGCCGCAACTTCGTGCAGCTCCTGGCCGAGAACCGCCGCCTCCCTCTGCTCCCGGAGATCGCCGCCGACTACGAGCGCCTGCGCGCCGAGGCGGAGAACACGCTGGAGGTGGAGCTCAAGGCGGCCATGCCGGTGGCCGCGGCGGAGCAGAAGCTCATCGCGGACGCACTGCAGAAGAAGCTCGGCCGCAAGATCACGCTCAAGTACGTGGAAGACAAGACGCTCATCGGCGGCGCGGTGCTCCGCGCCGGGGACCTGGTCATCGACGGGTCGGTGCGCGAGCGACTCAGCCGTCTCACGGCTGAACTGACCAATTAACAGGAATTACAGGACTTAGAGGTTCGACCATGCAACTCAATCCCTCCGAGATCAGCCAGCTCATCAAGCAGCGCATCGAGAAGTTCGACGGCGAAGCCGAAGCCCGCAACGTGGGCACCGTGGTGAGCGTGACCGACGGCATCGTGCGCGTGCACGGCCTGCAGGGCGCGCAGTACGGCGAGATGCTGGAGTTTCCCAAGAACACCTTCGGCCTGGCGCTCAACCTCGAGCGTGACTCGGTCGGCGCGGTGGTGCTGGGCGACTACAAGCACATCGTCGAGGGCGACAGCGTCAAGACCACCGGCCGCATCCTCGAGGTGCCGGTGGGCAAGGAACTGCTCGGCCGCGTGGTGAACTCGCTGGGTGAGCCCATCGACGGCAAGGGCCCCATCAACGCCAAGCTCAGCTCACCCATCGAGAAGGTGGCGCCGGGCGTGATCGAGCGCAAGTCCGTGTCCCAGCCGGTGCAGTCGGGCCTTAAGGCCATCGACGCCATGGTGCCGGTGGGCCGCGGCCAGCGCGAGCTGATCATCGGCGACCGCCAGACCGGCAAGACCGCCGTGGCGGTGGACACCATCATCAACCAGAAGGGCAAGGACCTGTTCTGCGTGTACGTGGCGATCGGCCAGAAGGCCTCCTCCATCGCCAACGTGGTGCGTAAGCTCGAGGAAGCCGGCGCGATGCAGTACACCATCGTCGTCGCCGCCTCGGCCTCCGAGTCCGCGGCCATGCAGTACATCGCGCCTTACGCGGGTTGCGCCATGGGTGAGTACTTCCGCGACCGCGGCATGGACGCGCTCATCGTGTACGACGACCTCACCAAGCAGGCCTGGGCCTATCGCCAGGTCTCCCTGCTGCTGCGCCGCCCGCCGGGCCGCGAAGCCTACCCGGGCGACGTGTTCTATCTGCACTCGCGCCTCTTGGAGCGTGCCGCGCGCGTGAATGCCGAGTACGTAGAGAAGTTCACCAAGGGCGAGGTGAAGGGCAAGACGGGTTCCTTGACCGCGCTGCCCATCATCGAGACTCAGGCCGGCGACGTGTCCGCGTTCGTGCCGACCAACGTGATCTCCATCACCGACGGCCAGATCTTCCTGGAGACCGACCTGTTCAACTCCGGCATCCGCCCGGCTATCAACGCCGGCATCTCGGTGTCCCGAGTCGGCGGCGCGGCCCAGACCAAGGTCATCAAGAAGCTGGGCGGCGGCGTACGCCTGGCGCTGGCCCAGTTCCGCGAGCTGGCGGCTTTCGCCCAGTTCGCCTCGGACCTGGACGAGGCCACCCGCAAGCAGCTCGACCGCGGTCGCCGCGTCGTGGAGTTGATGAAGCAGAAGCAGTACTCGCCGCTGTCCATCGCCGACATGGCGCTGTCCCTGTACGCCGCCAACGAGGGCTACCTGGACGACGTGGACGTGAAGAAGGTGGTGGCCTTCGAGGCCGCCATGCACAGCTACTTCGCCGCCAAGTTCGGCGCGCTGCGCGACAAGATCAACAACACCGGCGACTACGACAAGGAGATCGAAGCCGGGCTGAAGAAGGCGATCGAAGACTTCAAGAAGACCCAGGCCTAACCGGGACTAACGAGATGGCAAGCCCGAAAGAGATCCGGACGCAGATCAAGAGCATCCGGAGCACGCAGAAGATCACCAAGGCCATGGAGATGGTCGCGGCGAGCAAGATGCGCAAGGTGCAGCAGCGCATGGCGGCTTCGCGCCCCTATGCCACCCGCATGCGCCAGGTGATCGGCCACCTCGCCAAGGCCAACCCCGAGTACCGCCACCCCTTCATGGTGGAGCGCGAGGTGAAGCGCGTCGGCTTCATCGTCATCTCCACCGACCGCGGCATGTGCGGCGGCCTGAACGTGAACCTGTTCAAGGCCAGCGTCGCCGCCGTGAAGGGCTGGCGCGAGCAGGGCGTGGAAGTGGACTTCTGCGTCATCGGCGCCAAGGCCGTGGGCTTCTTCAAGCGCTTCGGCGGCAAGGTGCTGGGTTCCGCCACGCATTTGGGCGACGCTCCGCATCTCGACGACCTGATCGGCACCGTGAAGGTGATGTTGGACGCGTACAAGGACGGTCAGATCGACCGGCTGTTCGTGGTCAACAACGTATTCGTCAACACCATGACCCAGAAGCCCACCGTGACGCAGCTCCTGCCCACGGCGCCGGTGGAGGATGAGCAGCTGGCGGAGCACTGGGACTACCTGTACGAGCCGGAGGCGCGCGAGTTGCTGGAAGGCGTGCTGACCCGCTACGTGGAGTCGCAGGTGTACCAGGGTGCGGTGGAGAACGCGGCCTGCGAACAGGCCGCGCGCATGGTGGCCATGAAGTCGGCCACCGACAACGCCGGTGAGATCATCAACGACTTGCAGCTCGTCTATAACAAGGCGCGCCAGGCCGGCATCACCAAGGAACTGTCCGAGATCGTGGGCGGCGCGGCCGCCATCGGCTAAGAATCGAACGTAATCAAAGAATCGGCATCGAGGATCACATCATGAGCTCTGGAAAGATCGTTCAAGTCATCGGCGCGGTGGTCGACGTGGAGTTCCCCCGCGACGCCATCCCGAAGGTCTACGACGCGCTCAAGCTCGTCGACGGCGGCCTGACGCTCGAGGTGCAGCAGGAGCTGGGCGACGGCGTGGTGCGCTGCATCGCCATGGGCGCCTCGGAAGGCCTGAAGCGCGGTCTCGAGCTCAAGAACACCGGCGCGCCGATCTCGGTGCCGGTGGGCCAGGCTACCCTGGGCCGCATCATGGACGTGCTGGGCACGCCGGTGGACGAGCGCGGCCCGGTGAAGGCCGAGGCCAGCTGGGCCATCCATCGCAAGGCTCCGTCCTATGAAGAGCAGTCCGGTTCCACGGAGCTGCTGGAGACCGGCATCAAGGTGATCGACCTGCTGTGCCCCTTCGCGAAGGGCGGCAAGGTCGGTCTGTTCGGCGGCGCCGGCGTGGGCAAGACCGTGAACATGATGGAGCTCATCAACAACATCGCCACCGAGCACTCGGGCCTCTCCGTATTCGCCGGCGTGGGCGAGCGCACCCGCGAAGGCAACGACTTCTACCACGAGATGGCCGAGTCGGGCGTGGTGGACCTCAAGGACCTCTCCAAGTCCAAGGTGGCGATGGTGTATGGCCAGATGAACGAGCCGCCGGGTAACCGCCTGCGCGTGGCGCTCACCGGCCTCACCATGGCCGAGTACTTCCGCGACGAAGGCCGCGACGTGCTGCTGTTCATCGACAACATCTACCGCTACACCCTGGCCGGCACCGAAGTGTCCGCGCTGCTGGGCCGCATGCCCTCCGCGGTGGGCTACCAGCCGACCCTGGCCGAGGAGATGGGCGTGCTGCAGGAACGCATCACCTCGACGAAGAAGGGCTCCATCACCTCCATCCAGGCGGTGTACGTGCCTGCGGACGACCTCACCGACCCGTCGCCCGCCACCACCTTTGCCCATCTGGACGCCACCGTGGTGCTCAGCCGCGACATCGCGGCGCTGGGCATCTACCCCGCCGTGGACCCGCTCGACTCCACTTCCCGCCAGGTGGACCCGAACGTGATCGGTCAGGAGCATTACGACGTGGCCCGCAGCGTGCAGGCCGTGTTGCAGCGCTACAAGGAACTCAAGGACATCATCGCGATCCTCGGCATGGACGAGCTGTCCGAGGAAGACAAGCAGGCCGTGCAGCGCGCGCGCAAGATCCAGCGCTTCCTGTCGCAGCCCTTCACGGTGGCGGAAGTGTTCACGGGCAGCCCCGGCAAGTACGTGTCCCTGAAGGACACCATCCGCGCCTTCAAGGGCATCGTGGCCGGCGAGTATGACCACCTGCCCGAACAGGCCTTCTACATGGTCGGCACCATCGAGGAAGCCGTCGAGAAGGCCAAGACGCTGTAACGCATCAGGATAGGCGCACATGGCAAGCACCAGCATCCACGTAGACATCGTCAGCGCCGAGCGCGAGATCTTCTCGGGCGAGGCGGACATGGTGTTCGCGCCGGCGGAACAGGGTGAGCTCGGCATCGCGCCGCGCCACGCCCCGCTCCTCACCCGCATGAAGCCCGGCACGGTGCGCGTGCAGCACGGCGGCGAAGAGCAGGTGTTCTACGTGTCCGGCGGCATCCTCGAGATCCAGCCGCACATGGTGACGGTGCTCTCCGACACCGCGCAGCGCGCAGCCGACATCGACGAGGCTGCCGCGCAGGACGCCAAGCGCAAAGCCGAGGAGGCCCTGGCCAACCAGTCCGAGGACCTGGACGTGACCCGCGCCCAGACCGAGCTGCTGGAGGCCGTGGCGCGCCTCAAGGCCATCCAGCAGATACGGTCGAAGAAACACTGATGACGTGAGCGCACGGAGGCGCGCGCTGCCGCAACCCAGGGGTGCTTCAGTCGAAGCAGTGGGCCGGCAGGGATGAGATGCGAGGGCCGGCCAAAAGCCGGCCTTTTCTTTTGCTCAGACCGTCTCTTGCAGCATCAGGAACCAGGCATTGCGCATGGCGGAGATCATCAGGATCAGGCTCCCGCCGAACACGAACAGCAGGTCTTGCACCACGTCTGGCGTCGTCAATCGATGCACGAAGAGGGTCACTCCGCCGAAGCAGAGCGCCCCCCGGCCCAACAAGGAGAGGCCGACCCTGCGGATGAAGTGATCCCGGTGTATCGCATTGGCCCGATCACACCAAGTCTCCCAAAGGCGGCGCAGCGGATCGCGCAGGCCGGATACCACGATCGCCACGGCACAGGCCGCGTAGAAGGAGGGTGCCTGACCCGGGACCGAGAAGAAGATCCCGACGAAGAGCACCTGTAGCAAGTCCGAGAATGTATGCTCGGCCAGGCGCCGCAGGTTGGTCTTCGCCCCCGCATCCTTGTTGGCGGGATGTAATGAGATCGCCACGAACAGGAGTCCGGCGAGGGTGGCACAGACTTCCGCTAGGGTGTTGAAGAAAGGCTGCCAGGCCACTATGGCTTGCGAGAAAACGTCCAAGGTCCCCCCAGTGCGCCGCAGGAATAAGGTCCGTACGGTCCCTTTCGATTATCATATATCGGCAGATTCCCTACACCCCTAATGAAGGCCCTAGCATGGCGCTCAGCGTCATCATCCTGGCCGCTGGCCAGGGCAAGCGCATGCATTCCGATCTTCCCAAGGTCTCCCAGCCGCTGGGAGGTTCCACTTTGCTGGAGCACGTGGTGCGCTCGGCCGCTGCGCTGGATGACGCCGCCATCCATGTGGTCTATGGCCACGGCGGCGAGGCAGTGCAGACAGGCCATAAGCACCTCCCGGTGAGCTGGGTACTGCAAGCCGAGCAGCTCGGCACCGGACATG
>DATIVR010000142.1:0-6947 GCA_035465695.1 Gammaproteobacteria bacterium
GGCAGCTTGCTCAGAGCGTCATCCTCGCGCCTTGTAGGCGATCACGATATCCATCACGTTGGTACCGGTCGGACCGGTATGCACCAAGTCGCCACTGCCTTCCAGGAACTCCGCCGACGCAGCCCGCTTCAGGCAATCGGCGGAATCGTAACCCGCATCGACGCCTCGTTCCAGGCTGCCGCCGTCCACCAATGCTCCAGCATCATCGGTGGCCCCATCGCTGCCATCGCTCGCCATGGCGAGGAGAGCGATCTCGCTCGCGTCCGCCAGTACACGGGCCGCCGCCAGGGCGAGATGCTGGTTGCGCCCTCCCTGTCCCGGGTTCTCGGGCAAATGTACCGTAGTCTCGCCGCCCCATACGTGCACCCCCGGCGAAGCATTACGAAGTGTGCGAGCCAGTGCTTCGCCACACGCAGCGGCATCCGTGAGCGGAAACACGCCGTGGTCATATACCAGATGGCCTGCGGCACGGCCCGCATCTGCCACCGCTTCCCGCAGTTGCCGGTTCGAGGCGACGATATGAGTCTCCACGTCCTGAACCCGCTGGAGCGTCGCCTGCTGGAAGGGCAGCGCGCTGAAGCGCGCCGGCAACTTGGGCAGTGGCCGGGATGGCGCCGGCGATAACAGGCCCGAACCGATGTCGGCCGGCACGTCGCCGGGCACATCAGACATGAGCAGTTGCACCGCGCGCCGGCCATACAACAGGGACGCGAGGCGGCCGCCCTTGATGCGCGAGACTGCACTGCGTATATGGTTCACATCGCCGATGGAGAGCCCGCTACCCAGCAGCCAGAGGTTGAGTTGCCGCAGGTCCGCCAGGGTGATGCCGGGCGCCGGCACTTCCACCAAGCTCGAGGTGCCGCCGGAGATGAGGAACAGGAAATGGGCCTCTCTTGGCGCCTGTTCCAGGAACAGCTGCAAGGCTTGCCCCGCCGCCAGACTTTGGGTGTCCGGGAGCGGATGGCCTGCTTCAAGACAGACGAGGCGCGGATCCTGATAGACGGGTTCGGTGAGATGGCCGTAGCGGGTGATCACGAGTCCGGACTGGAGACCTTCCGATGCCGCGGTCAACACGCCGGAGGTCATGGCGGCGGCAGCCTTGCCGATAGCCACCAGGTGGAATGGCGGCAGTTCCGGGCGGCTCGTCAGCCATGCCCGCACGATGGCGCCGCCATGCACCGCGGCGACGCCGTGCCGATACAAGTCCAGCAACAAGACCCGGGAGGGCGCGGCGGGTCCGAGCACGTCTCTGCCGCCTGTCAGGAGATCTTGACGATGCGCTCGGCCTGATCGCGCTTCTGCTTGGCTTCGTCGGAACGCTCCTGCTCCAGGGACGCCAGGTAGTCAGCCGTGATGTCACCGGTGATGTATTCGCCTGTGAACACAGAGGTATCGAAACGCTGGATGCGGGGATTGCCGCGTCGCACCGCGTCGATGAGGTCGTCCAGGTCCTGATAGATAAGCTTGTCGCAGCCTATGAACTCGGCCACTTCGGCCTCGCTCTTGTCATGAGCGATCAGTTCCTTGCCGCTCGGCATGTCGATGCCATATACGTTGGGGAACTTGACCGGCGGAGCTGCCGACGCGAAATAGACCTTGTTGGCTCCCACGTCTCGGGCCATCTGCACGATCTGTCGCGACGTGGTGCCACGCACGATGGAGTCGTCGACCAGAAGCACGTTCTTGCCATGAAACTCCAGGTCGATGGCATTGAGCTTCTGTCGCACCGACTGCGAGCGTAACTTCTGGCCCGGCATGATGAAGGTACGGCCGATATAGCGGTTCTTGATGAACCCCTCGCGAAACTTCACACCCAGCATGTTCGCTAGCTGCAGCGCGCTGGTACGGCTGGTGTCGGGGATCGGGATCACCACGTCGATGTCGTGGTCCGGCCACTCGCGCTGGATCTTCTCGGCCAGCTTCTCGCCCATGCGCATGCGGGCCTTGTGCACGGACACGTCGTCCATGGTGGAATCAGGACGGGCGAAATATACGTATTCGAAGATGCACGGTGAGAACACCGGCTTGTCGGCGCACTGATGGGTGAAGATGCGTCCGTCCTTGTGGATGGCCACAGCCTCGCCGGGCGCCACGTCGCGCACCAGCTGGAAGCCGCACACGTCCAGCGCCACACTCTCGGACGCCAGCATGTATTCGGTACCCTGCTCGGTCTCGCGCTTGCCATACACCAGCGGGCGGATGCCGTTGGGGTCGCGGAAGCCCACGACGCCGAAGCCGGCCACCAGCACGGTGACGGCGTAGGCGCCGCGGCAGCGGCGATGCACGGCGCTGACCGCCTTGAAGATGGCGCGCTCGTCCGGCTCCACGCCGCCGACCCGCTGCAGCTCGTGGGCGAACACGTTGAGCAGCACTTCGGAGTCAGAGTCGGTATTCAGATGGCGCAGGTCTTCCTTGAGCAGCAGCTCGCGCAGGGCGCGGGTATTGGTGAGGTTGCCGTTGTGGGCCAAGCCGATGCCGTAGGGCGAGTTGGTGTAGAACGGCTGGGACTCGGAAGAATGCGGGTTGCCGGCGGTCGGGTAACGGGTATGGGCGATGCCCATGTTGCCGGTGAGCTTGAGCATGTGGCGCTCATGGAACACGTCGCGCACCAAGCCGTTGCTCTTGCGCAGATGCAGGTGAGCCTGCTCTCCGGTCATGATGCCGGCAGCATCCTGGCCGCGGTGCTGGAGGACCAGCAAGGCATCGTAGAGCAATTGGTTGACGTTGCTCTTGCTGACGATTCCGACGATGCCGCACATTCGCTTAGCTGCCTCGCTTCAGATTTTGTCGAGATCCACTGACGGCTGCTGCAGCGACCGGACCATGTCCAACCGCGCCGGCGCCATGCGCCGCGCCACCTTCACCAGCGGCGCCGCATAGGGGATGAGCCTGGACTTGCGCCACCAGACGGGCGGGGGCGAGAGCGCCATCTCCCCTACCAGGATGAGCGTGGTGACGATCACCACACCGCGGGCTACGCCGAAGAGGGTACCAAGAGAACGGTCGCCTACCCCGGCGCCCGAACTCTTCACCAGTTTCTTCAGCAACATGCCCACGACGGTACTGACGATCAGGATGGCCACCACGAACAGGCCGTAACCGACCACCAAGCGGTCTTCCGGAGTCTTCACGAAGCGGAAGAATTCTCCCAACTGCGCCGCATACCGCACGGCAAGCCAGAAGCCCACCACCCAGATGAGGAGCGAAGCCACCTCTTGCAGGAAGCCACGCACCAGGCCGAGCACGGCCGACACGAACAGGATGATCAATATGGCGTAGTCGGCTGGGGTCATTCAGTTATGCCTCGCCGGTCTGGATGCACATTTTACCAGAGACGCGACCAGCGCCTCGCGGCGCCGGTCTACGGGATCGTAAATATGGTCGGCCGGGAGCCGCCACAAGTATCAGGCGTTGGGCACCACTTCTGCCTTGCCGCCATATGCCTTGGCCACCGCAGCGGCGGCCTTCTCAGCCTCGGCACGCTCGGTATAGGGCCCGATGCGTACTCGATAGTAGGTATGGCCGGCCTTGATGAAGTGGCTGACAGTGGCGTGGATGCCATGTTTCTTGAGCGTCGCCACCACTTTCTCAGCGTTCGCGGTGCTGCCGTAGCTGCCGGCTTGCACCAACCACTTGCCAGAGACGCTGGGTGCGGGGACGGCCGCAGGCGCCGGGGCAACCGGAGTCGGACGCGGGATGGCGTGTACCGCGGGCTTGGTGGCCGGCACCGGAACGGGTACCGGCGCTGCAGCGGTGGACGCGGGAGTCGCCGCCGCCGGCATGGTGGCGGTGGAATCCAACGGCAAGCTGTACTGCTGGGTACCCGTCGAACTGGATGGCGGCAGGGTGAGCGGCTGATTCACGGTGGAGTCCGGCGAGGGAGAGCTCTTCAGGAACAAAGGGATGATGATGACCCCGAGGACCACCAATACCGCCGCACCGATCAAGCGTTCCTTGAGGCCGATCTCCATGCTCCGCTCCCCTGATGCGGCGGGACGCCGCGCGCGGGCAGTATAACTTCTTTCAACGGCCTTTCAGCACGGCACCAACTGTCTGGAACGAGCCGAACACCACGACCCGGTCACCCGGTCGGGCTGCCGACATGGCTGCGTCGTAGGCAGTGTTCACTGAAGCGAACTCACTGAGTGACGCGTCGGGCACCGCGTAACGCACCCGTGTCGCCAGCGCGGCGGCATCCTGGCCGCGCGGCCCATCCAGGCCAGCGAGGTACCAGTGGTCGAAGCGCCCACTGAGCGCGCGAGCCACCTCTTCCACCGCCTTGTCCTTGAACATACCTAACACCGCGAAGCTGCGTCCCGCCGCCGGGAAAGCCAGCAGATTCTCGGAAAGCACGTTGGCCGCATCCGGGTTATGACCGACGTCGAACACGGTCTCCACATCGCCTGGGACACGCTGGAAACGCGCCGGTATGCGTGCTGCCTGGAGTCCCTGACGGACGGCCGCCTCCGGGACCTGCAGCGATGGGCAGGACTGCAGCGCGGCAATGACCGTGGCGGCGTTGTCGTATTGGATATGACCTGGCAGCGCCGGTGCCGGCAGGTCCTTCATTTCGCCGCCCTGTCCCCGCCAGCTCCATGCGTCGCCTTGGATGCTGCGCTCGAAGTCCCTGCCAATGGCCTGGAACCTGGCGCCGATATCAGTGGCATGCCGCACCAGTGACATCGGGGGAGCCCGGTCGCCACAGACGGCGGGGCGGCCGGCACGGAAGATGCCGGCCTTCTCGCGGCCGATGCTCTCCCGGTCCGGTCCCAGCCAGTCCTGATGGTCAAGGCCGACCGATGCCACAATCGCCACATCGGCATCCAGCGCGTTCACCGCGTCCAGACGACCACCCAATCCCACTTCCAGTACCGCCACACTCACCCCCCGTCGGACCAGGATGTCGATGGCCGCGAGAGTGCCGAACTCGAAATAGGTCACACGCAAGTCACCGCGAGCGTCGTCGATGCGCTGGAAGGACTGGCAGAACTCGGCGTCCGAGACGTCGAGGCCATCCACCCGCACCCGTTCGTTGTAGCGCAGGAGATGCGGCGAGACATAGGCGCCGACCTTATGGCCCGAAGCGCGCAGGATGGCTTCGGCGAGACTGACGCTGGAACCCTTGCCGTTGGTGCCACCGATGGTGAGGATGGGAAAGTCAGGTCGAGTCAGATCCAGCGCTTTCAGCAGCGCCTGTACCCGATGCAGTCCCAGATCGATGACGTCCGGGTAAAGCTGTTCCTGCCAGGACAGCCATTCCGGGAGTGTCTCAAAGCGCATAGAAAGGCGCCGCTGGCAGCTTTAGGCGTTCTCGGCGTCGGCAGGTGCGTCTTGACGAGTCAAGGTCGCGAGCAGACCCGCAAGGCGGTCACGCATCTCGCGGCGATCGACGATCATGTCCACCGCGCCGTGTTCCACCAGGAACTCGCTGCGCTGGAAACCTTCCGGCAACGTCTCGCGCACGGTCTGTTCGATGACACGCTGACCAGCGAACCCGATGAGAGCCTTCGGTTCAGCGACGTTGACGTCCCCGAGCATGGCAAGACTCGCGGACACGCCGCCGGTGGTGGGGTCGGTCATCACCGAGATGAAAGGCACGCCGGCCTTGGCCAAGCGCGCCAGCGCGGCGCTGGTCTTGGCCATCTGCATGAGGGAGATGAGCGCTTCCTGCATGCGGGCGCCGCCGCTCGCGGAGAAGCACACGAGGGGCGCGCCCTCTTCCAGGGCCGCTTCCGCGGCCCGCACGAAGCGTTCGCCCACCACCGATCCCATGGATCCGCCCATGTAACGGAACTCGAAGGCACAAGCCACCACCCGCATGCCCTTGAGACGGCCCTTCATGGCGACCAATGCATCTTTCTCACCGGTGGCCTTCTGGGCGGCCACGATGCGGTCCTTGTATTTCTTGCTGTCCTTGAACTTCAGCGTATCGATGGGCTCGATGTCGGCGCCGATCTCGACGCCGGAACCGGCGTCCAGGAAGTACTCCAGGCGCTGGCGCGCCCCCAGGCGCATATGGTGGTTGCACTTGGGACAGACGTAGAGGTTGCGCTCCACTTCGGCGCGATACAGCACCGAGTTGCATTCGTCACATTTGGTCCACAGTCCCTCCGGCACGCTGCGACGGCTGGCGCGGCCTTCGGTGTTGATCCGTGATGGGACGAGCTTCTTGAACCAGTTCATTGGGACCTCTGTCAGTTGGCGCGGGCCGCGTCCATGGCTGCGCGCAGGCCGGCGACGAATCGTTGCACTTCGGCGGTCATACGGGCCAAGTCATCCCTGTGCTCAGCCATGCGGCTCACCACCGCGCTGCCGACGATCACCGCATCGGCCGCCGATGCCAACGCCGCGGCGGTGGCCGCGTCCCTGACACCGAAACCCACGCCCATGGGCAGTGTGGTCAAGGGACGCAGCTCGGCGAGCCGGCTACGCACCGCATCCAGGTCCAGCCGACTGGCGCCGGTGACGCCTTTGAGGGAGACATAATAAACGAAGCCCGAGGCGGTTTCCGTGATACGCCGGACCCGCGCCGGGTCGGTGGTGGGAGCCAGGAGGAAGATGGGGTCGATATCCATGGCGCGCAGCAGATCTGCCAAGGGCTCCGCCTCCTCCGGCGGCATGTCCACGGTGAGCACGCCGTCGACCCCGGCCTCGGCAGCGGCAACGGCGAAAGCCTGATGACCGAAGGCCTCCACAGGGTTGAGATAGCCCATGAGGACCACCGGTGTCTCCGCATCCCGAGTGCGGAACTCCCGCACCATGGCGAACACGTCCGTCAGCGTGGTCCCCGCCGCCAGGGCGCGCTCGCAGGCAGCCTGGATCACCGGACCGTCGGCACTGGGGTCCGAAAACGGCACACCAAGCTCCAGCGCATCGGCGCCGGCTTCCACCAGGGCATGCATCAGCGGCACCGTGGCGTGCTTGCCCGGGTCACCGGCGGCGATATA
>DATIVR010000143.1:0-7615 GCA_035465695.1 Gammaproteobacteria bacterium
CTCTTTGGCGCGCATGGAGCGGGTCTCGTCCTTGTCGGAGTCGTAGAGCCGCGTCTCCTGCACCACCTTGCCGCCGCCTTCGATGAGCTCGATCTGGCGAGCCACCTCGTAATTGATGGCCTTCTCCACGAAGCGGAAGGAATTGATGTTCTTGAGTTCGGCGCGGGTGCCGAACTTCGTCTCGCCTTTGCGCCGCACCGAGACGTTGGCATCGCAGCGGAACGAGCCTTCCTGCATGTTGCCGTCACAGATCCCCAGGTACATCACCAGGCTGTGCAGCTTCTTGAGGTAGGCCACCGCTTCCTTGGCCGAACGCATGTCCGGCTCCGAGACGATCTCCAGGAGCGGCGTGCCGGCGCGGTTCAGGTCCACGGCCGTCTGGTTACCGAAGCCCTCGTGCAGCGACTTGCCTGCGTCTTCCTCCAGGTGCGCGCGGGTGATGCCGATGCGCTTCACCGTGCCGTCATCCAGCTCGATGTCGAGATGGCCCTTGGCCACCACCGGCAACTCGTACTGGCTGATCTGGTAACCCTTGGGCAGGTCCGGATAGAAATAGTTCTTGCGCGCGAACACCGAGTGCGGCGCCACGCTGGCACCGATGGCGAGACCGAGCTTCACCGCCATGCGCACGGCTTCCTTGTTTAGCACCGGCAGCACGCCTGGGTATGCCAGGTCCACCAGGTTGGCCTGCGTATTGGGTAGCGCGCCGAACTGGGTGGATGCGCCGGAGAACAGCTTGCTCTTGGTGAGCAGCTGGGTGTGGACCTCGAGTCCGATGACGGTTTCCCATTCCATGCTCATGCCTCATACCCCTTCGGCAGACGGGTATGCCAATCGGTTTCCTTCTGGTACTGATGAGCGGCCGCCAGCATGCGGCCCTCGTCGAAGTAGTTGCCGATGATCTGCAGTCCCACGGGCAGTCCGCCCACGAAGCCGGCCGGGATGGACAGGCCGGGAAGGCCGGCCAGGTTCACGCCGTTGGCGTAGATGTCGTTGAGGTACATGGTCACCGGATCGTCCGTCTTCTCGCCCAAGCCGAAGGCAGGCGTCGGCGTGGTGGGACCCATGATCACGTCCACGCTCTTGAAGGCCTCGATGAAGTCCTGCCGGATGAGGCTACGGGTCTTCTGGGCCTTCAGGTAATAGGCATCATAGTAGCCTGCCGACAGCACGTAGGTGCCGGTCATGATGCGGCGCTTCACCTCCGCGCCGAAGCCCTCACCGCGGCTGCGCATGTAGAGATCGGTGAGGTCCACCGGGTCCTTGCAACGGTAGCCGTAGCGCACGCCGTCGAAGCGCGCCAGGTTGGAAGAACACTCCGCCGGTGCCACCACGTAATAGGTGGGTACCGAAAGCATGAAGTTCGGGAGGCTCACGTCCTTCACCACGGCGCCGAGGCTCTCGTACACCTTGATGGCAGCCTGCACCGCTTCCGCGACCTTGGGATCGAGACCCTTGTCGAAGAACTCCTTGGGCACGCCGATACGCAGGCCCTTGAGGGACTGCCCGAGGCCCGCTACATAGTCCGGCACCGGGACGTCCACGCTGGTGGAATCGCGCTCGTCGAAACCGGCCATGACCTGCAGGATCATGGCGGCGTCTTCCGCCGAATAGGTGATGATGCCGGCCTGGTCGAGGCTCGAGGCGAAGGCCACGATGCCGTACCGCGACACCCGCCCATAGGTGGGCTTGATACCGGTCACGCCGGTGAGCGCCGCCGGCTGGCGGATGGAGCCGCCGGTATCGGTGGCAGTGGCGGCCGGTGCGAGGCGGGCCGCGACGATGGCGGCGGAGCCGCCGGAGGAACCGCCGGGGACCTTGGTCTCATCCCAGGGGTTCTTCACCGGACCATAGAAGCTGGTCTCGTTGGAAGAGCCCATGGCGAATTCATCCATGTTGGCCTTGCCCAGCATGATCATGCCGGCGCGCTTCATGCGTTCGACCACCGTGGCGTCATAAGGCGCCACGAAGTTATCGAGCATCTTCGAGCCACAGCTGGTCTTCACCCCTGAGGTGCAGAAGATGTCCTTGTGGACCATGGGCAGGCCCGTCAGGGGGCCACCGCGGCCAGCGGCGATCTCCAGATCGGCGGCACGGGCTTCCTGCATGGCCTGTTCCTTCACCACGGTGATGAAGGCATTGAGCTTCGGGTTGTGCCTCTCGATGCGTGCCAGGAAGGTCTTGATCAGCTCCTCGCTGGATACTTTCCGGCCCTTGAGGTCCCGCGCCATCTCGGCGAGCGATTTGGTGTGCAACATCTTGGATCCCTGGAACGCGGCCCTTCGGAGGGCGCGTTTTAACTTTTGCTGATGCGACGGATGTTTATTCGACGACCCGGGGGACCAGATACAGCCCGGCTTCCGCCTGGGGAGCATTGGCCTGGTAACGGTCCCGCTCCACTTGGCCGGTCACTTGGTCCTCACGCATGCGCTGAGCGGCTCCCACCAATGGATGGGCCATGGGCTGGACCTGGGCGGTATCCGCCTTATCCAGTTGTGCCACGAACTCCAGGATGCTGGACAGGTTCTTGGCATAAACCGGGATGTCCTGCTCGGCGATGGCCAGCCGCGCGAGACGGGCGATGGACTTGACGTCGTCCGGGGTGAGGGACATGGTCGCTCCGGGGAAAAACCTGCGGAAATCCAGCGGATTATCGCACAAAGCTGCTTGCCGCCGGAGCCCCCCATTGTTAAAGTAACCCGCTCCCCCTGCCCCGGTATCTCCAAGAAAACCATGTTCAAGAGCCTGCGCGGATTCTTCTCCACGGACCTGTCCATCGACTTAGGCACGGCCAACACGCTCATCTACATGCGTGGCAAGGGCATCATCCTGAGTGAGCCCTCGGTGGTGGCCATCCGCGAGGAAGCCGGCCGCGGCAACAAGGTCATCGAGGCCTACGGCTCGGATGCAAAGCGCATGCTGGGCCGCACGCCCGGCAACATCGTCGCCATACGTCCCATGAAGGACGGCGTGATCGCCGACTTCACCATCACCGAGCAGATGCTGAAGCACTTCATCAAGAAGGCGCATGGCAATCGCTATTTCCGCCCCACCCCGCGCGTATTGGTGTGCGTGCCTTATGGGGCCACCCAGGTGGAACGCCGTGCTATCCGCGAATCGGCGGCCGGCGCCGGTGCGCGCAAGGTCTACCTGATCGAAGAACCCATGGCCGCGGCCATCGGCGCCGGCCTGCCGGTGCACGAAGCCAAGGGCTCCATGGTGCTGGACATCGGCGGCGGCACCTCCGAGGTGGCGGTGATCTCCCTGAACGGCATCGTCTACGCCGCCTCTGCCCGCATCGGCGGCGACCGGTTC
Organism: Gammaproteobacteria bacterium; assembly: GCA_035465695.1. Classification (GTDB taxonomy): domain Bacteria; phylum Pseudomonadota; class Gammaproteobacteria; order Natronospirales; family REEB76; genus DASUBN01. Next base: position 3,316 of record DATIVR010000143.1, read on the forward strand.
GACGAGGCCATCATCAACTACATCCGCCGCAACTACGGCATCCTGATAGGTGAGGCGACCGCCGAGCGCGTCAAGCACGAAATCGGCTGCGCCTATCCCGGCAAGGAGCTGCTGGAGATGGACGTGAAGGGCCGCAACCTCTCGGAAGGCGTGCCGCGCAGCTTCACCCTCAATAGCAACGAGGTGCTGGAAGCGTTGCAGGAACCGCTGGCCGGCATCGTCGGTGCGGTGAAACATGCCCTGGAGCAGACTCCGCCGGAACTGGGTTCCGACGTGGCCACCAATGGCATCGTGCTCACCGGCGGCGGCGCCCTGCTGCGCGACATCGATCGCCTGCTGCGCGAGGAGACGGGCTTGCCGGTGCTGATCGCCGATGACCCGCTGACCTGCGTGGCCCGTGGCGGCGGCAAGGTGCTGGAACTCATCGACGAATACGGTGCCGAGACCTTCGCGGTCGAATAAGCCTCGTCTGACGGCCTGCCGGCTGTTGCGGGCAGGCTCCCAGGGCCTCACACTAGCGCATCCTTCTATATAGGCGGCGGTCTGAGGCTCCGGTGACATCCCTCCTCCAGATCGGTCCTCGCCATCCTCTGCCCTCCGAGGCGCATTGATGGCCGTCTTCCGCCGTCAACGCTCGCCCCAGCTCTTCTCCAGCCGCCCTGCTGGCGCGCTACGCACTCTGCTCTTCATCTGCCTGTCCATCGTCATGATGGTCTATGACCATCAGACGGGGCGGATGAAGCAGATCCATGCCGCATTGGCGACCCTGGTCTATCCGGTACAGGTGATCGTGGACGCTCCGCATGCCCTGTGGACCTGGGCCGGCGACAAACTAGCCACCCACACCCAGCTCGTCACTGAGAACGCCCAGCTCAAGAGCCAATTGCTCCAGGCCGACGTGAACCTGCAGACGCTCGCGGCCCTGCAGCAGGAGAACCAGCGCCTGCGCAACCTGATGCAGGCCACCGCGCAGATGGGCGGCCGCGTGAGCGTAGCGGTGATCCTCTCCGCGGACCTGGATCCGTTCCGCCACCTGGTGGTGATAGACAAAGGTACTCACGAGGGTGTCTATGAGGGCCAGACGGTGCTGGATGCTTACGGCATCGTGGGCCAGGTGACGCGCGCCGACCCGCTGGCTTCCGAAGTCACCTTGGTCAGCGATCCCGGCCAGGCCATCCAGGTGGAAGTGAACCGGACCGGCTTGCGCACCCTGGCGGTCGGTACCGCCGACCTTACGCAGCTCGCGCTGCCCTATGTCACCAATGACGCGGACATCAAGCCTGGCGACCTGCTGGTGAGCTCCGGCCTCGGCGGCCACTACCCGCAGAGCTATCCGGTGGGCGTGGTGACCCAGTTCGCGCGTGATCCGGCGGAACCTTTCGCCCACGTGAGCGCACGTACTGCTGCGGACCTGAATCATGGCCACGAAGTATTGCTGTATTGGCCGGCCGAGCCGCCGCCCGCCACCACGCTGCCTCCCAAGCCGACGCCCGTGAAGCCGCCCAAATCCGGGAAGAAGAAGTGATGGCCGACTTCTCACCTCCGCGCGGTCTCTGGGTCATCGTCGCCAGCTACGTGGTGGCGCTGGTGCTCACCATCTGGCCCCTGCCGCAATGGGCGGAGGCACTGCGTCCGGTCTGGGTGCCACTCATCACCATCTATTGGTGTTTCTGGCTGCCGCAGCGGGTGGGCGTGATAACCGCCTTCCTGGCCGGCCTGTTGGTGGATACCCTGAGCGGCACCTTGCTGGGGGAGCATGCGCTCGCACTGATAGTGGTGGCCTGGGCGGCGCTCTGGCTGCACCTGCAGGTGCGCGTGTATCCCTGGTGGCAGCAGTGCGTGGTGGTGCTGGGGCTGCTCTACCTCAATGCGTTCGTGATGTTCTGGGTGGATGGAATGCTGGGCTACACCGTTAGTCCCGAGTTGCGCTGGTTGCCACCGGTGATAAGTGCCGCGCTCTGGCCCTGGATCATGCAAGTCATGTCGCGCCTGCAGCAGCGCTATCGCGTGGGCTGACACCGTACCCCATGCCCCGAATCCGCATCCGCAACGAATGGCTCGAGCAACACCTGTTCCGGGTGCGCGCCATCGTGGTCGCTGCCATCGCCGCGCTGCTGTTCCTGGTGGTGATGGGCCGCATGGTCTGGCTGCAGATGATCAACTACAGCCACTTCGCGAGCCTCGCGGAGGGCAACCGCCTGCGTGCCGAACCGGTGCAGGCGCCGCGCGGCCTCATCTTCGACCGCAACGGCGTGCCGCTGGCGGAGAACCAGCCCAGTTACGAACTGGACGTGGTGCCGGAACAGGTACCCGACTTGAAGGCCACGCTGGAGGCGTTAGGCAAGATCGTCACGCTGCGTCCCGGCGACCTGAAACGCTTCAACGAGCTGCTCAAGAACAAGCATCCGTTCCAGCCACTGCCCTTGCGCACCGGGCTTTCGGATGAAGAAGTCGCGCGTTTCGCGGCCCAACGCCAGGATTTCCCGGGCGTGGACATCACCGCCACCTTACAACGCTTCTATCCCCAGGGCGAACTCACCGCCGCGGTGGTGGGGTACACGGGTCTCGTCAGTCCCGAGGAACTGCAGGAGCTCGATCCGAACCAGTACATCAGTACTTCCTCGGTGGGAAAGACCGGCGTGGAAGCCGCGTACGAGAAGCAATTGCACGGGTCGGTGGGAGTGCGTGAGATGGAGACCACGGCGGAGGGACGTCCGGTGCGGGCGGTCTCTTATACCCCGCCGGTGCCTGGCAGCGATCTCTATCTTTCCATCGACATCCGCCTGCAGCAAGCTGCTGAGCAAGCCTTGGGAGACAACTACGGCGCCGTGGTGGCAATCGATCCCAACACCGGCGAGATCCTGGCACTTGTCAGCAAACCTAGCTTCGATCCCAACTTGTTCGTGGGTGGCATCGACGTAGATACTTACGACGCACTGCAGACGGATCCCTCCCAGCCGCTCTTCAACCGTGCGCTGCGCGGCCAATACCCGCCTGGATCCACCGTGAAGCCGTTCCTGGGCTTGGCGGCTCTCAACTATAACGTGGTGACGCCCTTCACCAACGTCATGTGCCCTGGCTACTTCTATCTGTCCGGCAATCCCAACCCGTATCGCGACTGGCGCAAGGGCGGGCATGGCGACACCAACCTCACCAAGGCGATCGCCCAATCCTGCGATGTGTACTTCTATACCGTGGCGATGAAACTCGGCATCGATCATGTGCACGACTTCCTCACGCAGTTTGGTCTCGGCCAACCGCCGGACGTGGACCTGGTGGGCGCGTTGAATGGCGTGATCCCGTCGCCGGAGTGGAAGCGGCGCACCCTGCGCAAGCCCTGGTACTTGGGTGAGACGGTGATCACCGGCATCGGCCAGGGCTACATGCTGGTCACGCCTTTACAGCTCGCGGCTGCCACCGCCACGCTCTCCATGCACGGCCAGCGCTTCGCGCCACACGTGCTGCACTCGGAAGGCGATCCGCTGTCCGGTGTGATCAGCGACATCGCCCCGCAGGCATTGTCCACGGTGCAGGAGAGCAACCCCAATGCCTGGGATATCGTCATCAATGCGATGCATCTCGTCACCCAGCCGGGCGGCACCGCGTCTATAGCCAGCGCCGGCGCTAAGTATCCTTTCGGCGGCAAGACCGGCACCGCCCAGGTGCACGCCAAGCGCCTTGGTATCATGGGCGAGGAGGAAGAAGACACGCTGCCCAAGGAGTTCCGCGACCACGCCTGGTTCATCGCCTTCGCACCGCTGCAGCAGCCGCGCATCGCCATCGCCGTGCTGGTGGAACATGGCGGCGGCGGTGGCACAGTGGCGGCGCCGGTGGCACGCAAGGTCATGGACACGTATCTTCTGAATCAGACCGCCACAGCGATCCCGGACACGCCCGCCGCACCCAAGCCATGAAGCACGAATTGCCTTCCAGTTCCGGGTACCAGGCCGCCGGCGAGATGAGCGCCGGGGAACGCTGGTTGCACCGGCTCAACCTGGATGGACCGCTGCTGCTGGCGGTGCTGATGTTGTGCGGCATGGGCCTGATCATCCTCTATGGCGCCGCCGGGCAGGACATCGACACCGTGTATCGCCAGACGTTGCGCCTGGCACTCTCCTTCGGCGTGTTGCTGGTGGTCGCGCAGATCTCGCCGCAGTTCCTGCGGCTGTGGGCGCCTTGGATCTTCGGCATCGGCCTGGTGCTGCTGATGCTCACGCTGCACTCCGGCCACATCGGCCGTGGCGCCCAGCGCTGGCTGAGTCTGGGCGTAGTACGGTTCCAGCCATCGGAGATCATGAAG
>DATIVR010000144.1:0-11999 GCA_035465695.1 Gammaproteobacteria bacterium
CCTCGACCACGTGTTCGAGCAGAAACGGGCCACCTGCCTGGTGAACCCACTGGCCTGCCGCGAGACCGAGATCCTGATCCGGGCGGTGGCCCGCAAGCGCAAGCTCGCCGTGGTGGGGGCCGGACCCGCGGGCCTGGCGGCGGCCACCACCGCCGCCGCACGAGGCCACGCGGTCACGCTCTTCGAGGCTGCCTCCGAGATCGGCGGCCAGTTCAACATGGCCAAGCGCGTGCCGGGCAAGGAGGAGTTCCACGAGACGTTGCGCTACTTCCGCCGCCGCCTGGAACTCACCGGGGTGGAAGTGCGGCTCGGCGAGGAAGTGACAGCGGCCTCGCTCAAGGCCGGCGGTTTCGACGCCGTGGTGCTGGCCACCGGCGTGCTGCCGCGGGACCCGGGCATCCCCGGCATGGACCATCCCAAGACCCTCTCTTATATCGATGTGCTGCTCAAGGCCAAGCCGGTGGGAAAGCGAGTGGCCATCGTAGGTGCCGGTGGCATCGGTTTCGACGTAGCCGAGTTCCTGGTGCAAGCCGTCCCCTCGCCGAGCCTGGATGCGCACCGTTACTTGGAGGAGTGGGGGGTGGATGAACGGTACGCCTCCCGGGGCGGCCTCATGAAACCCCACGTGGAACCTCCGGCCCGCGAGATATATCTGCTGCAACGCACGCCCTCCCGTCCCGGGCGGACCTTGGGCAAGACCACCGGCTGGGCCCATCGCGCTTCCCTCAAGGCCCACAAGGTGGAGATGCTGGGTGGCGTCGACTACCTGCGGATCGACGACGCAGGCCTGCACGTCACGGTGCACGGCGAACCACGGCTTTTGGCGGTGGATAACGTGGTGATCTGCGCCGGCCAGCTGAGCCGCCGCGACCTGCAGACCGCATTGGAAGGGGTGGAGACCCATCTCATCGGAGGCGCGCGCCTCGCCGGCGAACTGGATGCGAAGCGCGCCATCGAGGAAGGCGTGCGGCTGGCCGCGAGCCTGTGACGACCCGCCAGCCCCGTGGATTCCCGCGGAGCAAAAGTCTATGATTCTGCGAGGCCGCGGGGCCGCTTCCTGCCATCAACCACGGGGACAGATGCCATGATCAGCCGTGTCATGACCCATTGGACCGTACGTGCGGGCGCGCTCGGCGCGCTGCTGCTGTTGTTCGGGTGCTCTTCCAGCAAGCCTTATGCGCTGGTGACGCAACTGCCGGCGGGTGACCATCTGGTCATCGGCGCCATCACCGTGAACGACGGTCAGTGCACCGTCGCCTTCGCCTCCCTGGATTGGGCCGATTTCTACAAGCCGAGCTGCAAGATCTTGAAGGACCAGTCCGGCTTCAAGAGCTTCAGCATCAACGGTGCCCAGCTCGACTTCGGCCAGTCAGACAATGGTTTCAAGCTGCTGACCACGCCGCCCAAGCTGCCGGCCCCCGACGTCTCCGCGGCACCTGCTGCGGCCACCGTTGCGGCAGGCAAGGCTGCCGCGGGCGCCAAGTCCGCCGCTCCGGCTCCCGCCACCGCTGCCCCGGCCGCGGCGGCTGCCACGGGCGAGGACTTCCCCAGCCAGTGGGCACTGGCCCCGTATCCGGGCCACCAGCATTTGGCGGGCCAGGCTCCCGGCTACCTGCTGGCCAGCGACAATCTGGTCATCCAGGGAGGCGACGCCACGCTGGACGTGACCTTCAAGACCCCGGCCTACAAGCCGCTCCACATGTTCGCCATCGTGACCACCAACGAGAAGGGCGACTTCCGCCTGGTCTTCAATCCGCACCTGACCTCCAGCCTCACCGCCGGCGGCAACTACGACGTGTCCATGGTCTCGGAAGGCGAGGGCATCTCCGGCACGGTGTGGGATTCCCACGGCTTCGATTCCTGGACGCCCTCCTTGCCCACCACCTGGGCCGTGAAGAGCGACGACAGCAAGCAGTAAGGTCGGCTCCGCTTGTGACGAGAAGGCCCGGCTTCAGCCGGGCCTTCTCATTTGCGTGTCCGCAATGCGGCGTTGAGTGCGTCTCGCCAACGCCGTTGGCGTGCCGCCAATGCGACATCCACTGTGGGTTCGAAACGGGCGCTGCTGAGTGGCGGCGCCTCGGTGAGCCCGCCCGCCAGCCGCGCCAGGCCCATGGCGGTGGCTTCCTGCGATTCCGCGCGTTCCACCGGAAGGCCGCTCAGGGACGCCAGGCGTCGGCATAGCCTATCCAGCCGGCTCAAGCCGCCACTCACCCGCAGGCGGGTGAACCGGAGCCCATGATCCTGCATGCGCTTCAGATTGGTGAGCAACAGGAACGCGATGCTTTCCACCACGGCCGTCATGCGTGCCGGGGTGTCGCCGCTCCCGACGAACCGGGTGCGGAATTCCGGCTGCCAGAACGGCGCCGCCAGGCCGCCCACGCCGTTGAGGAAGAGCGGCGGCTCCCGTGACTCCGCAAGCCAGCTTGGTAAGAGGCGCAGCAACTTCGCCGGATCCAGGCCCCGCTGTTTCGCCATGGCGTCCAGCGCCGCAGCGGCACCGTTCACCGTCCCTTCCAGGGCGAATAGAGTCCTATCCGCGTCCCGCCATAGCACGCTACGCAACAAGCCAGGCACGTCTTCGTCTGCCAGTGCCTGCACGAAGGCGCCGGTGCCGATGTTGATGTAAGCGGTGCGCGGATCCGGCGGACCTTGGGCGAACAGCGCCGCCGGCTGGTCGCCCGTGACCACCGTCAGGGGTATGTGACGGCCGGCTATCCGTAAGGCGCCGAAGTCGTAGCGGTTCGCCACGCACCGGGGCAGCACGCCGCGCGGCACATCGAACAACTCGCAGAGCTCCGCGGACCAATCCATCGTCTCGAGGTCCATGAGCTGGGTACGGAAACCGTTCACGGGATCGGTGACGCCGGGACCTTGTCCGGTGAGTCCCGCCGCGAGGAAACTCGCCAAGGGCCCGGCCGCGAGACGGCCTTCGCCTGCGGCACGGCGCGCCGCAGGCACATGCTTGATGCACCAGGCCAGTTTGGTGGCACCGTAATGGGGTGAAAGCACCAATCCGGTCAGCCGCCGCACTCGTGTTCCATGTCCCGCCAGGGCCGAGATTTTTCGTGCCGCGCGCCGGTCTTGCCAGGACAGCACCGGCGACAGGGGACGCAGGGTCTCGCGATCCCAGCAGACGATGCTGGAGCGCTGGGTAGCGAGTGCGGCGCAGCCGACTTCGGTGCCGGCGGGCAACGCCGCCACCGCCTCAGCGGCCGCATCCAGCAGTGAACGCAGGACGGCATTCGCCGAGTGTTCCACCTTGAGGGCGCCGAGGCGCCGGGTGGCGATACGCCGTTCCGCTTGCGCCAATACGCGGCCGCGCGGATCGAATACCAAGGCCCGGCTGGCGTGTCCGCCTTGGTCCAACACCAGCACGCAGCCGGTGGCCATTCAGTCCGCCGGTCGTAGCGGCAGTCGGGCGGTGTCGCCCCGGCGTTTGCGTGAGGGCAGGCTGCTCCGGATCTTGCGCAGCACCTTCAGGGAATCCGCGCGATAGGAGGTGAGCTTGCCGCCGTACAGGTTGATGGCCCGCGGCCGATAGCCGCGATCGGTCTCGAGGATCAGCTCGCGGCCCCGGTCGAAAGGCCGGGTCGCGTCCCGCGGCAAGACGCGCAAGCCCGCGAAGGCCGCTACTTCCGTGAACGTCTGCGTGGGAAAGTACCGCTGCACCACCGCCTTCAGGTAGTCACGTTCCTGCTCGGTCGGCGCCACGGAACCGGGGTCGCGGCCGGCGAAGACGGTCTCGGTGGTGCCCACCAGGCTGATGCCCTTCCAGGGCATGAGGAACACGGCACGCCCGTCCTTGGGCACTTCCATGTAGAAGATGCCATCGCGACTGGGGATATCCAGCAGTACATGCGCACCCTGCACCAGTTCACCCTGGACGCGGCTCATGAAGGGCGTGATCTTGGCTGCCGCCTGGCTGACCCAAGGTCCCGCGGCATTCACCAGCACCCGTGCGCGGCAACGCTTGTCCTGGCCGCCTTCCTTGTAACGCAGCCAGGCGCCCTGGGCCTCCAGGTCTGCGCCCAGGAACTCCACGGGTGCGAGTAGTTCGGCGCCCATATCCATGGCCGAACGCAGCACCGCCTTGGTGAGCGCCGCATCGTCGGTCTGGCCATCCCAATACTGGAACACCTGCTGCAAGCCCGCGGTGTCGAGTCCACCCAGCCGGTCCCATTCATTGCGTGGCAGGGTCCGGAACCGCGCGTGATGACCCGGCCCCGCCAGCAAGCTGTAGAGACCGAGACCCGCATAGAGCTGCCAGGGCCGCCGGCGGGTGTCCCCATAGACGGGTATATAGAACGGTTTGATCTTGACCAAGTCAGGCGCGAGCTTCAGCAGCAGTTCACGCTCGTGCAGGCATTCCCACACCAGCTTGAGCTGCAACTGCTCCAGGTACCGCAGGCCCCCGTGGATCAGCTTGCTGGAACGGCTGGAGGTGCCGGCGGCCGGCCCGGTACGTTCCAGCACCAGCACGCTATATCCCGCGGCCGCCGCGGCCTGCGCCACGCCGGCACCGTGGATGCCGGCGCCGATGATGGCGAGGTCGTAGGGTTCGCTCATGATTCAGCTCAAGGCCCGCAGCATCTCGCCGATGGCGTTGGTCTCCACCAGATCGGCGCCTTGTTCGGTGAGCTCTACGGCGCGTTGCGGATCCTGGGTTTGGTAGACCGCCCACTGCCATGGGCCCTGGAAGAGTGCCTGGGCTTGGGAGAAGCGCCGGTCGCCCACGAACAGGTATTCCGGCTTGAAGGCGAGGGCGGTCTTCACAGCGTCCTGGCCGATGTCGTCCAGTGCCCAGCCGACCGGTCCTGCGCCCATCTGCCTCGCCAGCTTCAGGGCTTGGGCGTCGAAGGAGATGATCACGCAGCGGTCCAGCACAGGTTTGACCTCCCGCATGATGCGTCCCACCACTTCGGCATGCCCGAAATGTTCCAGGCTCTCCGCCTTGATCTCCACGAACGCCTGGCTGCCTTGCTGTTTGCCGAACCAGCTCACCAGTTCCGCGAGGGAGGTGGGTGGGGTGCCTGCATAACGGTCGCCGAAGCGCGCGGCATAACCCACGTCCACTGAGGCGAGCTCCTGCGAGCTCATGTCCATGATCAAGCGATCGATGCCGGCGGTGCGTTCCAGGGAATCGTCGTGGCAGAGGAACGGCACCCGGTCCGCGGACAGTTGCAGGTCGAACTCGAACCACGGCGCGCCGGCGTCCACCGCCGCCTGCACGCTGATGAGGGTGTTCTCGGGATAGCGGTCTGGATAGCCCCGGTGGCCCACCAGGGTGGGCAGGGTCTTGGAGGTCATACGAACACCCGTGACAGGTTATTCGTATCTTAACGCGTCGATAGGGTCCAGTGCCGCGGCTTTTGCCGCCGGGGTGATGCCGAAGATGATGCCGACAGCGGTGGAAAATCCGATCGATACCAGGGCCGCCCAGAGCGGCACGTGGGCTCCGCGGAAGGCCGGGACGGCATAGACGATGAGTTCCCCGATGCCGTAACCCAAGAGGAGGCCGATGATGCCGCCAAACATGGAGAGCGCCACCGCCTCCAGCAGGAATTGGATGAGGATGTCGGAGCGCCGCGCACCCAAGCTCTTCAGGATGCCGATCTCACGGGTCCGCTCGGTCACCGACACCAGCATGATGTTCATGATGCCGATGCCGCCCACCAGCAGCGATACGCCGACGATGCTGCCCAGCACCACCGTCAGGGTGTTCAGGATGCTCTGGAACGATTCGGTGAACTGGGAGGCGGTCTGCACCTTGAAGTCGTCGTCCTGTCCCGCCTTCAGCTCGTGTTCCCGCCGCAGGAGCTGGCGGATGCGTGCCGCGGTCTCATCCATCTGCTTGGCATTGTTCACCTTAAGTTCGATCTGGATGTCCTCCTTGGTGGCTCCGCCCATGAGGCTGTGGGCCGTGCCGTAGGGGATCAGCACCTCGTTATCCTGGTCCTGGCCGAGGATCGAACCCTGCTTGTGCAGTACGCCCACGATCTCGAACCACTGGCCGCCGATCTGGAAGTACTTGCCCAGCGGGTCCGCTGGCAGATGCAGGTTGTCGATGACGGTCTGGCCGATCACCGCTACCCGCCGGTGGGTGAGATCGTCGGAAGGTGTGATGAAGCGGCCGGTGTCCGGGTACTGGCTGAACACGTCGGCGTAGCCCTGGGTCACGCCTTCCACCTGGGAGGAACCGGTGGCGCCCTTGAACTGCACCGTGGAACCGAAGCGGCCCAGGTTGAGGAGGGGCGTGACGCCGCTGATGCCCGGTATCTCGTGCTGGATGGCCAGCATGTCGTCGGGCGTGATGTAGGCGGTCTTGCCCTGCAACTGCTCCTTGAAGGGAAGATAGGAGCTGATGGTCAGGCTGTCGGTGCCGAAGCCGGCGAACTGGCTGCTGATGGACTGGCTGAATCCCTGGATCAGCGACACCACCGTCACCACCGCCATCACGCCGATGATGATGCCGAGCGTGGTCAGGAAGCTGCGCAGCTTGTGGGCGCGGATGGCCTGGAGGGCGGAACGGAGGGCTTCGGCGAACGCGTACATGCGGCTACTCGTAGCGCAGGGCGTCGATGGGATCGAGACCGGCGGCTTTCGCCGCGGGCGCGATGCCGAACACCACGCCCACCGCCATGGAGAAGCCCATGGCCAGGGCTACTGCCCAGAACGGCACATAGGCGCCCTGGAAGGCGGGCACCAGTTTGACGACCATGAGTCCGATGCCGTATCCCAGCGCCAGGCCTATCAGTCCTCCCAGGAGCGACAGGCTCACCGCCTCGATGAGGAACTGCATCAGGATGTCGGAGCGCCGCGCGCCCAGGCTCTTCAGGATGCCGATCTCCCGGGTCCGCTCGGTCACCGACACCAGCATGATGTTCATGATGCCGATGCCGCCCACCAGCAGCGCGATGCTGACGATGCCGCCCAGGATCACGGTGGCGCTGTTGAAGATCTGGTTGATGCTGTCGGCCAGCTGCGAGGCGGTCTGCACCTTGAAGTCGTCGTCGTCGCCGGGCCGGAGATGGTGCTGGCGGCGCAGCACCTGGGTGATGCGTCCCTTGATCTCATCGAGATGTTTGATGTCCGCGACGTCCATGTCCACCTGGATGTCCGGATTGGTGGCGCCGCCCAGCAGGCTGTGGGCCGTGCCATAGGGGATGTAGATGCGCGAGTCCTGGTCGAATCCCAGGAACGAACCCAGGGAATGCAGCACGCCGATGACCTTGAACCACTCGCCGTACATCTCGATGAAGCGGCCTTCCGGATCAGCACCGAGGTTCAGGTCCTTCACCACGCTGGTGCCTACCACCGCCACGCGCCGATGCGCCAAGTCGTCGCTCGGCGTGAGATAGCGTCCCTGGTCCGGATAGAACTCGGTGTTCTGGGCGTGGGAGTAGGTGGTGCCGGCGATCAGTGCGAAGGTGGATTGGCCCTTGTATTGCACCTCGCCGTTCAGGAACGCCATGATCAGCACCGGGGTGATGCGGCTGATGCCTGGCACCTCGTGCTGGATGGCCAGCAGGTCTTCGGAAGTGAGCTTGGGCACCTTGCCTGAAAGCCGCGTGTTGCGGGACTGGAAAGAGGTGACCAGGACGGTGTTGGAGCCCATGCCCTTGAAGTTCGTGGAAAGCGCGTTGCTGAAGCCTTGCAGCAACGACACCACCGCGATCACCGACATCACGCCGATGATTATCCCCAAGGTCGTGAGCACGCTACGCAGCTTGTGGGCGAAGATCGCGGTGTAGGCTGCGCGGAAGCTTTCCAGCAAGTTATACACGTGACGCCCCGCTCTTGGCGGGCTTCGGCTGATTCAGCGTATCGCTGATGATCTTGCCGTCCTTGATGCGGATCACGCGGCGGCAGTGGTTGGCGATGTCCTGGTCATGGGTCACCACCACGATGGTGTTGCCGTTCCTGTGCAGCTCGTCGAACATGGCCATCACGTCGCGGGCGGTGCTGGAATCCAGGTTGCCGGTGGGTTCGTCCGCCAGCAGGATCGAGGGCGTGCCCACCAGCGCCCGGGCGATGGCCACGCGCTGGCGCTGGCCGCCGGAGAGCTGGTTGGGCAGGTGGTGCAGGCGTTCCCCCAGCCCGACCTTCTCCAAGGCCTCCGTCGCCATGCGGCGCCGCTCGGCCATGGGGATGCCGCGGTAGATGAGCGGCTGCATCACGTTGTGCAGGGCGTCGGAACGGCCCAGCAGGTTGAAGTTCTGGAAGATGAAGCCGATCTCGCGGTTGCGCACCCGCGCCAGCTCGTTGTCGTCCAGCTGCGCGACCGGCGTGCCGTTCAGCACGTATTCGCCGGAGGTGGGCTTGTCCAGGCAGCCCACGATGTTCATGAGCGTGGATTTGCCGGACCCGGAAGGCCCGATGAACGCCGCATACTCGTTACGCTGGATGGCGAGATCCACGCCGTCCAGCGCGTTCAGCACGGCATCGCCCATCACGTAACGCTTGGTGACCTGGCGCAACTCCAGGACCGTGTCGCCGCTCATGGGGTCTTCTTGGCATCAGCCTTGCTGGAGGCGGCCGGAGCCGCGGTGACAGCCGCGCCGTCGGTGAGGTGATGCAGCGTCTGGTAGGACCCGCTCACCACCACGTCGCCTTTTTTGACGCCCGACGTGACGGCCTGATATGTGTCGCTGGAGACGCCGGTGGTCACCGGCGTCTTCTTGGCCTTACCGTCTTCCACCAGGTAAACGTAGGCGCCGCTGGTGGGCTCCAGGCTCTTCGAGCTCGGGTCGGTGTCGTAGAGGATCGCCTGCACCGGCACCGCCAGCGTGTCCGGCGTGCTCTGGGTGAAGATCTCGGCGCGGGCGCTCATGCCGGGCTTCAGCATCCCCACATCCTTGTCGGTGATGGCGATCTTCACCTCGAAGGTGCGTCCCTGGGAAGCGCTGGTGCTGGCCGTCAGGCTGTTGCTGGTATCGGTGACGGAGGAGGCCACGAACCGCACCTTGCCGTGCAAGGTGCGGTCAGGGAACGACACCGCGTCGATGTTGGCGTCCTCGCCCAGTTTGACGTTGGCGATGTCCGCCTCATCCACCTGCACATCCGCCAGCACTTCGGAAGGGTCGGCGATGTCCATGAGGGTGTCGCCGGCGATGTTGGTGCCGGTGATCACTGTCTCGCCCACCTTCACCGGCAGGCTGGTGACCATGCCGTCGAGAGGCGAGGTGATGACCGTCTTGCTGAGACTCTGCTGCGACTGCGCGAGCTGCGCCTGGGCTATCTCCAGGGCCTGCTGGCGCGCGCTGAGTTCGGTGTTCGCCAGGTCCAACTGGTTCTTCAGGTTGTCGAAGCTGTTGGCGTCCACCAGGTGTTGTTTGAACAGCGCTTGTTGCCGCTGGTATTGCTGTTCCAGGTTCGCCACCGTGAGCTTCTGGCTCTCGATCGCGATCTCAGCCTGCTGCACCGCGGCCTGTTGCTGGGCCACTTGGGCCTGGAACAACTCCGGGTCCAGTCGCAGCACCACCTGACCCTTGTGCACACGCTGGCCTTCCACCACCGGGATGGAGCTGATCTTGCCGATCACCTCGGGCTTGAGCTCCACCGGGTCCTTGTACTGCAGCTCGCCCGAGGCGAGGATCGAGCTGCGTATGGTGAGGGGCGCCACCCGGGCGGTCTCTACGGAGACCCCGCCATGGCTGCCGCCCACCTTGCTGAGCACGATGACCAGGACGATGCCGCCCACGATGGCGAGCCCGGTCCACAGTTTGCGTTGCTTATCCATCTCAGTCGCTTCGTATCAGATGAGTTTCAGGACGATCCAAAGCCCATAGATCAGCACGTGGGGCGCCAGCACGATGGCGGCGGACTTGCCCAGGCTCTTCCTGGTCCAGGCGGAGAATCCGATGGTCATGAGCGCGAAGCTCCAGAACAGCGCTAGGTGCAGGTTGTTGAGCATGTTGAACCAGGGGCTGTCCACCGGCACCTTGAAGATCAGGGTGTTCAGCGAGGTCACGTCGATGGACAAGAAGGTGGCCTGCTTGCCGTAGACCAGGAACGCGGCGAGCGTCGCGATGGAGCCGAGGAAGGAGGGGAAGTAGGCCCAGCAGGTGAAGCTGAACCAGGCACCGAAGTTCTGCACTTCGGCACCGGCCACCTTGGCGGCCAGGAACAGGTACAGCGCCTGGATGAGATAGATGATGGAGAGCACCACCACCAGGCCGATGGAGGTCTGCAACACCAGCTTGGTGCGCGTCATGCGGCTGAGGGCCTGGTCGATCTGGTCACGGGTGAGGTGATAGTTGCTCAGGATGTCCGTCTGCTGCTGCCGGATCACGTCCCAATCCGCGGTGCCGTAATAGAACACGAAGGTCACCACCAGGGCGCCCAACGCCAGCAGCAGTGGGTACCAGAGCCAACCGGTGTGCTGGCGTACGTCTTCGAAGGTCTTCCTGGGTTCCAGGAAGATGTTGACGAGGCTGCCGAAGGCAGACGGGCTGGAAGCATTCACGGCGTTTTCCCCTGACATGGCGTACTCCCCCTAAGGTCTATGAGCTGCGATACGGCGGAGCCCGCCCCTGTGCCCGCAGTCCCTGCTTACCTACAAGAGACCATGGCGGCGCCGGGAGGTTCGGACTCCGTCCCCACGGATGCCGGACATCATAGGCAGGGCACCCCGTGCCGGAAAGTGATGATTGTCATCAACTTGGATGACAAAAAAACCCATGCTCCGGCCCGTTAGGGCCGGAGACATGGGTTCGTTTTAGCTGGATTCAGCTAGAGGCTGTAAGCGGTTTGCTTACCAGCGGCCACGGCCGCCGCCGCCACCACCCGGCTGACGGGGCTGCGCTTCGTTCACGCGCAGCGGGCGACCGCCCATGTCCTTGCCATTCAGCTCGCGGATCGCGGCCTGGGCAGCGGACTGATCCATCTCGACGAAGCCGAAGCCACGGGGGCGGCCGGTCTCGCGATCCGAGATCAGCTTCACCGAATGCACGGCGCCGAACTGCTCGAACTTCTGGCGGATTTCATCTTCGTTGGCGGAGAAAGGCAGATTGCCGACATAAATGGACGTCATACGATTAACACTCTCTTGCAGGAACTTTAGAAACACGCCACGGAAGAGGGGTTGGAGACCGACTGCCGGGGCTTACCTGCGGTTCGCCCCACCGCCACTGCTTCGCAGCAGTTCTGCGGGGATTGACCGCTTATTGTTCGAAGCTTGAGTCATCATCCCCCGGCGTATCCAGCAGGTCATCCCCGTAGACGTCGGCAAAGATAAGTTGACAGGACCCGAACGGCCGAAGAGCTTACGCGAGTCAAAACACCCTGTCCAATGGCCGGAACCCCTTGTCTGGCTTGAAAAAATCGCCCCTTTGGACCCCTCATTTTCCGGGGTTTGCCGGTATAATTCGCCGTTTTTCTCGGCCCCCTTCAGCCTTTGGACCCCCAGTGATCGAAAATCTCCGCAATATCGCCATCATCGCCCATGTAGACCACGGCAAGACCACCCTGGTGGACTGCCTGCTGCGCCAGTCCTGCACCCTGGACTCCCGTGCCCCGCAGACCGAGCGGATCATGGACTCCAACGACCTGGAGAAGGAGCGCGGCATCACCATCCTGGCCAAGAACACCGCCATCCGGCTCAAGCAGGGCAACACCGAATACCGCATCAACATCGTGGATACGCCCGGCCACGCCGACTTCGGCGGCGAGGTGGAGCGCGTGCTGTCCATGGTGGACTGCGTGCTCCTGGTGGTGGACGCGGTGGACGGGCCCATGCCGCAGACCCGCTTCGTGACCCAGAAGGCCTTCTCCCACGGCCTGAAGCCCATCGTGGTCATCAACAAGATCGATCGCAACGGCGCACGCCCGCACTGGGTGCTGGACCAGACTTTCGACCTCTTCGACAAGCTCGGCGCCTCGGATGAGCAGCTGGACTTTCCGGTGGTGTACGCCTCGGCCCTCAACGGCTATGCGACGCTGGACACCGACAAGCCCGGCACCGACATGACGCCGCTGTTCGAGACCATCATCAAGCATTG
>DATIVR010000145.1:0-16188 GCA_035465695.1 Gammaproteobacteria bacterium
CAGGACGCGCTCTCCGCCAGGTTCGCCAAGGCGAACCAGGATGCCAGCGACTGGAACGCGCATGAGTCCCAGGTCACCGAACAGTTGAACAAGGTCTATGGTTCCATGAACGATTGGCTGGATCGCGCCTATCCGGTCATCACCGACGACAGCTTCCGCGACGAAGTCTCGGCGCGTGGCGCCGACGCCGCCTGCCAGAACCGCGGCCTGCCGCCCAACATGAGCATCGGTACCGCCAAGCGCCTGAGCGAGAGCTACCGGCGATGCCTGAAGACCGTGCTCCAGGCGGAACGCGAAGCCGCCAAGGCCGCGTCGGCCGCATCTCATCCCTGACAGGACCCTCACATCGGAGTGACCATGACCGTGTCCGTGCGCCAGTTCGCCATGCTCGCCACCTGCATCCTTTTGAATGCCGCCGCTGCGGCCGCCGGCACTCCCGTGAGCGTGCCCATGCATGTGGAAGGCGGCCGCCCGTACATCGACGTGCAGTTCAGCGACCGCGACGGCGATCCGGTGACGGCGCGCGCCTGGCTGGACACCGGCGGCGGTGCGCTGGTTCTCACCCAGAGACTCGCGGACCAGCTCGGTCTCGTGCCCACCGACGGCGGTTTCAAGGCCGAAGGCGAGAACCTGGCGGCGCTGCCGCTGCCGACGTTGAGTGTGGGTGGCCGGGCCGTGCAGTTGCAGCAGGATGCGAAGGCTTTCGAGGTATTGAGTAACGCCACGGGCTTGCAGGGCACCGATGCCGAGGCCGCCATACCGGTGCGGCTGCTGCGGGGCTATGACGTGGTGTTCGACTACCCGGCCGGGACCTTCAGCCTGGGCGCTTCCGGCGGCAAGCACGCGGGCACCGAGCTGCCGGTGCACTTCGGCGAGAACGGCATGCCGACGGTGACGGTGACCGTGGACGGAAAGCCATACGGCATGCTGCTGGATACCGGCGGTACCTGTGTGATGCTTTCCGATGAGGTCGCGGCGGCCTGGCTCCATGCGCACAAAGACTGGCGGTCGCTCGAGGGCGCCTACGGCTTCGGCGACATGCTGCTGGGCGCCAAGTTCGAGACCCGCCTCAAGATGCTGGATGTCCCCGCGCTGCATTGGGGCCCGTTCCAGCTGGAGCATGTCGTCGCGGTGTCACGGCCGGGCGGCGTTTACGAGACCAACATGAGCAAGATCGCCGGCGCCGACATCGTGGGATCGCTGGGCGGCAACGTGTTCCGGCATTTCCGCATCGACATCGACTATCCGGCGGGCAAGCTGTATCTCGCCGAGGACCCCCGCGTGAAGCCCCTGGCCCTGGACATGGTGGGCGTGATGCTGGAACCGGCGGCGGGCGGCGGGTACGACGTCGCCATGCTGCACGGCGATGCGGGCGGCATCGCCGTAGGCGACCATCTCGACACGGTGGATGGGCTGGACGCGGCACGGGCGACGATCCAGCAGGTCTTCGCGGCCCTGTCCGGCAAGCCGGGTGCGGTGCGCCGCATCACCGTGCGACGCGACGGCAAGCCCCTGACGTTCCAGGCGCGCGTGCAGCATCTCTTGGGCGCAGGGGATTGACGGGCGCAGTATCATAAGAGGATGTCCCTAGCTTCCTCCCTGGACCGCTTCCACCCGGCTACCGCCGCGTGGTTCCGCGCGACATTCCCGCAGCCCACGGGCGCGCAGGCGCAGGCGTGGTCGGCGGTCAGCGCCGGCTCCCACACGCTCATCGCCGCACCCACCGGCTCCGGCAAGACGCTGGCCGCCTTCCTCTCCGCCATCGATGCCCTGGTGCGCGAGGGACTGGAACGCGGCCTCGCCAACGAGTGCCAGGTCCTCTACATCTCGCCGCTCAAGGCGCTCTCCAACGACGTGCAGAAGAACCTGCAGGCGCCGCTGGCAGGCATCCGCAACGAGCTCTTCGCCCAGGGCCTGCCGGACGTGGAGATCAAGGCCTGGGTGCGCACCGGCGACACGCCGCAGGCGGAGCGCGAGCGCATGCGCCGCGAGCCGCCGCACATCGTGGTCACCACACCCGAGTCGCTCTATATCCTGCTAACCTCGGACTCAGGCCGTAAGCTTCTGTCCACGGTCAAGACCGTCATCGTGGACGAGATCCATGCTCTCGCCGGCAACAAGCGCGGCGCGCATCTGGCGCTCTCGCTGGAGCGCCTCGCGGCGCTCACCCCCAAGCGCCCCGTGCGCATCGGCTTGTCTGCCACGCAGAAGCCCATAGAAGAAGTGGCGCGCTACCTCACCGGTGGCGAGGACTGCACCATCGTGGACACCGGCCATGTACGCGAGCGCAACCTGCACCTGGAGATGCCGCGCTCGCCGCTCACCGCGGTCATGGCTCATGAGGTGTGGGCGGAGATCTATGACCGCCTGGCGGAACTCACCAAGACCCACCGCACCACGCTCATCTTCTCCAACAACCGCCGCCAGGCGGAGCGGGTCGCGCGGCATCTCGCCGAGCGCATCGGCGAGCAATACGTCACCTCCCACCACGGCTCCCTGGCCCGCGCCCATCGCCTGGATGCGGAGCAGCGGCTGAAGCGCGGCGAACTCAAGGCGCTGGTGGCCACCGCATCGCTCGAACTCGGCATCGACATCGGTGATGTGGACCTGGTCTGCCAGTTGGGTTCACCGCGCAGCATTAGCGTATTCCTGCAGCGGGTCGGCCGTTCCGGCCACGGCGTGGGCGCCACGCCGGAAGGCCGCATCTTCCCGCTCTCCCGTGACGATCTCGTGGACTGTGTGGCGCTCCTGGATTCGGTGCGCCGCGGCGAACTCGATACCCTCAAGGTGCTCGACGCTCCGCTCGACGTACTCTCGCAGCAGATCGTGGCGGAGGTGGCTTGCCAGGAGTGGGAGGAGGAGGCGCTGTATGCGGCCTTCCGCCGCGCCTGGCCGTATCACGCATTGGAGCGCAAGGATTTCACCGAGGTGCTGGAGATGCTGGCGAACGGCTTCTCCACGCGCCGCGGCCGGCGCGGTGCGCACCTGCACTGGGACCAGGTGAACCACAAGCTGCGCGGCCGGCGCGGCGCCAAGCTGGTGGCCGTCACCAACGGCGGCGCCATCCCCGACCAGTTCGACTACGACGTGATCCTGGTGCCCTCGGGCCTACGCATCGGCACGCTCAACGAGGACTTCTCCTTCGAGAGCATCCCCGGCGACATCTTCCAGCTCGGCAACATCAGCTACAAGGTGCTGAAGGTCGAGACCGGACGCATGCTGGTGGAGGATGCCCGCGGCCAGCCGCCCACCATCCCGTTCTGGGTGGGCGAGGCGCCGGCGCGCACCGCGGAGATGTCCCATGCGGTCTCGCGCCTGCGCGCCGACGTGGACGCCCGGCTCGGCGCGGGCGAGGACATCCTGCCCTCGCTCATGGAGCGTACCCACAACGAGGCGGCCGCCACACAACTCCGCGAATATCTCAGCGCCGCCAGGGCCGCGCTCGGCACGCTGCCGACCCAGGACACGGTGGTGTTCGAGCGCTTCTTCGATGAGGCCGGCGACCAGCACTTCGTGATCCACTCGCCCTTCGGCGCGCGGGTGAACCGCGCCTGGGGCCTCGCCCTGCGCAAGCGCTTCTGCCGCAAGTTCAACTTCGAATTGCAGGCGGCGGCCCTGGAAGACACCATCATCATGTCCCTGGGCGCCACCCACAGCTTCCCGCTGGAAGAACCGGCCAAATACCTCAATCCGGCGACGGCGCTGGACGTGTTGACCCAGGCCATCCTCCAGGCGCCCATGTTCGGTACCCGCTGGCGCTGGGTGGCGACCACCGCGCTCGCGGTGCGGCGCAACCGCAACGGCCACCGCAACCCGCCGGCCTTCCAGCGTGCCGACGCGGAAGACCTGATCGCGGTGGTGTTCCCGGACCAGCTCGCCTGTCCCGAGAACCTGGCGGGCGCCCGCGAGGTGCCGGACCATCCGCTGGCGCTCCAGACCCTCAAGGACTGCATGCACGAGGTCATGGATGCGGACGGCTTCATGCAGGTGTTGCAGCGCCTGCAAAGCGGCGAACTCAAGGTGGTGGCGCGCGACCTGGCGGCGCCTTCGCCCATGGCGCAGGAGATCCTCTCCGCGCGGCCTTATGCCTATCTCGACGATGCGCCCATGGAAGAGCGCAAGACACTCGCTGTGCAGTCCCGCGGAGTGATGAGCCTGGAAGAGGCGGGCTCCCTGGCGGAGCTGGACCCCGAGGCCATCCGCCGCGTGCGCGAGGAAGTCTGGCCCACGGCGCGGGATGCCGATGAGTTGCACGATGCCTTGGTGGTGCTGGGCTTCCTGACCCAGGAGGAGGGTGACCGCGGCAACCCCGGCGATGCCCTGGACTTCGGCTGGCGCAACCTGTTCCATGCGCTCTGCGATGCGCGCCGCGCCACGGCCGCGACCTTGCCCAACGGCCGGATCGTGAGTGTGGCGGCGGAACGCCTGCGCGAATTCCTGGCGGTGTTTCCGGATGCCAGGCTCGAACCGGAACTGCCGCCCTTGGGCGAGGACCCGCTCCCCGGCCGGGAGGATGCGCTGCGGGAACTCATCCGCAGCCGCCTGGAAGGTTCCGGTCCCGTCACTGCCCAGTCCTTCGCGGACTTACTGGGTCTCGCCCGCAGCGAGATCGACATGGCGCTCTTGGCGCTGGAAGCGGAAGGCGGCGTCATGCGCGGCAAATACTCTCCGGGCGCCACCGACACCGAATGGGTGGACCGGCGTCTGCTGGCGCGGATCCATAGATACACACTGAAGCGTCTCCGGAGCGAGATCGAGCCGGTGATGCCGGCGGATTACCTGCGCTTCCTCTTCGACTGGCACGGCGTCGGCGCCGAGCGCAGCGAGGGACAGGCGGCGCTGGCCGCCGCCCTGGAGCAACTCTCCGGTTTCTCAGCCCCGGCTTTCGCCTGGGAGCAGGACATCCTCCCCGCCCGCGTGCTGGATTACCTGCCCCACATGCTGGACCAGCTCTGCGCCGGCGGCAGTGTGGCCTGGATGCGCCTGGTGCCGCCGCGCGGCAGCGACGAGGAGCGCCGCGCCGGCCCGGTGCGCGGCACCCCCATCGCCTTCGTGGAGCGCGACGCGCTGGATCACTGGCGCACCTTGGCCGAGATGCCGGACGCGGGCGCCATCAACTTGAGTCATGCCGCCCGCGCCGTGCACGAGGCCTTGCGCAGCAAAGGCGCCTTGTTCTTCACGGATATCGTCCGTCACACCGGCCTCTTGCGCACCCAGGTGGAGCAGGCCCTCGCCGAGCTCGCGGCCTGGGGTCTCGCGGCATCCGATTCCTTCGCGGGTCTGCGCGCACTCATCACGCCCGCCAGCAAGCGGCCTTCCCTGAGCAGCTCCACCCGTTACCGCATGCGCCGCGGCGCCGCGCCCGGCGTGGATGAGGCGGGCCGCTGGGGCTTGGTGCCGAGGCAGGCGGTGGAAGGCGACGGCACCCGCGACGACGCCGAGGCCCTCACGCATCTCGCCGAAGTGCTGCTGCGCCGCTACGGCGTGGTGTTCCGCAAGGTGCTGGAACGGGAGAACGCGCTGCCGCCCTGGCGCGACCTGCTCTATGTCTATCGCCGCATGGAGGCCCGTGGCGAGGTGCGCGGCGGCCGCTTCGTGGAAGGCTTCGCCGGCGAGCAGTTCGCGCTGCCAGACGCGGTGGGCGCGCTGCGCGAGGTGCGCCGGCGTCCCAAACTCGGCGAACTGGTGTCGGTCGCCGCATCCGACGTGCTGAACCTGGTGGGGATCATCACGCCCGGCCAGCGGCTGCCCATCATCGGAGAGAACCGCGTGCTGTATAGGGACGGCGAGCCCGTCGCCCTGCAGGTGGCGGAGGAAGTGAAGTTCCTCGAGGCGGTGTCACCGGAGCAGGAATGGGAACTGCGTAACTCACTGGTGCGGCGGCGCCTGCCGCCGCCGCCGAGCTTCCAATGAGACCCAGCATCGTGCCCTTCGCGCCCCATGACGAAGCGGCGATGGACATGCTCCTGCAGGCCGCCGAGCTTCCCACCGAAGACATCACGCCTGAGATACTGGAACACTTCCTGGTGGCGCACCTCGACAAGGCGCTCATCGGTTGCGCCGGCGTGGAGATACTAGGCGAGGTGGGACTGCTCCGCTCCGTGGCGGTGGATGAGGCCCATCGTGGGGCCGGTCTCGGCAAGGATCTGGTGGCGGCGGCGGAAGAGCTCGCCAAGCAGGAAGGCGTGCAGAGACTCTACCTGCTCACCACCACCGCGGAAGGCTTCTTCGTCGGCCTGGGATACCGCAAGCTGCCACGGGAGGAGGCGCCGGCCGATATCGCCGGCACCGAGCAGTTCGCCAGCCTGTGCCCCAGCTCCTCCAGCTTCATGATGAAGACGCTTGCACAATGATGGCCGCGCCATGAGGCTGCGGCGTCCTCACGCGTCTTCAATCCTCCGATAGGAGGTCTCCCGGCGTCGGCGGCAGGCGCGGAAAGGTGTCCGAGGGGAAGGGGCCCGTCAGGCTGGTCAGGAACGCCACGATATCGCGCACATCCTGCTCCGGGAGCGTCTTGTTGAGCTGCGTCGCGGCCATCACCCGCACCGCCTCGTCCAGCGACTTCACGCTGCCGTTGTGCATGTAGGGGGCGGTGAATACCAGGTTGCGCAAGGTCGGCACGCGCCACACATTCTTGTCCTCGTCTTTCTTCGTGACGTTGTAACGGCCGAGGTCGTCGGTCAGGTGATACTTCGCCACGTATGGGTTGTCGGCGTAGACCGGGAACTTCATGTAGAAGCCCGTGCCCACCGGCATCGCCGGACCCGAGAACATCGCGCCGGAATGACAGGCGGTGCAGCCGGCCTTGTCGAAGGCCTGCATGCCGCGTTGCTGTGTCGCCGTGAGCGCGCTCTTATCGCCTTTGACGAAGCGGTCATAGGCGCTGCCGGGCGTGATCAGCGTGCGCTCATAGGTGGCGATGGCCTTGGCGACGTTGTCGATGGTGATGTTGTCGCCTTTGCCGAATGCCCGGTCGAAGTAGGGCTTGTATCCGGTGATCTTGCGGATGCGGTCCACCGCCAGTCCCACGTCCGCCATGCCCATCTCCACCGGATTGGCGATGGGGCCCTTGGCCTGGTCTTCCAGCGTGTCCGCGCGCCCGTCCCAGAACTGCACCGACTGGAAGGCGGCGTCCCATACGGTCGGCGCATTGCGGCCGCCTTTCAGCCCATGCACGCCCATGGAGACCGGACGATGGTCGTCACCGCCTTCCAGCACGCTGTGGCAGGAGAAGCAGGAGACCGTGCCCGTCGAGGAGAGCCGGGGGTCGAAATACAGCATCTTGCCGAGCTTCACCTTGGCGGGGGTCATGGGGTTGTCGGCGGGTACCGGCGCCTTGTCCGGCAGTGCCTGCCAATCAGCGGCATTCGCGAGTGGCACGGTCAGGGCGGTGCTCAGGGCCAGTGGGACTAACAAGCTGAAGCGCATGGCGATCTCCCAATGCGGGGATATCGCAGCACGCTAGCACCAGATTTCGGTCCTCTCACTGACCCAGGTCAAGACGTCGCGTTTCGCAGGCGCGGATACTGATGGGCGGACCGAAAGGAGGAATTCCCATGGCTATCAGATATTTCGTGGCGGGCGTCGGGTTGATGTGTTGCAGCGCAGCGTTCGCGGCTCCGCAACAGAGTCCCGAGCCCGGCACGGCGAAGGCGCCGCCCGCCGCCGCGAAGCCCTGTCCGCAACGCGGCAGCATGCGTGGCCAAGGCCCCGTCGAACAGGGCATGCCCTGTCCCGGCATGCAGGGCGACATGATGGGCCCGCACGCCGGGCCCGGCCCCGGCATGAGACAGCGCGCGCCCGCCGCGGGCAGCGCCCAGCGCGTGTATGGCTGGCAGTTGATGACACCGGAGGAGCGCGCCGCCTATCAGGCGAAGATGCGCGCGGCCAAGACCGCGAAAGAGCGCGCCGCGATCCGCGCCCAGCATCATAAGGAGATGCAGGAGCGCGCCAAGCAGCAGGGCGTGACGCTCCCCGAACCGCCCGGCGGCTGAACGCCATCGGAGCGACATCACATATCCAGGCCGCGGGTTAAAGGCATCCCCACGGCGAGCTGAGCGTATGCTCGCAGTTCCATCAGAGCTCGCCGTATGGATGTCGATAGCAGGAGCAGGAGTGCAATCCAGCATCTGAAGGCGCCATGCGGTCTCGCGGCGCTGGCCCTGCTGGCTGGTTGCGCCACGGCGCCGGAGGCGACGGATTCCCTGCAGCCCGGCGCGCACCTGGCAGTCCTGCAGTTGGCGACATCGGTCAGCGATGCCCAGCTGCGCCGCGTCCTGCACTCGGACCGAAAAGACGTAGCTTCCGGAACACTGGAATCGGACAGGACCACCCTAGAGCAGTCCATGGACATGGCGCTCCAGCAGGCCTTCTCACAGTCCGCCGATCCGATACTGGTCTCGGCCCGCTTCGTTCCCCCGGGGCCGGTCGCATGGCCCATGACCATCGGCGAGCCGCTGGATGCCGCGACGCTCGCGCGACTTCAGGCAGCGCATCCGGCCGATGCCTATCTGCGCCTGCGGGTCACGGATTACGGGC
The DNA here is from genome assembly GCA_035465695.1 of Gammaproteobacteria bacterium. Taxonomy (GTDB): domain Bacteria; phylum Pseudomonadota; class Gammaproteobacteria; order Natronospirales; family REEB76; genus DASUBN01. Next base: position 8,539 of record DATIVR010000145.1, read on the forward strand.
AGACCCCGGGGAAATGGAAGAGCGCCTACATCAGCTTCGAGGTGGCGACCACGCTGGCCATCGGCGGCCTGCTGTACGTGCACAAGGCCACCCGTCCTCTGGCCGGGATCTATCTGTTGCAGGAGGGTATCGAGGAATACAGCGAGGGCTACGCAGGCTGGTGGCTGTTCAACCGCCTGTCCCGGCCGGTGCGTATCGAGGCCGATCTCATAGACGGCAAGAGCGGCGCGGTGCTGTGGAGCGGCAGCGATACCGGCATGGCCGCATGGACTTGGCATCACCTGTGGCACGTGGACGATGTGACACGGCATGAGCTCCTGAAGGTCTCCACCGCCAAGGCGGCGAAGGACCTGGTGGTCGACTTGGGCGGACCTGATCGACGGGTATCGTCGACGAGACCGGATGCTTCCTGCAAATAGAGCTGCGCGACATCGGCGTCACTGCAGGCATTCCTTCAGCGGGAAACCAGCCTCTTGGGTGTGTCGCCGCGGTGCTTTCCCAGCTCGATGGCGTAATCGGCCCGGAAGTTCCCCACTTCCCGCAGCTGCTCCTTGCCGGCCCACACGCCTCGCGGGTTAGCCACCACCCGGGTGTTGCCCAGCATGTAATCCACCGGGCCATACACCCCTGCATGTATCCACAGCATCGCGTCCGCCTCGATCACCAGGTCATCCATCTTCGAGGCGAAACAGGCCGCGATCCGGTCGTCGCGGTAGCCGGTCGGTATCGAGCGTAGTGACGGCGCATGATGGGTGATTATCACGGTGTGCCCGTCGTCATAGGGGTCGGTAGCCGTGCGCCACAGGTAATCCTCGGCGCGACGGTGCAGCGCGATGGTGTCGCCGGGAGTTATCGGGCCAAGATGGTCCCTATAGATGTAGCGATAGTCAGGGCAATCCTCGCTGGCATGCACCATCCCTATGACCTCGTTACCGAACAGCGCGAAGTCTGTCCACAAGGTGCTGCCGATGAAACGCGTCCCGCGTACGAACAGGGTCTCGTTCTGCAACAGGTGCAGGTTCGAGCCCCAGGCCACAGAACGGAGTTCCGCGTCGAAGGTATCCAGGTCGTGCCCGCGGTAGGAATAGTTCCCCAACACGTAGATGATGGGGCAGTCGTAGGTCCGCACCGCCCACTCGATGCCCTTGATGCCAAAGCCGATGTTGCCTGCCAGCACCAGTACGTCGGGCAACACATCCGGCACCGGCGGCAGGCCGAGCTTATCGATATAGAGGTCAGATAGGATGCCGATTTTCACCCGCGTTCCATCGGATGCGTGTCGGCACCCCGAAGAGGCTCCGCAGACGGTATCTGCATGCAGCGTGTCGCGCTGGGACCGTGCACACAAATCCTTCCCGTACACCCGGTGGGAGTGGGCGGGTGCACGGTCCTCAAGCTGGCGGCCGCAAACGTGGGGTCTCCGGGCCAGTGGGGCAGAGTTTGCCAAGCATCCTCTCGGGTGAATACCTGAGACCTATTGGGGTGGTATCCCTATGGTCGTAACGGGTTCATGACCGGAATATGTCGTTGCCGGAACACAGACAAAGGACGTCGATGCTCTTCGAAGCGCGAGCCGCGGCGGCTGGACCGCCGGATACCGATGTCGGGCGTGACACCACCATCCGGCGTTACGCCGTGCGCCGCAACATCCTCACCGCCGCCAAACAGCGGTTCGCCCGCCGCGGCTACGAGCATGTGACGCTCCAGCAGATCGCCCGCGATGCCGGCATGGATTGGCGCGACTTCGTGGTGTATTTCCGCGACAAACGTGCCCTGCTCACCGCGGTGCTGGACGATGCGTGGGACGACTTGCTGCCTCGCTTGAACGACATCATGTCCGGCTCGATCACGGCTCACAGCGCCCTGCTCAGCATGTTCGCTTTCATGACCAACGCCCTGCACAAGGACGAGGAGCTGGGATGCCTGCTGTTGTTCGAAGGCCGCCGTTCCAACCCGGAAGCGGGGGAGATCGGACTGTCCGGAGGCTATCACCGTTTCATGCAGGTCTGCCGCGACCTGGTGGCACGGGGCCAGCGTGACGGCAGTTTCCGGTCCACGTATCACCCAAGCGTGGCGGCCTCCATGCTGGTGGGTGCGCTGGAAGGCATGCTGCGCGATCGACTGGTCGCCGCGCAGGAGCGCAGCACCACGCCTTATAACGGTACCTACCTCATGCAGGCCTTCGACGCGCTGGTCACTTCCCTGAAGAACTGATCGCCACATATGTAAGGGCCGCGCCCGGTCAAATGCGTGCGTGATTGTGCCGGGGCTTCGCTTACATTCGCAGCATGCGTCTGCGCGACAGATTGTTCGGCGAGTTCCTGGGCACCGTGTTCTGGCTGCTGATCACCCTGGGGTCGGACGCCGCGGCCGCCCACGCCAGCGGTGGCAACGAATATTTCACGCTCATGGCCAATTCGCTCGCCACCGGTTTCGGCATCGGCGCGCTCATCCTCTCGCTCAACGCCGTCTCCGGGGCCTGCTTCAACCCGCTCGCCTCGGTGTTGCTATGCGCCAAAGGCGAGGTCCCGTGGAGACATCTCCCCGGCTATCTCGTCATGCAGTTCGGCGGCGCGCTCCTAGGGGTCCTGCTGCTGCATTTCCTGTTCGGGCTGCCGGTGTTCGAAGTGGCGGAGAAGCCCGAGCCAGGGCTCGCCCTGGCCTGCTCGGAGTTCGTCGGCAGCATCGGGCTCCTCATGGTCATCCATCGCGTGGGCAACACCCGCTCCGAATGGGTCGCCTACGCGGTGGGAGCTTATCTCCTGGCCGCCACCTGGGCCCTGCCCAGCAACTGCATCGCCAATCCCGCGCTCACCGTGGCCCGCATGTTCACGCTCACCTTCGGCGGCGTGCGCCCTGCGGATGCCGCCGGGTTCCTCGCGGCACAGCTGCTGGCGCTGGCGGCGGTGGTGACCGTGATCCATTGCAACAAGCGTCTCTCCGCACTGGGTGATTGAGATGTTGAAGGTCCACACCCTCCAGGAAGTTCCGCGGCACGTCTCGCGCTCAGGATCATCTTCCCCATCCAGATGGCGGACCTGGCAGCGGTGTTCACCGCCGTGCCGGGGATGGTGGCCGGCACCGCCGTGGTGTCCCTGGTATTGGGCGCATTCCTGACCTGGAAGGCGTACAGTCGATACCGGTAGCACCACCATCACGGAGGGATGCCATGGCCAAGAAGAAGAGACGCACTGCCAAGAAGAAGGCTTCCAAGAAGAAGCGCAAGGCCCCGGTCCGCAAACGCCGTCCGGCTCGCAAGAAAAGTGCGGCCGCCCGCAAGAAGCGCAGCAAGAGACGGCCGGCGCGCCGCGCCACCCAGCCCAGCGCCGCCGTCGCCGATGTGTCGGCGCTCACCGGCAGCATGATGCCCATCGTCGGTCCCTGAGCGGAGCCGCCCGGCCGTCTGCGGCCGGGCGGCATAATGGACGCTGGGACTATCCGGCAGCGCGTTCCCACAGAGATATGCTTAGGTCTTCGAGAGGAGCAGACTCCATGCCCAAGCAGAAGCCCCGCAAGAAGAAGGCCGCGAAGGCCGCAACCAAGCCGATCGGCCGTTTCCCCAACGAATCCAGGTCCTACCGCAAGGCCCGCGACCAGCTGCTCAAGGCCGAGGTGGCGCTGCGCCGCCAGGTGGAGGCCGTGGCCAGGCTGCGGCGCAAGCTGCCAGTGGGCGGCGAGGTGCCGGAAGACTTCGTGTTCGAGGAGCAGGCGGACGTGGTGGGCATCCGCAAGGTCAGGCTCTCGGGACTCTTCGGGCCGGGCAAGGACACGTTGATCCTGTACAACTACATGTACAGCCTGAGCATGCCGGACCCTTGTCCCATGTGCACCTCCATCATCGACTCGCTGGACGGCGCGGCGAACCACGTGAACCAGCGCGCCAACATCGCGGTGGTGGCCAAGTCGCCGCTGCCGCGCATCATGACCTTCGCCCGCAACCGCGGCTGGCGCAACTTGCGCTTCCTCTCCTCCGCCGACAACGGCTACAACCGCCTCTACCACGGCGAGGACGCGGACGGCCGCCAGGTGCCCATGATGAACGTGTTCGTGAAGAAGGATGGCCAGGTCCGGCACTTCTGGGCCAGCGAACTGGCCTTCACCCAGGGCGACAAGGGTCAGAACCCGCGGCATGTGGACATGATCTGGCCGCTGTGGAACCTGCTGGACCTCACGCCGGAAGGAAGAGGGCGAGACTGGTATCCCAGGCTGCAGTACTGAAAGAGCTAAGCGATGACGATATTCCGTCACGGCCATCTGTGTGCCGTCCTGTGCCTGTGTCTCGGCGCCTGCAGTGTGGAGCGCTGGGCGGTGAAGACCGGCACCGATGCTGATGTGGGCCGGGTGGATCTCGCCCGTAGCACCGCGACCACGATCGGAGCGCTGCGTGCCTTGCCGGCGCCGTCGATCCTGCCGGCTGACCATCGCGTGCCGCCCACCGAGACCACCCAGTTCACAGTCGCTGGCAGACTCAAGCAATACAAGCTGGCAGTCGATTCCGACTATCACCTGGTGATCGTCGATGAGACCGGCCACACCATGATCGCGGAGATCCCGGATCCGCGCGACATGGACAAGGACAGTCCCTTCATCGCCGGCGTCCGGAATGCGCGCGCCGAGTTCGACAAGGCGTACAAGGCCACCTACTTCTTCAAGTCCGCCGGCGTGCCCGTGTGCGTGAAGGGCATTGGCTTCTTCGATTTCAAGCACGGCCAACCCGGGGTCGCCCCCAACGGCATCGAGCTGCATCCCCTGCTAGATATCCAGTTCAACCGTTGCCCCACCTCCGGCCAGCCCTGATCAGGCTTTGGTAGTACTATCGATAGGGGGACGAAAAGAGGGGTCCATGGAAATGTATCTGCTACCTGCGTGCCTGTCAGCCGTGGGCGCATAGTCATCGATCTGATCTACAAATCTTGGGATTAAGAAGCTGCTAAGCCTCGCGTCTCGTCCTGCTTCGGCTCGCGACGCTCTTTTCGTAGCTCACTAGGGGAAGGAAAGTCCGATGTCGGAAAGTATTAATACCATCGCTCATCAAAATTGGGTTGATATCGCCCAGCTCATAACGGCTATCGCAGCCGTGTTGATTGCCGCAGGCGCCTTTCGATTTTCAATTCGTGAAGGACGCCGCAATCAGGAACGAACTGAATTGAGCTTGGTGCCTGCGCTAGCCGCACATAAGAATGCCTACGAACATGACCCAGTATTGGGGCACAAGATAGTCAATCTTGGAACGGGGCCCGGAATAATAGACGCCATTTACTTGGTCTATGGCGGCGTGCCAGTCGAAGTCACCAACGACGTCCAATGGCCGCATAAAATTGCACCGACTTTGCAGAAGTACGGCAGACTTGACCTGCTGCGCAAATTTGATGGCATATCGTTTGGCCCTGGGGGCGGCACCTCGGGGTCTGTATTTGGTTCGCCTTTTGAGCTTCCGATAGTCGAGATTCGTACCGATGGACTCAATCATGATGCTCTTGCCAGACATCAAGAATTCGTCATGGATTCATGGATCGTCGTATTCTTCCGCTCCTTTTATGGCAGACGATTCGTCAACATTGAAAAATACAATCCGGCGGGTAATGCAGATAGTACGCTAAGCCCGGCAGAGTGGATTAGCGCACACTATCCTCCTCCACGGCCCAATTAGGTGAAGCATGTTCCCGGAAACGAAGTCTAGAAAGTATCTGCACAAAGAAGACAAGACATCGAAATAGCGAAATTTGATTCAGTTAAGTTTCGATTTTTCGCTTTTCATTCCGCCGAATTTAATTCGCCCCTGAACATGTGAAATGCGTGCGGGAACTGCCACGTTCCTGTGCTAAAGCCTGTGTGTTTTGCGGCCTTGCCGCCCATCACACAGGAGCATCACATGCGTACGGGGCACAAACTCATAGGGATCGGGGTCGGCCTCCTGATCATCACCACCGCCGGCATCGCCAGCCGGTCCGTGTACACGCCGAACGACCCGGAAGAGCGGGAACAGGTCATGGCCACGGTCAACGCCAGCAGCGGGAGCTGCGGCGTGGAGCGCTGGTCGGTCAAGACCGGCACCGACGCGGACGTGGGGCTGGTGGACTTGAACAGCAGCACCGCCACCACCATCGCCGCGCTGGATGCGCTCACGGCGCCTGCCACCTTGCCGTCCAACAACCGCGTGCAGCCCACCGAGACCACCCAGTTCGTGGTCCCGGCGACGCTCACCGAGTACAAACTGGAGACCGACTCCGACTACCACCTGGTGATCAAGGATGCCTCCGGCAACACCATGATCGCCGAGATCCCGGACCCGGCCTGCGTGGGTTCCGGCAGTCCGTTCATGGCGGGGATCCAGAGCGCCCGCGCCGAGTTCGACAACAAGTACGCCGTCACCACATCGTTCAAGACCGCCAACATCGCGGTGTGCCTGAGGGGCATAGGCTTCTTCGACTTCAACCATGGCCAGACGGGTGTCGCCCCCAACGCCATCGAGCTGCACCCGGTGCTGGATGTGCAGTTCAACCCCACGTCGTGCTCGGGGAGCAGTGGAGGCGGGGGTAATGCCACGCCCACCGCCAGCAGCGGTTCGGTGAGCACCAGCGCCGGCACCGCGGTGAGCGGCACGCTCTCGGCCTCGGACACGGATGGCGATACACTCACTTTCGCTGTCGTCTCCGTACCGGCCAACGGGACCGTGAGCATCACCAACGCCGCCACCGGCGCCTTCACCTACACGCCGGCCAGTGGTTTCAGTGGCAGCGACTCCTTCACTTTCCATGCCACGGACAGCGCCGGGAACGTCTCCAATACCGCCACCGAGAGCGTGACCGTGAGTTCAAGCGGCGGTGGCGGCACCACGGCGCTCGCCAACGGCGTGCCGGTGACCGGGCTTTCCGGCGCGGCCGGTACCCAACTCGAGTACAGCCTGGCGGTGCCGAGCGGCGCCACCGGCTTGAGCTTCGTCACCAGCGGCGGCACGGGCGATGCGGATCTCTACGTGAAGTTCGGTTCCGCGCCCACCACCAGCAGCTATGACTGCCGGTCCATCAACTCCGGTACTAACGCCGAGACCTGCAACATCGCCACCGCCCAGACCGGCACCTATTACGTCATGGTGTACGGTTACCAGGCCTTCTCGGGCCTGAGCCTCACCGGTTCCTACAGCACTGGCAGCGGCGGAGGCGGCGGCTCGCAGCTCATCGGTGATCCGGGCTTCGAAGGCGGTTCCACCAACGTGGCGCCCTGGACCATCTCCAGCGGCGTGGTGAGCAACAGCGCCAGCGAACCGCCCCATGCCGGTAGCTGGGATGCCTGGATGGACGGTTACGGCACCACCCACACCGACACCGCCTCGCAGCAGGTGGCGGTCCCATCCACGCTCACCACCGCGACCTTGAGCTTCTGGCTGCACATCGATACCGCCGAGACCGGCAGCACCGCCTATGACAAGCTCACGGTGGCGCTCTACAACACGAGCGGCACACTGCTGAAGACGCTGGGCACGTACTCGAACGTCAACGCCGCCAGCGGCTATCAGCAGCACAGCTTCGACGTCAGCGCCTACCAGGGCCAGACGGTGGTGGTGAAGTTCACCGGCACCGAGGACTCGTCCCTGCAGACGTCTTTCGTGCTCGATGATGTGAACCTCAACGTACAGTGATCAGGAAAGGA
>DATIVR010000146.1:0-3790 GCA_035465695.1 Gammaproteobacteria bacterium
ACGGCCTGCATCCGCCGGCGTCCGGCGCCCGGGTGAGCTTCGCGGGCGGCAAGCCCAAGTTGATCGACGGGCCCTTCGCCGAGGCCAAGGAAGTGCTGGGTGGCTACTGGTTGATCGACGTGAAGTCCAAGGAAGAAGCGGTGGAATGGGCCCGGCGCTGCCCGGCAGCAGCGGGAGACACGATCGAGATCCGCCAGATCTTCGAGGCCACGGATTTCCAGCCGGAGCTCCAGGAAGCGGCGGGCCGCAGGAAGCGGGACCTCTGACCCATGGGCAGCGGGGATACCCACCGCGCCATCGAGGCGGTGTGGCGCATCGAGTCGGCGCGGCTCATCGCGGGCCTCACGCGCATCACCCGCGACGTGGGCACGGCGGAGGAACTGGCGCAGGACGCGCTGGTGGCGGCACTGGAACAGTGGCCCGCCGCGGGTATCCCCGACAATCCCGGCGCCTGGCTCATGGCGGCGGCCAAGAACCGGGCCATCGACCAGCTCCGCCACCGCAAGATGCAGCAGCGCAAGCAGGACCAACTGCACTTCGAGCATGAGCTGCGGCAGGAGCTGGCGGAAGAGGACTTCGAGGCGGCGGTGGAGGATGAGTTGGGAGACGACCTCCTGAGGCTCATCTTCACCGCCTGCCACCCGGTGCTCTCCACCGAGGCGCGGGTGGCGCTTACCCTGAAGCTGCTCTGCGGCCTCAGCGTGGCCGAGATCGCCCGAGCGTTCCTCGCGCCGGAAGCCACAGTGGCACAGCGCATCGTGCGCGCCAAGCGCACGCTGGCGGAAGCACGCGTGCCTTTCGAGGTGCCCAAGGGACCGGAGCTGAACGCGCGCCTGGCTTCAGTGCTGGAAGTGATCTACCTGGTGTTCAACGAAGGTTATTCGGCAACCGCCGGGGATGACTGGGTGCGCCCGGCACTCTGCCACGACGCGCTGCGGCTCGGGCGCATCCTGGCCAGTCTCGCGCCCAGGGAACCGGAAGTGCACGGCCTGGTGGCGCTGATGGAGATCCAGGCCTCGCGGCTTGGTGCACGGGTGGGCGCCGGCGGCGAGCCGGTGTTGCTCATGGACCAGGATAGGAGCCGCTGGGACCACGTGCTGGTGCAGCGCGGACTCGAGGCCTTGCGCCATGCGGAGCAGTTGGGCGGAGGACTACGACCTTACGTGCTGCAGGCGGAGATCGCCGCCTGCCATGCCCGCGCCCGCACCGCCGCGGAGACCGACTGGGAACGCATCGTGGCGCTCTATGACGCACTGGCCCAGATCCAGCCTTCGCCGGTGGTGGAACTGAACCGCGCCGTGGCCGTGGCCATGGCCTTCGGTCCGGCCGCCGGGTTGGAGCTGGTGGATGCGCTCATGGAGGAAGCCTCGCTCAAGGCCTATCACCTGTTGCCCGCGGTGAGAGCCGATCTCCTGATGAAGCTGGGGCGGCTCGACGAGGCGCGGCAGGAGTTCGAGCGGGCGGCGTTGCTCACGGGCAATGCCAAAGAGCGTGGCCTGTTGCTGGATAAGGCTGCGTCCTGTGCGCCGCAGCCACCGGCGACGCCGCATTAGAAGCCGACTAGGCACGTAGGATTCCAGACTGGAACGTAACCTGACAACGTGGTCAGGCAGGTTGCCTGGATTGCCCTCTTGCGCTGGTGCAAAGGTGTCTGAGTCTTTCTGAGCCGGACTAACTTGCTCTTGGATGTCTATCGAGACGTCCCCCAGCAATAATTGCCGGGACGGAATACTCCGATACTGGTGATCTTCGCCCCCTGATTCAGCCAGGCGTAAAGCCCCAGTTTCTCGTAGCAGTAGATGGACCATTCCGGGCCTGGAATGATCTCATCCGGCTCTCCATAATTGCTGCGCAAGCTCAACATCGTGCCGCCAGCATGGACACCTTCGGGTGTAACGTAATCCGGGTCGGAGGTGCCTATTTCTTCCACCTGCTGGGAGGCCTCGTAGGTATTTAATTGCATGGACTGATAGAGGTAGGAAAATCCACGAGGTGCGTCTGCCGTGGTCTGCGGGTCGCCCAATAGCTGGTATACCTGTTTATCACTCATGCCGATGACCAAGTTACCGATGCGGCTGCCGGGCACGATCGTCTTGTCGTTGTCCGGCAGGACCGATGGCGGCGACGGCAGCACCATGGTCGAACTGGCACAGCCACAGAGCATGGCGGCAAGCAGAATCACATGCAGGCGGCGATGTCCGGTCATAGAGTGACCCCTTACTTCTTGCGGGTAACGTTTTAAGGGTTTCCGTCGGTTAGCACAAAATCATAGCCCTCCGCCGGAACATTGACCTTCTCGACCCGATTCGCGTCGGAGTCGTGGCGTGTGGCGGTGAGGGTATGGGGGCCCAGGGACAGGACGCAGGTGCATTCGTCACCCGCATCCGCGGTGCAGCAATAGCCGTTTTCGGCATTCACCGTCACGGTGGTGGACGTGTTGTTATGGACTCGCACGGCGCCACCGTTGGCGTAAACAGTGGTCGCCGTTGCCGCGAGAGCCAGGTACAAGATAACGCTGACGATCTTATGAACCATAGCATCCTCCCAATAGGTCAAAGGTCGCGCACCCGCCAGCGGCGCGACTCGTGAGGCGATCCGTCAGAGGCAGGTATCGCCCGGGTTGAACACTGAGATGCTGGCAATCTTTCCGTTCCAGTCGACATAGACCGCGATGCCCTTCTTGTCATAGCAATTGCGGTAATAGGGACTCTGGTCGTTTCCGACATTGATCGTCTCGTCGGGGTTGCCAAGGATCGTGCGCATCTCAAGGTCGGTCTGCCCCGTCTTCAGGCCTTCCTGGGTCTGGTAGCTGCTTTCGCTAGCGGTTACCCGCACCACCTGCTGCGTGGCGTTGACAAGCACCACGCCGAAATTCCCCGGATAGTGGTAAGCGGCGCCGTCCGAATAATTGAGGGCTGACTGGGGACTTCCCATCACGTCCAGCAGTTGTTTACCTGTCATCCCGATGGACACCGAACCGATGCGCACCCCGGGAACGATGACGTAATCATTAAACGTCGGCTCTGTGGCCGGTGGGGCAGGCAGTGGCGGCGACGATGCGCACGCGGCAAGCGCGATTAGCGCGGTTAAGAGCGCGGTGCGGCAAAAGTGACGTAGGCCAATAATTAAAAAGTGTGCTCCTGACATGACGCCTACCCCCCGTAGACAATAAAGCCATTTATCGAAATTCTGGCACTATTGGCAGACGCCGCCCGGATTAAATACCGATAACATAAATATCTTTCCTTGCGTGATGTAAACGGCTAGACCCCTGTCATAGCAATATTGGTACACCGGCTCGTCGTTGTCGTCGTGGGTTGAATTATCCGGTTTGCCGAGTGATGCCTGCATCTCAAGCTCAGTCTGGCCGACGTGGATGCCCTCTTCAGTGTCATAGCTATCACTTGTTGTTTGCACACGCCATACTTGCTGTGTGTCATCGTCTACAAGGACTCCATAGTCGCTCTTATCCCCGTAGTTATATAGCGCGGCATCTTTAAACCTGACGCTGGCATGGGGACTGCCCTTGGCTTCCAGAACCTGTTTGCTAGTCATGCCGATGGCGACCGGCCCGATCCGCTTCCCGGGCACGATGAGAGAATCATCAGGCGGAAGTTGCTTCGGCGGGGCTGGCAGTGTGGATGCGCAGCCAGTCAGCAGCGCGAACGAGAAAATAACCGCGGCCATCGGACCGCGAGACATCGAGCCGTTGCCCGTGCGAACTCTCATGTGACCCCCTTTCCCCATTCAGTCAAATGTCGTGACCGCCCTCTGGCCGTAAGCAGAGAGC
>DATIVR010000147.1:0-10594 GCA_035465695.1 Gammaproteobacteria bacterium
ACATGAAAGAGTCCATGAAGTCCGGCGACAAGGAGCGCCTGGCGGTGATCCGCCTGATCCTCACCGCCCTCAAGCAGAAGGAAGTGGACGAGCGGATCACGCTCGATGATGCGCAGGTGCTGGCTATCCTGGAGAAGATGCTGAAGCAGCGGCGCGAGTCCATCGCGCAGTTCACCCAGGGCAACCGCAAGGACCTGGCGGACAAGGAAGAAGCCGAGATCAAGGTGATCCAGGCGTATATGCCGGCGCAGCTCTCGGACGCGGAACTGGACCAGCTGGTGGCAGCCGCGGTGGCCGAGTCGGGCGCCGCCTCGGTGAAGGACATGGGCAAGGTGATGGGCATCCTGAAGCCGAAGGTGGCGGGCAAGGCGGACATGAGCGCCGTGTCAGCCAAGATCAAGGCCAAGCTGGGCGGCTGAGCTCCATCCGCATGTCCACCGGCCCCGCCAAGGCGCCCGCTTTCCTGGCCCCGCTGGAGGGCATGCGAGGTGTCGCAGCCGCAGGCGTGGTGCCCTATCACGCGCGGTTGCTGGAGCACCGCTATATTCAGAGACTGGGGAAATGGTCGTACTCCATCTACATGGTCCACTTCGCTCTCATCCTGGTGCCGAGCGACCTGGCGCGGCTGCGGTGGAAGCGCGGCCCCAGCGAGTCCAAGCGTTGGGTGGCGAAGCGTTGGGGCAAGCAGGGCGCGTGGGTGCCTGACGCCTCCATCGGGGCACCCTGAATGCCGCGCATCCCGCAAGCGTTCATCGAAGAGTTGCTGAGCCGGGCCGACATCGTCGAGCTCATCGACAAGCGCGTGCCGCTGAAGAAACAGGGCCGCGAGTTCGCCGCCTGCTGCCCGTTCCACAACGAGAAGAGCCCGTCCTTCTACGTGAGTCCCGTGAAGCAGTTCTACCACTGCTTCGGCTGCGGAGCCCACGGCACCGCCCTCTCCTTCCTCATGGAATACGACCACATGGAGTTCCCGGAAGCGGTGCGGGAACTGGCGGACATGGTGGGCATGGAAGTGCCGGTGGAACAGGGCGAGAGCCCTGCCAGTGCCAATGGTCCGCTCTATGAGGTGCTGGACAAGGCCGCCACCTTCTACAAGGAGCAGCTCAGGAATTCCCAGGCCGCGATCGACTACCTGAAGGGCCGTGGCCTCACCGGCGAGATCGCCAAGGAATTCGGACTGGGTTACGTGCCGGCGGGCTGGGACAACTTGCTCAAGGCCGTGGGCAAGGACGACGCGGCGGTGAAGGCCCTGCTGGGCGCCGGCATGCTCATCGAGAAAGAAGGCGAACACCGCTATCACGACCGCTTCCGCGAGCGGGTGATGTTCCCGATCCGCGACGGCCGCGGCCGCATCATCGGCTTCGGTGGTCGCGTCTTGGGTAAGGGTGAGCCGAAATACCTGAATTCCCCGGAGACGGCCCTGTTCCACAAAGGCCGTGAACTCTACGGCCTGTACGAGGCCCGCCAAGCGCTACGGGATATCCCGCGCCTCCTGGTGGTGGAAGGCTACATGGACGTGGTGGCCCTGGCGCAGTACGGCGTGCGTTATGCGGTGGCCACCTTGGGCACTTCCACCACCGGCGAACATCTCAAGAAGCTGTTCCGCGTGGCGCCGGAGGTGGTGTTCTGCTTCGACGGCGACCGGGCCGGCCGCGCCGCCGCCTGGCGCGCGCTGGAGAACGCGCTGCCCGAAGCCCAGGACGGCCGCACCATCCGTTTCCTGTTCCTGCCGGAGGGCGAGGATCCGGACACGCTGGTGCGCAAGGAGGGCAAGGAGGCTTTCGAGCGGCGCATCGCGAACGATGCCCTGCCGCTCTCCGCTTATCTCCTGGATAGCCTGGCGGCGCAGACCGACATGAGGTCCGATGAAGGCCGGGCCCGGTTGGTGAGCCTGGCAAGCCCCTTGCTTGGACGTCTGCCGAGCGGGGTGTTCCGTGACATGTTGCGGAACGAACTGGCGCGGCGGGCCCAGGTGGATGCCGGAAAGTTGACTATGCTTAATCAGAGCCCGGGATCCCCAGAGCCCGGGACCGCCAAGCCGCCCGGTAAGGTCACGCTCAATACGCCGGTGCGCAAGGCCATCGGTTACCTCTTGTACCGGCCGGCCCTGGCCCAGGCTGTAAATGACCCTGGGTCAGTGACTGGCGAGGCAGGCTTGGAGGTATTGCGGGAAGTCCTGGATTTCGCCCGCAAGAGTCCCCATATGAAAGGGGCGGCTCTTCTGGAGCATTGGCGCGGTAGCGAGACAGGCGCCCTCCTGGACAAGCTGGCCCAAGCCGAGATCGTGACCCCGGACGAAGCCCTGGAGACCGAATTCAAGGCGGTCATGGCCGACCTGACCGCCCGGCGCCCTGCGGAACAGCGCCGGGACGAGTTGATAGCCGAATCCCGCAGACGGGCGTTGAACGCCGCCGAAAACGCGGAATTGGCCCGATTACTCAGCGACTTGGCGCGGAAACCAGGTACGGATAGCGTCAAAAGCAATTGATTTATCTGGAAAAAATCCAGGTTTCTGATAAACTTGAGCGTTTCACTCCGGCTCCTGCCTTACGGACATAAGGCGAGGGGTCCCAAGACCCGCGAGACAGCATGAACCAGAAGACCACCGACGACCGCCAGTCGCAGCTCAAGCTCCTCATCGCCAAGGGCAAGGAGCAGGGCTACCTCACCTACGCCGAGGTGAACGACCACCTGCCCAACGAGATCGTGGATCCCGAGCAGATCGAAGAGATCATCGCGATGATCAACGACATGGGCATCCCGGTCCACGAGGAGGCCCCGGACGCCGAGCAGCTCTTGCTGGCGGACAACGCGCCCACCAGCGGTGACGACGACGAAGAGGCTGCCGAAGAGGCCGCCGCGGCCCTGGCGCTGGACGCCGAGTTCGGCCGCACCACCGATCCGGTGCGCATGTACATGCGCGAGATGGGTACCGTGGAGCTGCTGACCCGCGAGGGCGAGATCCGCATCGCCAAGCGCATCGAGGAAGGCCTGAACCAGGTGCTGGGCGCCGTGGCTACCTATCCCGCCACCACCGCCCTCTTGCTCGCCGAGTACGACGGCATCGCCGAAGGCCGCACCAAGCTCTCCGACATCATCGCCGGCTTCATCGATCCCAATGCCGACATCGCGGTAGCCCAGCCCAGCAACGAGGTGACGGTGGACGGCGAAGCCGTGGCCGAAGCCGAAGCGGACGAGGAAGGCGATGCGCCGGCCCCGGCTGCCGCCAAGGGCAAACCCGGCAAGCCTGCCAAGGGCGCCAAGGCCGGCGCCGAAGAGGAAGAGGAGTCCGCCGACGGCGAGGCCGAGAACCCGGCCGATACCGGCCCGGATCCGGAGGAAGCCGCGCGCCACTTCAGCGAGCTGCGCAAGGCCCATGACAAGGCCCTGAAGTCGCTGGTCAAGAACGGCGTGGAGCACAAGAGCACCATCCGCCTGCGCAAGCAGCTCGTCGAGACCATGATGCGGCTCAAGCTCACGCCGCGCATGACCGACACCCTGACCGGCAACCTGCGCCACCTGGTGGACACCATCCGCGGCCATGAGCGCCAGATCATGGCGCTGTGCGTGCAGAAGGCCGGCATGCCGCGCAAGGACTTCATCAAGAGCTTCCCGGACAACGAGACGAACACCCGCTGGCTCGACCGCCAGATCAAGTCCAAGCGCAAGTGGTCCTCCGCGCTCGGCAAGCAGCGCGAGGACGTGGTGCGCCTGCAGAACCGCCTGCGCGCCATGGAAGCCGATAACTTCCTCACCATCGGCGAGTTGAAAGAGATCAACCGCCAGATGTCCATCGGCGAGGCCAAGGCCCGCCGCGCCAAGAAGGAGATGGTGGAGGCGAACCTGCGCCTGGTCATCTCCATCGCCAAGAAATACACCAACCGCGGCCTGCAGTTCCTGGACCTGATCCAGGAGGGCAACATCGGCCTGATGAAGGCGGTGGACAAGTTCGAATACCGCCGCGGCTACAAGTTCTCGACCTACGCCACCTGGTGGATCCGTCAGGCCATCACCCGCTCCATCGCGGACCAGGCGCGCACCATCCGCATCCCGGTGCACATGATCGAGACCATCAACAAGCTGAACCGCATCAGCCGGCAGATGCTGCAGGAGATGGGCCGCGAGGCCACCCCGGAGGAGCTGGCGGTGCGCATGGAGATGCCCGAGGACAAGGTCCGCAAGGTGCTGAAGATCGCCAAGGAACCGATCTCCATGGAGACGCCCATCGGCGACGACGAGGACTCCCACCTGGGGGATTTCATCGAGGACGCCAATGCCACGTCCCCGGTGGACGCCGCCACGGCGGAAGGCTTGCGCGAGGCTACCCACTCGGTGCTCGCCAGCCTCACGACGCGCGAGGCCAAGGTGCTGCGCATGCGCTTCGGCATCGACATGAACACCGACCACACCCTGGAAGAGGTGGGCAAGCAGTTCGACGTGACCCGCGAGCGCATCCGCCAGATCGAGGCGAAGGCGCTGCGCAAGCTGCGGCATCCGTCCCGCAGCGAGCAGTTGCGGAGCTTCCTCGACGAAAATTCTTGATCCCGAAAGGGATTTAGAGAATGAGAAAGGCCGCGGAGACGCGGCCTTTTCTTAAGGTGTGCCTTCCTTCCTTGACCTGATGCCACGGCGGGCTGGCACGCCCGTTTCTGATGGGAGCGCCCTGGATGTCGCGTCGATACGCCGTAGCTACGGATATCATCTCCTCCAACCCCGGCGATCATCCTCCGGCGCTCCATCCCAAGTACCGCCCCGACATCGATGGCCTGCGCGCCCTCGCGGTGCTGGCGGTGCTCGCCTTCCACGCTTACCCCAAATCCGTCGGCGGTGGGTTCATCGGCGTGGACGTGTTCTTCGTCATCTCCGGCTTCCTGATCAGCAGCATCCTGTTCGCGAACATCGAACAGGAGCGCTTCAGCTACGCGGACTTCTACTCGCGACGCATCCGGCGCATCTTCCCCGCGCTCGCGGTGGTGCTCGCCGCAAGCCTGACGGCCGGCGGGTTCCTGCTGCTACCGGACGAGTATGCGGAGCTCGGCCGCTATGCGGCGGCGGGTGCAGGCTTCGTCTCCAACCTGCTGAGCTGGCACCAGGCGGGCTACTTCGACAGCGCCGCCGACACCAAGCCCCTGCTGCACCTATGGTCGCTGGGCGTGGAGGAGCAGTTCTACATCTTCTGGCCCCTGCTCATCGGTCTGTGCTGGAAGCGCCGCATCGGCTTCCTGGGAGTGACGCTCCTGGTGGCGGCACTGTCCTTCGGCGTGAACGTGTACAGTGTCTACCGCCACTCGGACGCGGCGTTCTACTCGCCGCTGTCCCGGTTCTGGGAGCTGATGGTGGGAGGCGCGCTGGCGTGGCTCGCGCTGCACAGGCCGGAGCGGCTACCGGCTGGCTGGGGCCGTCTCGCCGGCAACCTCGCGGCGCTGGCGGGCCTCGCACTGATCCTGGCGGGACTGCATTTCATCCGTGGCGACAGCCTGTTTCCTGGCTGGTGGGCCCTGGTTCCCTGCCTGGGGACCGTGCTGCTGATCGCCGCGCCGCCCGATGCGTGGATCAACCGACATCTGCTGTCGAACCGCGTCATGGTCGGCGTCGGTCTCATCAGTTATCCGCTGTATCTCTGGCACCTACCGCTCCTGGCTATGGCTCGCATCCTCTACCTGAGCGCGCCGCCGAGCAGAGTCCGGGTGGTGCTCCTGGCAGCGAGTTTCCTGCTGGCTGCCGCCACCTATTTCTGGGTGGAGAAGCCGCTGCGTTTCCGCATGCCGGCGCGCCGCAGTGTGACGGCACTGGTGACGGCGACTTCATTGGTACTGGTGGCCGGCGCGGCCTGCGCGCTGAGCGATGGCATGCCGGCACGGTACAGTCCGGAATTGCGCTCCTTCCTCACCTATCACTACCCGGTCAACAAGATGGGCCGGGTGGGGAGCTGCTGGCTCGGCAAGGACGATGCCGGCGACGCCTTCAGCCCCGCCTGCGTGGATCCGCCCGCCGCCCGTAAGCCCCTGGTGCTACTGTGGGGGGATTCCCACGCGGCGCTGCTCTATCCGGGGCTGCGCGCCGTGGACGGCGGCCGTGACCGCTTCGCGGATTTCGCGCGCAGCGCCTGCGCGCCCATTTTCGGTGCCAGGACCAAATATTACTGGTGCGCCCCCTCCAACGACTACGTGGCGAGCCGCGTACCGGCGCTCAAGCCCGACGCCGCCATCCTCTTCGGCCGCTGGTCGGACTATCTCTCGGGCGACGCCGCGGACCCGAATCTGGTCCGGCTTAAGGCCACCCTAGCGACGCTGCGCGGCTGGGGCATCAAGCGCATTGTGGTGGTCGGTCCGGCACCGAACTGGATCGGCAGGCTGCCCGAAGACCTGGCGCGCCAGGAGATCTACCACCATGTCTCGGGGGTACCGCGACGCAGCAACTGGATGTTGATGCCGGAGCCCGCGGCGGTGGACCGGATGCTGGCACGGGAACTGAGCGGGATGCCCGGTGTGTCTTACTTCTCGGCCTACGGTGCGTTCTGTGACGACAGCGGCTGCCTCACCACCCTCGACGGCACACCCGGCGAGCTCGTCAGCTACGACTACGGCCACCTGACCAGTGCAGGCGCCACCTACCTGGCACAGAAACTGGCACAGGCCTATCCCGGCTTGCTGTGAAACGCTGGTTCGGCATCTGCGGCTTGTCATAGAACCGATGGCCCGGGGAACTCGAGGCGGGGATGGACGCATTCAGAGTCATCAACGAACGACGTGAACACTGACCACACCCTGTAAACGGCGGAGAAGCGGTTCGACGTGACGCGAGCGCATCCGCCAGATCGAGCCGAAGGCGCTGCGCAAGCTGCGGCATCCGTCCCGCAGCGAGCAGTTGCGGAGCTTCCTCGACTAAAATTCTTGATCCCGAAAGGGATTTAGAGAATGAGAAAGGCCGCGGAGACGCGGCCTTTTTTTGCTATCTCATCACCCAGTGGGTGACGCCCTCTTCTTCCAAGAACGCCTCTGCATCCTTGCCCTGCAGGATCGCCAGGGTAGAGAGCAGTCCCGCCTGGGTGCAGCTGTCGTGCAGCACGGTCACCGAGCGCGGCGCGTCCTTGACCGGCCAGCCGGTGCGCGGGTCCAGGATGTGGCCATAGCGCACGCCGTCCTTGAGCAGGAAGCGACGAGCGTCGCCGCTGGTGGTGACGCCGCCGCGTTTCAGTTCGATGCGAGGCGCGAGGTGGCCGGGCGCGGCGCTCTCGATGGCCACGGTCCACGCGCTGCCGTCCCGGCGCGGACCGGTGGCGTAGATGTCGCCGCCGAAGTTGACCAGCAGCGGCGCGCCGCCGGCTGCCAGTCCGGCCTGCGCAGCCCGGTCCACCGCGTATTCCTTGCCGATGCCGCCGAAATCGATCTCCATGCCGGGCGCGAGGCGCAGCATGGGCGCCTGCCAGTCCACCTTGTGCCAGCCCACCCGCTTCATCACCTCACGCACCGTTTCCGGCGCCGGCAGACGATCGCTGCCGTCGAACTTCCAGACTTGGCGCAGCACCCCGGAAGTCAGGTCGAAGAGCCCGTCGCTCAGTTCGTAGCAATCGGCGGCGTAGTCCAGCAGCCGCGCCGTCTCCTCGTCCACCTGGACGGGCTCGCCGTCTGCGTGGTTGATGGCGTGGACGATGTTGTCGTCGCGATAGCGGCTGAACTTCCGCTCCACGCGCCAGGCCTCCGCGGCGACCGCCTGGGCGGCGCGGCGGGCCGCGGCCTCGTCCGGCGCATCGATGAGCGCTTCGCAGGGGCAAGCCATGGCGGTGAAGGAAGCGCGCCAGAAACCTTGGTCATGCCGCAGGGCCAGGCCCGCCGGCCAGGCGAATTTCTCAGAAGGAGAAGCTGAGTTGGACAATGTCCGCCTTGAGATCGGGGAACAGGTCGTACTTCTTCTGCACGCCGATGTCCACGCGGGGGTCCGAGGAGCCGGTCTGCAGGTACCGCTCCACGCGCAGGCTGACCTTGCTGCCGCCTGAAGTACGGGTACCAAATTCTATACCCACGGTGCGCGCCGAGAACGCCGCCAGCCGGTAGTCCGCACTCACGAACGGCGGGGCCTTGTCCGTGTCCAGCAGGCCGCGGTGGTAGAAGTCGGCGGCGTTCTGGCGGTACCAGCGCAGGTGCGGCATCACGTAGAAGTCGCCGCCCCAGGACAGACGGTAACGGACCTCGTAGGTGCCGGAGTGGATGCCCCAATCGTCCCAGCCGTAACGGTAGGAGAAGTCCAGCACGTCGCCGCCCAGGTAGACCTTGTTGCCCCAGTAAAGGGCGTACTTCTGGTGCAGGCTCGGCCGGTTCTCGTAGATGTTGAATATCGGTTCGCCCACGGGGGTGGTGCCGGCCTTGGTGTTGAGGATCGACACCACCTTGTAGGGATCGTTCTGGTAGCCCGTGGAGCGGCTGTAGGAATAGTTGAGTTCCGTCAGCCAGTCCTTGTTCACCACCTGCGTCACGCCCAACAGCACGTCGTTGACGTGCTTGGTCTCGCTGGCGGCGATGACGGGGTTCTTGGTGGTTATGACGCCACCGCCGCCTTCCTGACCTTCGTCACCTTGTTCGCCTCCGATGTCGCCTTCGTCGCCTCCACCAGCTGGCGGCGGCAGGGTCGCGATGACGTGCGGCAACACACTGAGAGGCTTATGCAGACCCCCGATGGGGAACACCAGGTCCCATTCTTTCGCCACCCCGAGAGAGAGTGTGGTGTTGCGGTCGTTGAAGTCATGGGAGAACAACGCGTTAAGGCCCTGGGACTTGAAGTCGTGCTCGATGGAATAGCTGGCGCCCAGGTCGATGCGCGAGAGTCGGTCCAGCGGCTGTGACCAAGTGAGGCTGATGGCCTTGCGGAAGTCGTGGAAGTTCGGATCCACCGGATTGACGCCGGCGGCGCCGGCGACGGTGCTGGTCTTGCCCGACGGGCTGGTGACGGTGACGCTGCTCTTGCCGCTGGAGGGCATGGCGCCGGTGGGCGTGGCGCCGCTCAGGGTATCGGCCACCAGGTGCGCGCTGAGGAAACTGTCATCGCCGAAGTCACGCTTGACCAGCGCGCCCGGCTCCACCGCCTGCACCCGGTCCTGTTCCGAATAGAAGAGCACGCCGGTGTCGAAACTCCAGTCGCCGGTATCGGCCAGGGCGGCCGGTGCGGTGCCCAACAGCGCACAGCTCGACGCCAACAAGGTGCGCTGCAAGCGGCGACGGCGACGTGGTTTCAGTTGCACCCGCAACCTCCGCCGGCGAAGCCACGGCCTCCGCTGATGTCCTCCTTGGAGAAATAGATGTGGTCGTCGAAGGCCAGCGTCATGGGGTCGCAGTTCAGGGCCATCTCGGGCTTGGCGAGAGCGCCGCGCTGCCAGGGTTTGACGCCGAGGCTGGAACAGCCGCTGAGCAGGGCCGCCAACACGGCCAAGGACATCAATAGACAGGACAATCTCATGGGATGGCCCTCCAGTGCATGCGTGTCACTTGTGCAAGAGCTCTACCAGCTCAGCCTCGTATTTCTGGGGTGAATCGTCGAAGAAGCCTTGATGTTTCTTCACCACCTGGCCGTCACGGCCGATGATGAAGGAACTCGGCATGCCGATGATCTGGTACTGCTCGGCGAGCTTGCCTTGCGGGTCATACACGATGGTGAAATCCGCCGGCGTCTGGTGCAGGAATTTCTCGGCATCGGCCTGCTGCTCATCCAGGTTGACGGCCACGATCACCAGACCATCCGCGCCGTACTTCTTCTGCATGTCGTTCATCCAGGGAAACGAATGCCGGCAGGGCTTGCACCAGGAAGCCCAGAAGTCGAGATAAACGATCTTGCCGTGGTATTGGTCGAGGTTGAGTGTGGGCGCCGCCGCGGAGGCAGGCGCAAGCAAGGACAGACCGACAAGGGCTGCCGAGAACAGCAACGCGGTACGCGATGACATCTTGATTCCTCACGCTGAGTTGGCCCCATCCCACCCCTGGCCATCTCCGAATTCATATTAGGGCAATTACATATATGACGCGATGTAATTTTGGGAAATATTTACAACCGCGGCGACAAGACCCCGCGCCGCCGCCATTGGTACTAGACCCCTAGTAGATTCGCGGCCTCCGGAGGTGGTGACGCCGGACAATGTGAGTTCCATCACAGTGACGAGGAAGCATCCGGAGGGGGAGTAAATGCGATGGATTCCCATCTACTGCTGCGCAGGCGGGTCGTCTCCGATGACGTCCGGGATGCAGGGTGGCCTGAGGGGTGACACCTCCTTCTCTAGGCTCGCCTTCAGGCTGCACTCAGGAGGATGGATTTCGGCATGCCGATTCGCGCAGCGGAGCCGGCGCTTGGCGGTTTCGCGCTGCAGCGCCTCCACTCCGATGGGACAAGGTCACGAAGGCCCCGAACCAAACCCTAATCTCACCGAGTACAATGCGCGACACACGCGCCGACGCTCGATCGGTCGGAACCGGGGTGAACGCGACCACGGACGCGCGGCAGGACATCAGACGGGTCACCGCATCAGGTCGGTTCACTGAATCAACAGCAAGGGCCTATAGCTCAATTGGTTAGAGCAGGGGACTCATAATCCCTTGGTTCCAGGTTCGAG
>DATIVR010000148.1:0-3503 GCA_035465695.1 Gammaproteobacteria bacterium
TCGCTCTGCTGTATGCACACCTGCCCGCTCGCGCCCCAGGCCGCATCGAGCACGATCTCCACCTCGTCGCTCACCATGTTCGGCGGCGCGCCCGGGTTCTCGGTGCTGCGCTGGCGGCACGGGACGAGCCGGGTGAAATCCGGCCCGGCCAGGATGCCGCTGCTGCGGTAGGTGCGCAGGAATACCTTGTTGATGTTCTTGGCCATGCCCTGCGCCATCGCGGGGTCGATCGACTGCGCGGCCGGCGGCGTCTGTAACTGCGCGGCAATGGGCAGGCCGATGTGGGCGACGCTCACCCCCACCGGGAAGGTCACGGTGCCGCCGGTCACCACCTGCTGCGGCAGCACGGCGCCATCGGCGAGGATGTTGACCGTCATCCCCTCCAGCCAGGTGAGGCCGGAAGCCGTGTGCGGCAGCCAGGTGACGGTTCCGCTGGCGGATGCCGCGGCCGTCGCCTGTAGCGTGAAGGTATTGGCGTCCAGCACCGTCACGGTGTAGGGCTGGCCGCCCGGCATGGCGCCGTAGGCGCTGTCGGAGAAGGCGAACCAGTAGGTGCTGCCGTTGCTCAGGCCGTGATTGGCTATCGTGCAGGTGAGCGTGGTGCCGGACAGTGCGTAGGTGCCGCTCTTCACCGGCGCGGTGTAGCTGATGCCGCAATCGACGTAGTGCGCATCGGCCAGGGTGGCGTAGAGGCGGGTGTGCAGGCGCTCGACATAGCGCTTCGTCACGCCGTTGATCGTGCGGCGCACGATGCAGTAAAGCATGTCCTCGTTGTTCTCCGAGATGGTGCAGATGGATTCGAACGCATCGCCGTTGCCGGTGTCGTGCTGGTGCCAGGCGGAGATCTGCTGCTCCGGCAGCCAGGTCATGCCCAGCAGCTTGCCGCTGGACGACACGCACCACAGGATGGGCACCGGCCCGCGGCTGTAGGCCATGTCCACGATGGTGTTGTAGTCGAACAGGTGCGGCGCGAAGATGCTGATGTCGGTGGACTGGTAGCCGTTGATCTGCCAGTTGTAGCCCATCTGCCGCATGTGGCCGCCGCGCGCCGCCGCATACAGCACGGCGTTGCCCACCACCACCGGCTGCACGTTGTTCGCGCCGATGTAGGATTGCGGCTGCACGTTGAGGGTGGCGGGCGTGAGCACGCCAGTGCTGGAACTGCATTTCCACTCGCACGAGGCGGAAAGGAACAGCAGGTCTTGCAGCGGCACGATGTGGCGAATGGCCGAAGCCTCGCGTCCCGCGATGCGGAACGCCAGCCGGTTGTCGTCCCTGGACGGGATGGTGTAGGAAAGGTCTGTTTCAGTTCCGGACCGGGTTGCCCAAATGTTTTGTGGCTGGTTGCTCGTACCCCCGAAGAAGCGCCGGCCCTGGTAATAGGTGACGGCAGCGGGATAGGCCCCCGGCGTATTCAGGGTGTTGGCCGGTATCATCGGCGCCGTGCGGCTGATGTCGGGGGTGATGTTGTTGTCCACGAAGGACATGGCACCGGAAGCCGGCGGAGCCAGTTGCCCGACGAAACCCCACGCGCCGTAGGAAAGCCGGTAGATGTTGTAGCGGATCGCGCCGGCCACGGAAGGGACGGTCAGCGTGTTATGGTTGCCTGCCACCGTCAGGTCATTGGTGCAGGTCGCGGTATTGGACGGCCCGGACTCGTTGCCGCTTTCGTCCAGCGCGGTCGCCACGTAGGAATAGGACACCGAACCGGTGCCCGTGGCGCTTGCCGTCAGAGAGGTTGCTCCCCCACTGGCAGCGTATGCGGTAGCAGTCACAGCCCCGGGCGGCGAGATGAGCCCATACAAGGAATTGGTATTGAACTGCGGGGTAAGCGGACTCTGGGTAGAGAGCGTTTTGGACGGGTCGTCACGGAACGACAGGCCAGATGTGCTGCCGAGGAAGTAAAACACGCCTCCGCTTTGCTTATACACCAGATACACGGTAGCCATGGGAACCGAACCCCATGTCACTACGTTATATGCCCCCGTCTGTGTAATATCGTTCGTGCATGTGCTGCTAGCGGACAGCGCAGTGATGAACTCAACAATCGTCGGGCTAGAACCGCCTGCAAGCAGGGTGTAACCAACCGCCAACACGGCGTAGGTATGGGTGATGGCTGTCCCCGTTGCGCCGCCGCCAGCGGGCGCTGCAATCAGCGGGCCGAAGCTAACCGGCACGAGCCGCCAATTGGTCGCGCCATACCGGCGCAACTCCATGATCGGGTAGTTCGGGTGTACCAGCGTCAGCACATCGGCGGACTGCGTGTAGTGGATGTCCATGAGATCCGCTGCAGCATACGGATTCGGAATCTCGTAGGTCAGGTCCGCCGGCATGGCGTACCAGTACGTCGCATTGGGCGGCGCATTGCCGGTCGTGGTGGCGATGCAGTAATAGTTCGTGCCGCCGCTCGAGCACATGTCGCCCTGGTTGTACGTCGTGCCCGCACCGTAGGCGGCGGGCGCCGTGTAAGCCAGCGTGGCGGCCTGGGCGTGCCAGCGGACATACCCCGCGCCCAGCTCCACCGCGAAGGCCTGGGTATTGTTGTAGCTGAACGGGATCAGCCGGGTCGCATTGGCGGAAGCCTGCACCTCCTTGATGAACTCCGTGCCCGGCCTGTTCACCACCGGGCCGTGCGGCAGCGTGATGAAATTGCGGCACAGCGCCAGCGCCTCCTGCACCTTGGAAAGATCGAGGCGGCCGAAGAGCTCCGGCGTGATCTCGCCGCCGGAAAAGGAACGGTTCAGTATGCGCAAGGCCATGGGCGGGCAGTCCCCCTGTCTGAGATGCCGCGATGGTAGGTGCTGATACGGACATCAAGGGCAACGCGCGGTGCTAGAATGGAACCGCACTGTGCAACCCGGGGAGTGGAGCATGAGCGATGAACTGGACGCCATCCGCAGCACCTTGCAGGCGCATGCGGACGAACTGCAAAGACGCAGCGGCATAGACGCCGCCATCCTGCTGATCCTCTCCGTCATCGCGCGCCAGCTCAACCTCACCGAAGAGCCGGACCAGACCATAGAAAAGCTCAAGACCACCTTCCTCTTCTCCAGGCTGGAAGACAAAGAGATCGAGGCCGCGATCAAGGCGCTGGAGATGATCCTGAAGAGCCGGAACCACTCCCTTTGACAGCAGCCCCGACCGGATGGATGGCGACTTCCCGGCGACCATTGCCGCCCTTCATGGGCGTCGGGTAGACTGCCCTATCGCGGACGGAGGCAATGGGCCGGATAGTCCCAGTTGCTGACGTTCGCAAGCAGCAGCTTTTCGGCAACGAATTCTAGAGGTAATCGTCCGCGTCCGACCGAAGGAGAGACTAGTGAGCTGCCCCATATGCACAGACGCCCTTGCCACCTCGGCCGGCTTAGGCATGTACGATCAGCGTTTTCAAGTTAATTGCCCGCGATGTGGCACCTTCATCGCTTTAGATGATTTTGCCAATAGTCGTCCAGCTAATTTGACACCTGCTCAGATCGGCAACGCGAGCGGATGGATTCGTGAGA
>DATIVR010000149.1:0-9954 GCA_035465695.1 Gammaproteobacteria bacterium
TTCCTTGCCGATGCCGCAGCCCAGCGCGGTGATGAGCGTGCCCACCTCTTGCGAAGACAGCATCTTGTCGAAACGCGCCTTCTCCACGTTGAGGATCTTGCCCTTGAGCGGCAGGATCGCCTGGTACTTGCGGTCGCGGCCCTGCTTGGCGGAACCACCTGCGGAGTCGCCCTCGACGATGAAGATCTCACAGAGGCTGGCATCCTTCTCCTGGCAGTCGGCAAGTTTGCCCGGCAGGCCGGCGATGTCCAGCACGCCCTTGCGGCGGGTCATCTCACGGGCCTTGCGCGCGGCCTCGCGGGCGCGCGCGGCCTCGATGATCTTGGCCACGATGATCTTGGCTTCGCCGGGGCGCTCCTCCAGGAACTCCTGGAACTTCTCTGCCATCAGCGATTCCACCACGCCCTTCACTTCCGACGAGACCAACTTGTCCTTGGTCTGGCTGGAGAACTTCGGGTCCGGCAGCTTCACCGAGACGATGGCGGTCAAGCCCTCGCGGGCGTCGTCGCCGGTCATGGGGATCTTGTCCTTCTTGAAGGCCGGAGATTCTTCGATGAAACCGTTCAAGGTGCGCGTGAGCGCGGCGCGGAAGCCGGCCAAGTGCGTGCCGCCATCCCGCTGCGGGATGTTGTTGGTGAAGCAGTACACCGTCTCCTGGTAGGAGTCGTTCCACTGCAGCGCCACCTCCACGGTGATCTTCTGCTTCTCGGCGATGAAGCGGAACGGCGTGGGGTGCAGCGCTTCCTTGTTGCGGTTGAGGTGCTCGACGAAGGCCTTGATGCCGCCCTCGTACTGGAAGGTCTCGCGCCGATCGCTGCGCTCGTCGTGCAGCAGGATCCGCACGCCGGAGTTGAGGAACGACAGCTCGCGCAGGCGCCGCTCCAGGGTCTCGGCGTTGAACTCGATGTGGGTGAACACGGTGGCGGCGGGCTTGAAGCGTATCTCGGTGCCGGTGCCCTCGGCCTCGCCGATGCTGCGCAGCGGGTACTGGGGCACGCCGTCCCGGTACTCTTGCTCGTAGAGCTTGCCGTCGCGTTTGATGAAAAGGTGCAGGTGCTCCGAGAGGGCGTTCACCACGGACACACCCACGCCGTGCAGGCCGCCGGACACCTTGTAAGAGTTGTCGTCGAACTTACCGCCCGCATGGAGGATGGTCATGATGACCTCGGCCGCCGAACGGCCCTCCTCCTTGTGCATGTCCACGGGAATGCCGCGGCCGTTATCTTTCACGGAGATAGACTCATCTTCGTGGATTATGACCTCTATTTCACTGCAATAGCCAGCAAGCGCCTCGTCGATGGAGTTATCCACCACCTCGAACACCATGTGGTGCAGTCCTGTGCCGTCATCGGTATCGCCGATGTACATGCCGGGACGCTTGCGGACGGCATCCAGGCCCTTCAGCACCTTGATGTTGGAGGAGTCGTAGCGCTTGTTCTCAGCCATGGGAGAGGTCTTTTTTGCAGATTTATCATTATACCGGTTTTACGATTTTCCCGTGTTCCACGTGGAACAGACGGGCACCCTTCCAGTCCGGTAAGCGCGCCTTTTCCACGCTGGTGAGGAACACCTGGGCCTCTGTCTGCCAGACCAATTCCAGGAAACGTTCCAGGTGGCCGGCATCGAGTTCCGCCGCCAGATCGTCCAACAGCAACATGCAAGAACGACCAGTGGACTGCTTCAGATAGGCCGCCTGGGCCAGCAGCAAGGCACCTGCCAGGACCTTCTGCTGCCCCCTGGATACTTTCTGCGGGGCTGGCTGGCCATTGATCTCCACGGCCATCTCCGCGCGGTGGGGGCCGGAGCGGGTCACGCCCCGTTCCCGGTCCAAGGCCCGGTTGGCCGCCATGGCCTCCTCCAGGGTCTTACCCTCGCCCCAGCCGCGCAGGTAGCGCAGGCCAATTTCCACTGGTCCCAGAAGCCGACGGCTCCAATCCATGGCGGTGGGTTCCAGCCGGCCTAAATAGTCTCGGCGGTACTGATCCAACAACCCTCCGGCAGAAGCCAGCTCGGGTTCGAAAGTCCGGACCAGGGATTCAGCAGCGCCTTGTCGCAACAAGGCCCCCCGCTGTTTTAAGGCCCGCTGGTAGCGGCGCCAAGCGGGCAAGAATCCCGGTTCCACGTGGAACACGCCCCAGTCCAGAAACTGCCGCCGGTGCCGGGGGCCGCCCTCGATGAGTTGGTGGGAGCCGGAATCCAGAAGCTGCACCGGCAATCTCTCCATGAGGTCCGCCATGCCTTTGGCAGGTGAACCGCCGATGCGCGCTTCCAGGGTTCCACCCTGCCGGACCACACCCAAGGTAGTGCTTCCGGCCGCGTCCTTGACCAGCCCCGAAATCAGGAAGCTCTCGGCTCCCTGCCGAGTCAGGTTATCGGCCTTGGCGGTTCGGAACGAACGGCCCCGGCTAAGGAAGAAGATGGCCTCCAGCAAACTGGTCTTGCCGGAGGCGTTGTCACCAAGGATGAGGTTGGCCCGAGGGGCCGGATCCAGCTCGAGAGAAGCGAAGCAGCGGAAGTCCCGCAGCGTAAGGCGGGATAGGGACATGACCGCTGCTTAGAGCCGCATGGGCATCACGACGTAGCGGCAGATGTCGTTCTCTGGCTGGCGGATCAGGCAGCTGCTGTTGGAGTCCGTGAGGGTGATCCGCACTTGCTCCCCGTGGATCGCGCTCAAGGCGTCCATCAGGTACGAGACGTTGAAGCCGATCTCCAACTCCGCACCTTGGTACTTCACTTCCACCTCGTCCTCTGCCTCTTCCTGCTCCGGGTTGTGAGCCAGGACCTTCAGGCGATTGGCTGCGAGTTGCAGCCGCACCCCGCGGTACTTCTCGTTGGAGAGGATGGCGGTGCGGCCGAGCGCATCACGCAGCACCTGGCGCTCCGCGATGATGTCCTTGTCGCCGCCCTTTGGCACTACGCGCTCGTAGTCAGGGAAACGGCCGTCGATGAGCTTGGAGGTGAAACGCAGTCCGGGCAGCTCCACGCGAACGTGGTTGGCGCCGAACGAAACCTTGGCAGGCTCATCGCTGTCGGTGAGCAGGCGTTGCAGCTCCAATACGCCCTTGCGGGGCACGATCACCTGTTGCGCGGGAAGATCCGCCACATCCGCGTCCAGGTCGCACATGGCAAGACGATGGCCATCGGTGGCCACGGCGCGGATCCGGTTGGCGGAGAGTTCGAACAGGAGACCATTCAGGTAGTACCGCACGTCCTGCTGGGCCATGGAGAACTGGGTCTGCTCGATGAGCTCCCTCAGCTTCTTCTGCACCAGGTTCACGCTGCGCTGGGACTTGATGTCCTCCACAGCAGGGAATTCCGCCGCCGGCAGCGTCGCCAGCAGGAAGCGGCTGCGGCCGGACTTCACGGTGACACGGTCGCGCTCGAGGCTAAGGGAGACCTTGGCGCCTTCCGGCAGCGCCCGGCAGATGTCGAGAAGCTTCCGGGCAGGCACGGTCACCTCGCCCTTCTCCTTCACGTCCACCTCGACTTCCGCGACGAGTTCCACTTCGAGATCGGTAGCAGTCACTGAGAGCGTCTTGTCGCTCACTGTCAGAAGCACATTGGCGAGGATGGGCATGGTCTGACGGCGCTCCACGACGCCTGCCACTGCCTGCACCGGTCTCAGCAAGGTATCCCGCAGCGCTTCGAACTTCATTTATCCACCTGTCTTCTTGATTTGGTTTGAGAGAGATTAAAACCCATAGCAGTAGTAGCAAGCCATTTTCCGCCCTGGGGATAACCGCTCAAAATCCTTATTTTTCAAAGGCATGTAAGCAAAGCAAGCCTGTTAACTGACCACCGGTCACAACCTAAAAGCTTGTGAGCCAAATGTGGATAAGTCGGGCGCTGATTCTACCCACAATTAATCCACAGGCGCGCCACACCCTTCTTAACTGGTCAGGGTTCGCAACAGCGCCGCGTAATCCTCGTTCAACTTGCTGTCCTCGTCCCGGAGCTCCTGCACCTTGCGGCAGGCATGCAGCACCGTGGTGTGATCCCGACCGCCGAAAGCCTCACCGATCTCCGGTAGGCTGTGATTTGTCAGCTCCTTGGCGAGGGCCATGGCCACCTGGCGCGGCCGGGCGATGGAGCGGCTGCGTTTCTTGGACAACATGTCGTTGACCCGTACCCGGTAGAAGTCCGCCACCGTCTTCTGGATGTTCTCTAGGGTGACCTGCCGGTCCTGCACCGCCAGGATGTCCCGCAGGCATTCCTTGGCATAGTCCATGGTGATGGCACGGCCCGTGAAACGGGCATTGGCGATGACGCGACGCAAAGCGCCTTCGAGCTCGCGGATGTTGGAACTGACGCGCTGCGCCACGAAGAATGCCACTTCGCTGGGCAGCTCCACGCCCTCCACCACCGCCTTCTTCATGAGGATCGCCACCCGGGTCTCCAGCTCAGGCGGTTCCACCGGCACGGTGAGACCCCAGCCGAAGCGCGATTTCAGGCGCTCTTCCAAGCCTTCCACTTCCTTGGGATACCGGTCGCAGGTGAGGATCACCTGCTGCTGGCCTTCCAGGAGCGCGTTGAACGTGTGGAAGAATTCTTCCTGGGAGCGCTCCTTGCCGACGAAGAACTGGATGTCGTCGATGAGCAGCGCATCCACCGAGCGGTACTGGCGCTTGAACTCGTTGATGGTGTTGTGCTGCAGGGCGCGAACCATGTCGTTCACGAAACGTTCCGAATGCACGTAGGCCACGCGGGCCTTGGGGTTCCGCTTCAGGATCAGGTGGCCGACGCTGTGCATGAGGTGGGTCTTGCCCAGACCCACGCCGCCATAGATGAACAGCGGGTTGTAGGCCCGGCCTGGGTTCTCCGCTATCTGATGGGCGGCGGCCACGGCGAACTGGTTGGACTTGCCCTCCACGAAGGACTCGAAGGTGTAGAGGGGGTTGAGGCCGGACCCCGGTGTCGGGATGGCCGGGGCCGAAGGCGCATGGACGGGTGAGGGCACCGAGGGCAGCAGGGGCTCGGCACTGGCTCCCACTTCCAGCAGCACGCGGCGCTGCTTATCCTCCGCCAGCTCCCGCGCCAGGTTCGAGATGCGGGGCAGGAAGCGGTCCCGCACCCAATCCATGACGAATCGGTTGGGAGCGAGCAGGCGCAGGGTGCCGCCTTCTTCCTCTTGGGCGTGCAGGGGGCGTATCCAGGTGTTCAGCTCTTGTTCGGAGAGTTCGTTCTCCAAATGGCTGACGCACCGCGTCCAGAGCGATGGCATGACTGAGACGACCCCCGCCAGAATCTTGCTTGCCGATGCGGCCGTGCTCGAGGAACGCGGCGCCGAAAGAATTCGCAGGCAGTCTATACCGCCGTTCCCGAGTTATCCACACCCCGAGGCGCGTAAAATGCCGTAAGCACGTAACGCGCCAAGTGCGCGGTGAAAATTACGCCAGTTGACAGCGACGGCCCCGAACCCGTCTAATAGCGCCCCTTTTGTCCATCGCGACAAGGGCATCCGCGCCCGCCCTCGCAGGTTTCACTGGATCCGATCGTCATGAAAAGAACATACCAGCCCAAGAAAGGTCGTCGTAAGAAGACCCACGGTTTCCGGGCCCGCATGGCCACCAAGCGTGGTCGTCAGGTGGTGAACGCGCGGCGCGCCAAGGGCCGCAAGCGCCTCACGCCGTAATCCGGGAGCGGGGACCCATGCGTCCCGCTTCCTTCCCGCCGGCGGCGCGTTTGCGCCAGCCTTCGGAATTCAACCATGTGTTCCGCGACGGCGCCCGCAACGCCGACGCCTGCTTCGTGGTGTTGAGTTGCAGCAACGGCCTCGGCGCGGCCCGCTTGGGTATCACCGTGGCGAAGAAGGTGGTGGCGGGCGCCGCCAAACGCACCCGGATCAAACGCGCGGTGCGCGAGAGCTTCCGCCAGAACCGGCGGTTGCTCCCGGCGGTGGACATCGTGGTGCAGGCGCGACAGGCGGCGCGCTTGTCGGAAAACGCCGAACTGCGCGCGAGCCTGGACCGGCATTGGCAGGAACTGATCAAGCGATGCGAACGATCCTGATCCTCCTCATCCAGATCTACCGCTACACCCTGAGCCCCCTCCTGGGGGTGCGTTGCCGCTTCGAACCATCCTGCTCCCGTTATGCGATCGAAGCCCTGTTGCGGCATGGCACGCTGAAGGGTTCCTGGCTCGCGGCGCGGCGCCTCAGCCGCTGCCATCCTTTCAACCCCGGCGGACACGATCCGGTGCCGCCGCTCGCGGAGCATCGTCATGGATAACCGCCGCTTGTTCCTGGTGGCGGCGGTGGCCGTCATCGCGTTCGCCCTCTATCAGACCTGGATGCTGGATTACGGTCCGCGTCCGGAACCGCATGCGACGCCGGCCGCGGCCAGCGGTGCCGTATCCGGCGCCGCGACTCCGCCCGCCAACACCGCGGGCGCGGCGGCCACCGCCAATACGGGCGGAGCAGGGGCGGCACCCCCGGCGCCCGCCGCCGTGGCAGCGCTCCCCAAGGGCCGGGAGGTGCATGTCCGCACCGACGTGCTGGACCTCACCATCGATACCGCCGGCGGTGACATCTGCCGCGCAGCGCTCATCAAGTATCCCGTGACACTGAAGGATCCGGACCAGCACGTGCGGGTGCTGGACGACAGTCCCGACAGCCTGTTGGTACAGCAAGGCGGCGTGCAGGTGGACAAGGGTCTGGCCGTCGGCGCCGATGCCGTCTATACCACCGCGCAGACCGACTACACCCTGGCCCAAGGCAGCGACACGCTGAAGGTGGCGCTCACCTGGGACGAGGGTGACGGCCTCACGCTCAGCAAGACCTACACCCTGACCCGCGGCAGCTATCAGGTGCGCGTGGATTACACGGTGCAGAACGCCGGCAGACAGCCCTGGACCGGCAGCGCCTGGTGGCAGTGGCAGAACAACTACGTGGCGCCGCACACCGGCTTCTTCAGCACCACGCGTTATGACTACCAACGCATGGCGCTACGCGATGCCGACGGTTACAAGCAGCGGGATTTCCCGAAGGTCGCCGAATCTCCCATCTCCGAGAGCGTGGAGGGCGGCTGGGTGGCGGTGGTGGAACACTATTTCCTGGCGGCCATCATCCCCGCGGGCCAGCAGAAGAACCTCTATTACAGCAAGTCCGCCGGCGCCGGCCATTTCGTCACCGGCGGTGTGAGCGCGCAGAAGACCGCCGCGCCGGGCGCGAGCGCCGACTTCAGCGCCACGCTGTATATAGGTCCGAAGCTGCAGACGGAGCTGGCCACGGTGGCGCCGCAGCTGGAACTGACCGTCGATTACGGCAAGCTCACGGTGCTGGCGCAGCCCATCTTCTGGGTGTTGAGCCACATCGAGAAGTTCATCGGCAACTGGGGCTGGTCGATCCTGATCCTCACGCTGCTCATCAAGGCCGCCACCTACAAGCTGAACGAGATCAGCGGCCGCTCCATGGCGAAGATGCGTGTGCTCGCGCCGCGCCTGAAGCAGCTGCAGGAGCGCTACAAGGACGACCGGCAGAAGCTCGCCCAGGCGACCATGGAGCTGTACAAGAAGGAGGGCGCGAACCCGGCGAGCGGCTGCCTGCCGATGGTGATCCAGATCCCCATCTTCTTCTCCCTGTATTACGTGCTGGTGGACAGCGTGGAACTGCGCCATGCGCCGTGGACACTGTGGATCCACGACCTCTCGGCGCCGGATCCTTACTACGTGTTGCCCGTCATCTATGCGGCGGCCATGTTCATCCAGACGCACCTGCAGCCGCCCCCGCAGGACAAGACCCAGGCCATGATGGTCAAGATCATGCCGCTGGCGCTGGCGGTGTTCTACATGGTCTTGCCGGTGGGCTTGGTGCTGTACTACCTCGCCAACTCCATCATCACCATCGCCCAGCAGCGCTACATCAACAAGCTGATCGAGAAGGAATCGAAGAAGGCATGAGCGGCGACGCCGTCACCGTCCGGACGATCGGCCCCGCCGACGCCGCGACCGTGACACGGCATCGCCATCGCATGTTCGTGGACGCTGGCAAGCCGGACGATGCGGCGCTGGCCGCCATGAGCGAGGCCTTCTCGTCCTGGGTCGAATCCAAGCTCAGGAGCGGCGAGTACTTCGGCTGGTTCGCGGAAGCGGAAGGGAAGGTGGTGGCAGGCATCGGCATGATGGTGCTGGATTGGCCGCCCCATCCCTTGCACCTCGAGCCCATGCGCGGCTACATCCTGAACGTCTACACCGAGCCGGAGTGGAGAGGTCAGGGTTTGGCGAAACGCCTGACGGGTCTCGCCATGGATGCGGCGCGGCAGCGCAAGCTCAATCTCACCATCCTGCATGCCACCGAGATGGGCAAGCCGCTCTACGCGAAGTTGGGCTTCAAGGGCACCAACGAGATGCAATGGTCACCGTCTAAGACTTGAGTCGCGTATCTATCTTCGACTTGTGTTCCAACGTGTTGTGCACCGGGCACTTGTTGGCTATCTCCAATAAGCGCTGTCGTTGCTCCTCGCTCAAGTCACCTTCCAGCTCCAGCTCGCGCGTGAACACATCCAGCTTCACCTGCTTGCCTTCCGCGCAGTCACCGACGTCCTCGGCATAGGACTTGTCATGGGTGAGTCGCACCTTCAAGCCCTTCATGGGTATTTGCTTGCGGTCGGCGTACATGCGCAAGGTGATGGCGGTGCAGGCGCCCAAGGCCGCGGTGAGCAGACCGTAGGGATCCGGTCCCGCGTCGGTGCCACCCGTGTCGCGGGGTTCGTCGCCGGTGAGATGGTGCGGTCCCACGTAGATATCGCAGCGGTAGTGCTCCTCACCCATGCGCACCACGGTCTCGCCGCCGGCGGCGGGCGAGGAGAGGGGCTGCATGCCCAGTTCACCCAGGTACTTGCTGGCCCAGGCGCCGAGGATGAGGCCGACGTATTCCGAGTCGCTCTCCCGGGTGAGCAGGTGGTCCGCTTCGTTGAGGCTGACGAAGCTCTTGGGATGCAGCGCCGCGCCGAAGATGCGCGCCGCGTTGCTGATGTCCACGGTGGTATCGGCGGGGGAATGGAATACCAGGAGCGCCTTGCGCAGGCCCTTCAGGTTGTCCGCCCAGGGGCGCATCTTCAGGTCGTCCAAGAAGGCCTTCTTGAAATGGAACTTGCGCCCTACCAGCGTCACCTCCGCCTCGCCGCGCGCTTCGATGGTCTCCCGGGAGGGCCCCAGCAGCATCGCCACGTGTTCCGGGTCCGCCGGCGCGCCGATGGTCGCCACCGCCACCGAGCTCGGGATGTCATGGGCCGCTTCCAGTACCGCGGTGCCTCCCAAGGAGTGGCCGATGAGGATCTTGGGCGCTTCGTAGTTGGCGGCCAGGAAGGCCGCGGCGGCCTTCAGGTCTGCCACGTTGCTGGTGAAGGTGGTGTCGGCGAAGTCGCCCTGGCTCTCACCCAGGCCGGTGAAGTCGAAGCGCAGGGTGGCGATGCCCTCCCGGGCCAGGGCGCGGCAGATGTTCACCGCGGCACGCACATCCTTGCCGCAGGTGAAGCAATGGGCATACAGGGCATAGGCCCGGGGCTTGCCGTTGGCGGGCATGTCCAGCCGCCCGGAGAGCAGGGCGCGGTCGGCGTTGGGGAACTGCACGGGGATGCCGGGCATGGGCGTCGCCTATATAGAAGTTATGATGGGAAGAGTCTGGTCCGGGGCCGCTTATTTCACAATGAGCTCCATCGATACCATCGCCGCCATCGCCACGCCACCCGGCCGGGGCGGCATCGGCATCGTGCGCATCTCCGGCCCGGAGGCCGCGACGATCGCCCGCGAGCTGACGGGACATGCGCCCAGGCCGCGGCGGGCGCAACTCCGGCGCTTCAAGGACGAAGACGGCGAGATCCTGGACACCGGCCTGGTGCTGTATTTCCAAGGACCGGACTCCTTCACCGGCGAGGACGTGCTGGAGCTGCAGGGCCACGGCGGGCCGGTGGTGCTCAACATGCTGCTCTCACGCTGCCTCGAGCTGGGGGCGCGGCT
>DATIVR010000150.1:0-1798 GCA_035465695.1 Gammaproteobacteria bacterium
CAGGCCGGCGCTGAGGTCATCCGCCATTTCGAGAAGACGCTGATGCTGCAGGTGCTGGACAATCTGTGGCGGGAGCATCTCTCCAACATGGATTACCTGCGCCAGGGCATACATCTGCGCGGCTACGCCCAGGTGGACCCGCGCCGCGAGTACAAGCGCGATGCCTTCGAGATGTTCGCCAGTATGCTGGAACGGCTCAAGTTCGACGTAGTCACCATCCTAGCCAAGGTGCAGGTGCGCACCGAGCAGGACGTGGCGGCCATGGAAGAGCAGCGCCGGCGCGCCCGTGCTATGCAGTTCCAGCACGCGGAGGCGCCGAGCGCCACCGCTGCCCCAGCCGCAGAGACCCCGGCCGAGCCGCTGCCGCGACAGGCCGCGCGCGCTACCGCGGCCACCGCTGCCGCGCCCTTCGTGCGCGAGACCGTCAAGGTGGGGCGCAATGACCCCTGTCCCTGCGGCTCGGGCATGAAGTACAAGCAGTGTCACGGTAAACTTTGATCCGAAAAAAAATCTTTCACGCGGTGCTTTGCAGTTATGCATCCCGCTTCGCTGCAAAGCTAAGGGCAGGTTCCTGTCTGCCCGTTCGTCGCTGCGCGGCGAACCCCTGTACCGCCTGAGGTCCTACGCAGAGAGGGATGCCACTCTGTCTCATCCCCGTATACAAGTTGTTGCTGGGGTCTTGCGTGACCGCGCAGGTCGCGTGTTGATCACTGACCGGCCCGTCGGCAAGCCCATGGCGGGTTGGTGGGAGTTTCCCGGCGGAAAACTGGAATCCGGCGAACCTGCCTTCGATGCGCTGGAGCGTGAACTCCATGAGGAACTTGGCATCCGGGTGCGGTACGCCTACCGGCTGCTGCGCTTCACTCACCGCTATCCCGATAAGGAAGTGGAATTGGACGTATGGCGCGTCACAGCCTGGGATGGTCGGCCCAATCCCAACGAAGGACAGAGACTGGAATGGGTGCTCCCTGAAGAACTGAACGACCGGCAATTGTTGCCAGTGGATGAACCTATCGTGGCGGCACTCATGCTGCCGCCGGTGATGCTGGTGACACCGGACCCCGAAACTGAACCCGCCTTCCTGGATAAGTTGCGCCGTTCATTGCTGGCGGGCGTGGACTTGGTGCAGCTACGGGCTCCCGGAATGGAAGCGACACTCTTCGACAACCTGGCCCTGGCGGTGCTGGCCCTGTGCCGTGACCACGGCGCCCGGGTGATCCTGAACACTTCTCCCGAACAGGCGCGTGTGCTGCATGCCGACGGTCTGCATCTCAGCCACCGCAGCGCTCGCCGCCTGAGACCCGATGATTGGGATGGCAGCCTGCGGCTCGGCATCTCCTGCCACTCTGTCGCGGAATTGCAGACCGCGCTGGAATATTCGCCAGATTACCTCTGTATCGGCCCGGTACAGACGAGCGCTACGCATCCAGGCATGGCACCTCTGGGGTGGGAAGCCTTCGCGGGACTTGCGTCTTCGAGCCCGGTCCCGGTGTATGCCATCGGCGGCTTGTGCCTCAGAAATCTTGAGACGGCACGCGCTCACGGCGGCTACGGTATCGCCGCCATCCGCGCGCTCTGGGGTATCGATCAGCTCTCCGAATCGCACTGATCTGTGGTTTCTTCGCTGGCGATGGCGTTCTTCTCCGAGAGCCAATCACCCAGGTCGATCATACGGCAGCGCTCGCTGCAGAAGGGCTTCCACTTCGAAGCATCCGTCCACGGCACCGATTTTCCGCAATGAGGACATTCGACGGCGCTTTGCTCAGACATGATTCTTGCTCGACCCATGTGGGCACAT
>DATIVR010000151.1:0-5301 GCA_035465695.1 Gammaproteobacteria bacterium
GTCAACGAGACAGGCACCCTGACCTTGCTGGATGCCAGCCACAAGGCCAAAGTTAAACGGGTGGTGTACGCGGCCTCGTCGTCGGCGTACGGCAATGCCGTGGCCCTGCCCAAACGGGAAGACGCGACCCCGGCGCCCGCATCGCCGTATGCAGTCTCCAAGCTCACCGGCGAATACTATTGCCGTGTGTACAACGACACGTTCGGCCTTGAGACGGCCTGTGTGCGTTACTTCAACGTCTTCGGGCCGCGCCAGGACCCGAATTCCGAATACGCTGCGGTGATCCCGCGCTTCATCGACACCGCGCTGAACGGCGGTTCGCCGGTGATCTACGGGGATGGTACCCAATCCCGGGATTTCACCTTCGTCACCAATGCCGTGGACGCGACCATGGCAGCCGCCACCGCTCCCAAGGCTGCCGGCCAGGTGATCAACGTGGCCTGCGGTGAACGGCGCAGCCTGCTGGAACTGATCGACATGCTGGAAGACCTGCTGGGCGATCGCATCGTCCCGCAGTTCGAGAAGCCACGCCAAGGGGATGTGCTGCATTCCCAAGCGGGTATCGAGAAAGCCCAGACACTATTGGGTTACGCGCCGCGTGTGGCGTTCAAGGAAGGCCTGAAGGAGACCGTGGACTGGTATCGCAAGTGTCTGGCCCTGGAACATTACCAGATGCGTGCCTTGCAGCTTAGCGAGGACATGGTCACGCAGCCATAGAGTACAGCGAGAACGTCGGGAACCGATCCCGTCCGGCGCAGTACGCCGGACGGGATTTTTTCGCCCTGAATCATCCCGCCTGCCGGCGCCGGTAGCGTGACAAGCACATCAGCATCGCGAGTTCCAGGCAGGTGATGGAACCACTCCCGACAGCATTGGCCGGCGTAGCCGAGGACGAGACAGCTTGTGTCTGGCCGCTTACGATGGTGGTAGTGCTGCCAGTGAGGGTCGTCTTGAACTGAAGGTCGATGGACACCGTGGCGAGACCGGCAGCATCGCGGGAGATGATGTGATAGTGGTATACCGTTCCCGCGACAAGTCCTGTCAGAACGATGGAGTGAGCGGTGAGCAACGTGGAATTGAGCGTGCTCATGTGCCCATAGTTGCTCGTCAATCCATAAGCGACTTGGCCTGTCGCGGGCTGATTGGTGTTCCAACTCACCGTGGCCGAAGTGCTGCGGATCGTGACGGCGATGTTCCTCAATACCGGCGCTTGGGCCGCATAGGTGGTGACACTCACCGAAGCAGCGGTGGCGGAATTGCCAGCGGCATCGCGTGCCACCGCAGTGAGCAGATGGGTACCGGCCTTCACGTTGCTGGTGTTCCAGCTGAAAGAATATGGCGCCTGGGTGATTTCCGCACCTAGGTCGGCGCCATCCAACAGGAACTGCACACCGGTTACACCTACGTTGTCAGTGGCGGCAGCGCTCACCGATACCGTCCCCGAGAGCTGGGCGCTGGCCAGTGGCGCGGTGATGCTCACACTCGGGGGCGTGGTATCGCCGCCACTGGCCGTGGTGAGGCTACTCCCACTTCCACCGGTCATCACCTGGTAGGGGATCTTCACCACGAATGCATCCATGCGGCTACCGCCCATGTTGCTGATCCAAAAGAAGTACTGCCCGGTGGGATCGATGTTGCCTTTGGGGTCCTTGGCGTACGCCGTACAGCTGGGGCAGGTGGCGTCACCGCCGGTGGCGCTGAGGTCGCTCATGACCGGGGCCACCACCAGGCGCTGTTCCGATGCCGCGGCCACCGAGGAGTTCAGCATGAAGCATACGATCTCATTACCGTAGGAAGTGCCGGTGGCGCTGGTGGAGCCGCCGCAAGCGTATTGCTGGCTGACCGGCGTGGCGGCGTTGGCGTTGGCATAGCTGATATGAGAGGGCGCGAATACACCCCAGGTATTATCGTGATAGAGCAGGCCGCCCTGCGGGAGCCCGCCCAGCAAGTTGGTGGCGCCGCCTTGTCCTTGCACCGCCGGGAACGGCGCAGACAGGTCCCACAGCCGCCAGGCGTTGGCATAGTTGTTCCAGTTGTCCGAGGCCACCATGGTGCCGTAGCCCAGGTCTGAATGGCCGCCGGCACCGGCCTGGTCGTAGAGCACCGTCTGGGTGCCCGTCTGCAGGTCCTCGATGACATCATCTTCGTCGCAGCTGGTGCATGGATCGGAAGGCAGCTTCTCCTTGATATCGAGATAACGGCCGCTCTTGTCGATCTGGCACTCGTCGAAGGTGCCCTGAGCGGGATAGTAATAGAAGTGCTGAGTGCTGACCTTGTACGCGATGCATCCCATCACGGCGTAGGTGCTGGCGTCCTTGAGCGTGGCGGAATGTACATCGTCGTCGTTACTGGAGTTCGTCTGGTGTATGACGGTGCCGGGATAGGCGGTGGTGGAATCGAACACCGTCTCCATGGCCTTTGTCACCACGTCGTAGCGCATCAGCTTGGAGCCGGACTGCAGATAGATCTTGGTCGGCATCCCATAGCTGAAATACCAGCCTTCGGCGCTATTCCAGCTGTAAGGGCTGGACGATGCGAACATGGGGCCCACTTCGGTCAAGGCATCGGTGGTCTTGTCATAGCTGAAAAGGGTGGGGCCCTGGCCGCCGCGGTTGCGGTCCAAGCCGACGAAGATATACATGGTATTGCTGCCGGCGCTGTTGCTCATGTTGCGCCAGTAGCTGTAGGTCATGTCCACGCAGTCCTGGCCGCCGCAGTCGCCGGAGTTGGTGATGCGTATGCCCTGGGTGTTATAGGGCGCAGGGAAGGTGAAGAACCCTCGCTGCGGCAGAAACCCGCTTATGGTGGTGGCGTCGAGCAAGGGGCGCGTCACCGTCACCGTATCGCTCTCCATGAATCCGCCGGGCGCCGGCGTTGTGGCGGCCCGCGAGGAGACGGCGAAGAAAGGTGACAACGAGAGCGCGGCGAGCGCCAGCAGCCGGCAGCCCTGCCGCACCAGACCAGAGAACCTTCTCATCTACGGGACCTCAGTTCATCGCTCGGCCCTCTCGGGCGCCGATGCCACTGAGCTGGATGGAAGGCGAGCCGCGCGCCTCCCTAAAGACACGCGGCTCAGGTGTTACCCTTGCAGGATCCCCCTCAAGGTCATCACCTTACCGGCAGGACGATATATACCTGCCCCATGTAACGAACACTTAAAATCGGAAATAAAAAGCGGTAAACACGACTCAAATCGTGAAGCAAGTCACATTTATTCGGTATTCAGGTGGAAGAGGAGAAGATCAGGGGGAGATGAGTTGACGGCGGATAGCGTACCGGATGAGCTCGGCAGCGCGGTGCACATGTAGCTTCTGCATTATCCGGCTGCGGTGGGATTCCACGGTCTTCGCGCTCAAGCCCAATTCCCGCGCGATGTCGCGGGTGGTGTCCCCTTTGGCGATGAGCACCAGCACCTGTCGTTCCCGCTCGGTGAGGGGTTCCGGCTCCGAAGAGCCGCCGGTGCTGAGCGCATTCAAGGCCCCCGCCGTCAGCCGGGTATTGAAGTGGATGGCGCCGCGCGCCACTTCCCGGATGGTGCTGATGAGGTCCTCGGCGGTCTGGGACTTATAGACGTAACCGTGCATGCCGGCGCGCAGTGCTTCCACCGCGCTGGCGTTGTCCTCTTCGGCCGTGAGCAAGACGGTCTGGATCTGCGGTGCGGACTTCTGCAACTCCCGTGCCACGCTGATGCCGTCCAGCTCCGGCATGTTGTAATCGAGGATCGCCACGTCAGGATGCTGTTCCTCGGCCAGGTGCAAGGCTTCGGGCCCGGTGGAGGCTTCGCCCATCACGTCGAAACCTTCCTCCTGCAACAGCTCGCGCAGGCTCTGGCGAAAGATGGTGTGGTCATCCGCTAGCAGTATATGGACCGGGGGGCTGGGAATATTCGTGGGATGTTCGTGGTTCAAAGTGCAGTCATCCGTGGTTATGCCTTGATGAAACCTCGGCGCACGGCATATCGCACCAGGCCGGCGGTCTCATGGATCTCGAGTTTCTGCATGATGCGCGTGCGGTGTGAGTCGGCGGTCTTCACGCTCCGGCCCAGGATCTCGGCCACTTCCTTGGTGGTCTTGCCTTCCGCGACCAGTTGCAGCACTTGGCGCTCGCGATCGGTGAGCGGGTCGGGCGGCAGCTCGGATTTTCCGACGTAGGCGTCCACCACGGTCTTCGAGATGCCGGGACTGAGGTACACCGAGCCACGCTGGATCTCGCGGATGGCACCGAGCAGGTCATTCGCCGCCTGGGCCTTGAGCACATAGCCCCGGATGCCGGCGCGTAGTGCTTCCAGGACGTAAGCTTCTTCCTCGTACATCGTGAGGAGCACCACCTGCACGCCCGTATTCTGCTTCATGATCTGCCGGGCGGCGTCGATGCCGTTCAGGAGCGGCATACCGATGTCCAATACGGCGATGGTCGGGCTGAGCTGTCGGGCGAGGCGCACGGCTTCATGGCCTTCCGAGGCCTCCGCGATGACCTGGAAACCTTCACGTTCCAGCAGTGCCTTCAGGCCCTGGCGGAACATAGGATGATCGTCTGCTAGCAGAATCCGCTGCTGCATGGCGCGCTGTCTCCGTGGTGTGGCCCGGGATTGTCCTTCCCGGTTTCCGGAAGCCACGCATCCATTGCATGGCACGCGGGGTCCACGTGTACGGCGACTATGCAGGAATCAAGGGTGGGCACGTATCAAGTAAATACCCGCATCGAAGGCGAGATTCACCCGAATTTGACTGGCAGATTTTACAAGTCCTGTCGTTCTGTGTGTCGCATCACACTCCGGGGTTATTCCCGCTACAGCCATCAGGCCTTGATGACTCCCCGACGGATCGCATAGCGCACCAGACTCGCGGTCTCGTGGATCTCGAGTTTCTGCATGATGCGGGTGCGATGCGAGTCCGCGGTCTTGACGCTCAGGCCGAGAACATCCGCCACTTCCTTGGTGGTCTTGCCTTCCGCGACCAGTTGCAGCACCTGGCGTTCCCGATCGGTGAGCGG
Source organism: Gammaproteobacteria bacterium (assembly GCA_035465695.1). Taxonomy (GTDB): domain Bacteria; phylum Pseudomonadota; class Gammaproteobacteria; order Natronospirales; family REEB76; genus DASUBN01. Next base: position 4,993 of record DATIVR010000151.1, read on the forward strand.
ATCGGGCGGCAGCTCGGATTTGCCGACGTAGGCGTCCACCACGGCCTTGGAGATGCCGGGGCTCAGGTATACCGCGCCGCGCTGGACCTCGCGGATGGCCCCCAGCAGGTCCTGGGATGCCTGTGCCTTGAGCACATAGCCGCGGATGCCGGCGCGCAGGGCTTCCAAGACGTACGCCTCTTCCTCGTACATGGTGAGCAACACCACCTCGGTATCGCTGGCCTGCTTATGGATGTCGCGGGCCGCGTCGATGCCGTTCAAGAGCGGCATGCCGATATCCAGCACGGCGATGCTGGGGTTGAGTTGCCG
>DATIVR010000152.1:0-1922 GCA_035465695.1 Gammaproteobacteria bacterium
CAGCACCACGGCGAAGATGACGAAGCAGGCGAAGCGCGAGGGCCGCGCGGCCGCCAGGGCCAGCCCCACCACGAGGAACACCAGCAGCCAGAAGAAGCCGTTCGCGAAGAATGCCGCCATCTAACTAGTCCCCATGCCCCATAACGTTTCTATATCTCGATCAAAGCGTCGCGAGCCGAAGCAGAACGAGGCGCGCAAGGCGAGCAGGAGGGAGTGCACTCTTATGTGCATGACCGACTGCGAGTCCGACGCGCAACGAAGTTATGCGAGGCGCAGCAGCTTTGATCATGGTTCGAAGTCAGGCTGCTTCGAAGGATGAGCGTCCTGGAACGCCTTCAACGATTGGCAATGCTCATCGATGCGCCGCAGGGTCGGGAACGGTTCCAGGTCCACGCCGAAGCGGCGGGCGCTGAACATCTGCGGCACCAGAAGCACGTCTGCCATGGTCGGCGTATCGCCGTGACAGAACTTGCCGGTAGCGGGATCCTTGGCCAGCATCTTCTCCAGGGCTGTGAACCCCTCCGTGACCCAGCGCTGGATCCAGCGCTTGCGCGCGGCCTCGTCCTGTTTCAGCTCCTGATCCAGGTACTTGGTGATGCGGGTGTTCTGCAGCGGATGGATGTCCGCGGCGATGACGAGCGCCAGGGCCCGCACCCGCGCCCGGCCCAGCGCATCCTTGGGCAGCAGCGGCGGGTTGGGATGGGTCTCGTCCAGGTACTCGACGATCGCGATGGACTGAGTGATGGTGTGCCCCTGATCGATCAGCGCGGGCACGAATCCCTGCGGGTTCACCTTGCGGAACTCGGGCTTGTGCTGCTGGCCGCCATCCTTCACCAGATGGATGAAATGCTGCTCGGCCTTGAGGCCCTTCAGGTTCAGCGCGATACGCACCCGGTAGGCGGCGGAGCTGCGGAAGTAAGTGAAGAGTTCCATCAGTATCTCTCCACCTTCTGCTCGATGGTACCGAACAGATTCTGGCCCGTCGCATCGAACATCTCGATGCGCACTGTATCGCCGAACTTCATGAAGGGCGTCACGGCCTTGCCGGACTTGATGACTTCCAGCACGCGCTTCTCCGCCAGGCAGGAGGAACCCTTGGACTCGTCCTGGTTGGCGATGGTGCCGGAACCGACGATGGTCCCGGCGGCGAGCGGCCGGGTCTTGGCGGCATGGGACACCAGGCGCGGGAAATCGAACTGCATGTCCACGCCCGCATTGGGCTCGCCGAACTTCTGGCCGTTGAGGTGGGTGATGAGCGGCAAGTGCACCTTGCCGTCCTTCCAGGCCGGGCCCAGTTCGTCCGGCGTGAGCGCCACCGGCGACAGGGCCGAGCGGGGCTTGCTCTGCAGGAAGCCGAAGCCCTTGGCCAGCTCGTCCGGGATGAGGTTGCGCAGGGACACGTCGTTGATGAGCAGCACCAGCTTGATGTGCTGGGCGGCCTCCGTGGGCGTCACGCCCATGGGCACGTCGTCCACCACCACGCCCACTTCCGACTCGAAGTCGATGCCGTATTCCTCGCTGGCCATGCGGATGGGATCCGTGGGAGCCAGAAAACCGTCGCTCACCGCGTGATACATGAGCGGATCGTTGAGGAAGCTCGGCGGCATCTCGGCGCCACGGGCCTTGCGCACCCGCTCCACATGGGCGAGATAGGCGCTGCCATCCAGGAACTGCGGCGCACGCGGCAGCGCCGCGGCGAGGTCGCCGGGGTTCAACTTGAACGCATCCTTGGCCTTGCCGGCGTTCAGGGACTCGGACACGGACTGGAGTTTGTGCTCCGCCATAGCCCAATTCTCCAGTGCGTGCACCAGGGAGGTGGCGATCTCCGGCACCTTCACGGCGTTCTGCAGCTTCTTGTCCACCACCACCAGCGTGCCGTCACGGCCGCCGACTTTCAGACTTGCAAGTTTCACGGGTGCTCC
>DATIVR010000153.1:0-1966 GCA_035465695.1 Gammaproteobacteria bacterium
TGTTGGTCATGGACTGCACCACCACGGGCGCGTCGCCGCCCACCTGCACAGTGCCGACCATCACCGGCACGCTGCGGCGCCGTTTGGCCAAGAGGTTAGGACTGGTATTCATAGGGGGCGTAAATGATACCGGAGCGGCCCGGTATGATGGGTCATGGCGGAGACGGTCGTATTTATCCACGGACTTTATATGGTGGGGCTGGAGTTCGCGGCCTTGCGCTTCCGCGTGAAGCGGGCGGGCTTCGAGACCCGCCGCTTCCACTACTCCAGCCTGTGGCGCGGGATAGAGGACAACGCCCGGAAACTCGGGATCTATCTGCAAGCCTTGCCCGCCGAGCGTCTGCACCTGGTGGCCCACAGCCTGGGTGGCCTGGTGGTGCTGCAGATGTTCCAGCAGGGCGTGAGGTTGCCGCCGGGACGGGTGGTGCTACTCGGTTCGCCCATCCGCGGCAGCCGGGCCGCAGCCTATCTCACGGAGAAGGGCCTGGCCTGGTCCCTCGGCAAGGCCGGTCCGGGCGGACTGGCAGGGACGTACCAGCCGCGCTGGACCGAGCCGCGGGAGCTTGGAGTGGTGGCGGGCACCCATGAGTTCGCCATCAATCCCATGAACTTCGGCCTGGTCTCACCCCACGACGGCATGGTCTCGGTGGAGGAGACGCGCATCGAGGGCGCCAAGGATTCCGTCACCATCCATGCCAACCACACCGGCATGTTGTTCACGCGAGAACTGGCGGAACAGGTGACGGCCTTCCTGCAGGCCGGCCATTTCCGGCACAGTAGCCGCGTTCGTTAGCGTCCGGCATCAGCGCGTTGGCGCGATGCCTGGTCAGACGGTCAGGAAGTCCTTGAGGTCTTCAGCCCGGATCACCACCGCACCGTCCACCCGTTCCGGCCGAGCGCTGATGAGGAACGTGGCCATGGAACCGATGACATCCTGGTTGTCGGCAAAGATCTCCATGATGGGCTTGTCGGGGTCCTTGAACTGGGACTTCAGCGCAATCCCGGTGATCACGCACTCCACCTTGTGGCCGTCCACGTAGGCATTGAACGTCACGCCCTCCTGGCCTGGCAGGAGGCTGCGCTCGTCGGTGTGGACTTCGATCTCAGAGTTCATGGACGGCGTCCCGGGGTGATGGGAGTCAGATTAGCCACTCGGGCGCGCGCCGACATTGACCTAAGTCAACCTTCTGAAGCCCGCGGCCGTCCGCGTGGCGTCTCCAGTCCCGAAGCTATTTCTCGTCGAAGTTCCACACCCCGTCCCAGCCGGCGGCGGGCGGCGTGGCTTCGAAGTTCCGCACGCGGCCCAGCAAGGTGGTGGCGGGCCCGTCGCCGGGGACGAGCGTCAGGCATTCCTCGAAACCCGCGCGCGCCGAGGCCCAGCGCTGCTGACGGTAATCATCCAAGGCCTGCGCATAGCGGGCGCGCAGCTTCAGCGCGGTGTCCGGCGTCGCGCCCTTCACGCCCAGCAGCTCGTGGATTTCCACGGGCTCGGTCTTGCCGAGCACGCGGATGCGGTCCAGTTCGCGGGTCTCGATGCCGTCCTTCGCGACTTCGCGGGTGCGTCCCGCCATGATGATGTGGGTGCTGTAGTACTTGTTCACCGACTCGAGCCGCGATGCGAGGTTCACGGTGTCGCCGATGACGGTGTAGTTCTTGGCGTTCTCGGAGCCGATGGTGCCGGCGGTCACCGGACCGGTACAGATGCCCATGCGCACGTCGAAGTTCGGCAGGCCGCGGCGCAGGCCGGTCACGTCGGGGATCGCGCGGCGCACTTCCTGCAGGTTCTGGAACTGCTGCAGCGCGGCCTGGCAGGCCAACAGCGCATGCTCGTCCTTGCCGGTGAACGGAGGGCCCCAGAAGGCCATGATGGCGTCACCGATGTACTTGTCGATGATGCCCTTGTGCTCGGCGATGGGCTTGGACATGGCCGAGAGATAGTGGTTGAGCAGGCGCACGATGGCGTCCG
>DATIVR010000154.1:0-5411 GCA_035465695.1 Gammaproteobacteria bacterium
CTCCTGGTGGTGGCCTGCAATACCGCATCCGCGGTGGCTATCCCGGCACTCACCACCGAGTTCGCGCCCTTGTCGGTCATCGGCGTGGTGGAGGCGGGCGCTGCGGCCGCCGTGGCCGTCTCCCGACGCGGCCATATCGCGGTGCTGGCCACCGAGAGCACCGTCAACGGCGGCGCCTATGAGCGTGCCATCCTGGCGCTTCGTCCCGATGCCCGCGTCTTCTCCCAGGCCTGTTCGCTGTTCGTGGCGCTGGCGGAGGAGGGTTGGGTGAAAGGCCCGTTGGTGGAGTCGGTGGCGCGGGAATACCTCGCGCCGCTGCGCCAGGAGAAACGCCATGAAGGCCTCGACACCTTGGTGCTGGGCTGCACCCATTTCCCGTTGCTGAAGGAGGCCATCGCAAAGGTGGCGGGGACGGAGGTCACGCTGGTGGATTCCGGCGAGACCGTGGCACTGGCGGTGGAGAAGCTCCTGGCGGGCCAAGCCCGTACCAGTGGCGCCGGCAGCGCCCGCTACCTGGCCACCGATGGCCCCGAGCGTTTCGCGCGTGTGGGAAGCTTGTTCCTCGGCGAGACCCTCACGTCCAGCGACGTCGAGATCATCGACCTATAAAAGAAAACGCCCCACCGATTTCTCGACGGGGCGCTTCCTTCACTTCTTAGGCTATAGAAACCGCCGTCAAAGCGTAGCGAGCGAAGGCAGGGCTAGGCGCGCGAGGCGAGCAGGAGGGAGTGCACTCTTAGTGTGCATGACCGACTGCGAGTCCGAAGCGCAACAACGCCCTGCAGAGCGCAGCAGCTTTGACTAATGCAGCGTGGCGTCGCTGGCTTCAAGGTGGACGGTCTTCCATCCACTGTTCAGTCCCCACAGATAGAAGACCAGGCCGAACACCGCCACGATCAGCAGGTCCCAGCCGAAGGGCAGCACGCCGATGCCGCCGAACTGGGCGCTGCCGATGTAGGACAGCACCGCGACGCCGGGCAGATAGATCACCAGCCACAATGCGCCACGCGCATGCTGGCGGAAGTCTTTCCAGCCGTTCTCGGCTTCGTAGTAGCCCCACAGCAGCAGCACCGGCAGCAAGGTGAGGAGCACCTTGCCGGTGAGAGGCCATTTGGCCCAGTACAGCACCAGCGTGCCGAGGGTGAAGGCGATGCCGGCCACCCACTTCAGGGCCGGTATCTTCAAGGGTCGCGCCCGCTCCGGGTCGATCCTGCGCAGCACTGCCACGCTCACCGGACCGATGAGGTAGGAGAGCACGCAGGCCACCGAGGTCACGTCCGCGCCGGTGTCCCAGCCCTGGAACCAGAAGAAGAACACGAAGGCCACGGCCAGGTTCAGCCACATGGCCGGACGCGGGATCCCGTACTTGGGGTGCACGGTGCCGAATACCTTCGGCAGGATGCCGTTGCGCTCCATGCCCCAGAGCATGCGCGAGCTGGAGGCCGTATAGGTGGAACCCGTGCCGCTGGGACTCACGAAGGCATCCACGTAGAGCAGGATCGCCAGGAAGTTGATGTTGGCCGCCAGCGCCAGCTGCGCGTAGGGCGAGCTGAACTGGATGCCGCTCCAGCCTGCCTTGGCGAGCATGTCGGAGGGCACGGCGCCCAGGAAACCCACTTGCAGCAGCACGTAGATGATCGCGCAGATCACGATAGAGCCGATCACGGCGATGGGCACGTCACGACTGGGATTCTTGGACTCGCCCGCCAGGTTCACCGGGCTCTGGAAGCCGTTGAAGCTGAACACGATGCCGGCGGTGGCCACGGCGGTCAGCACTGCAGCGATGTCGGTGACATGGCCGCCGCCATGGGTGCCCACGTTGAAGTTGCCGGTGTGGAAGCCCGAAGCGATGAGGAGTATGGCGGTGAGTGCCGGGATGACGAGCTTGAATGCGGTGATGACCGTATTGCTTCGGGCGAAGAGCTTCACGCTCCAGAAGTTCAGCAGGAAGTAGATGATCACCAGCACCGCGCCGATGGCGAGGCCGGTGTTGCTGACCTTGCCGTCATGGAACAGGTTATGTGCCCAGGGATTGGCCCAGTCCCAGGGCCAGGAAGCCATGTACTGAACCGAGGCGAAGGCTTCCACCGGGATCACCGAAACTACTGAGAGCCACGCCGCCCAGGCCGCGATGGAGCCCACCAAGGAGCCATGGGTATAGAGACCGAAGCGCACCATGCCGCCGGACTCCGGGAACATGGCGCCCAGTTCCGCGTAAGTCAGGGCGATCACCAGGATGATCACCGCGCCCAAGACCCAGGCCCAGACGGCGTCGGGGCCAGCCAGGCGCGCCGCCTTGGCGGCGCCGAACAGCCAGCCGGAGCCGATGATGGAGCCGATACCGGTCATGGTGAGGGCGATGACCCCCACGTCCCGGCGCAGGGAGGATTTGGTCGACATGCGCTGTTTCCCTATCTGAGGATGGATATGTGGCCGGTGCCCCGGCTCTGGCGGGGCCCATCATGGCAGCCCGGTGGGACGGTCGCAAAGGGGCAGGGCCCCCTGTCCTTCACTTGGCAGGTCTGCCCCGGATAGACTGCCGTCCACCATGAAAGTTTCCCCCTCGGATCCGGCCTTCCTGGAGCGGATGGCGCGCATCGCGCTCGCCAACCTGGACCGCGAGTATCCGAACCATATCCAGCACCTGATGGATGGCGACACCGACGCGGCCACCCCCCGCGAGTTGCATCCGGTGTTCTGCGGCGCCTATGACTGGCATTCGGCCGTCCACAACTATTGGTTGCTGGTGCGGCTGTCGCGGCTCATGCCCGAAGGCCGCTTCGTCGCCGAGGCTCATGCCTTCCTGGAGCGCCGCTTCAATCCAGCCGACGTGGCCCAGGAATGCCGCTACTTCGACGACCCGCGCCGCGCTTCCTGGGAGCGGCCCTACGGTCTCGCCTGGCTGCTGCAACTGAGCGCGGAACTCTCGGAGTGGGGCGCATCCGATGCGCGCCGCTGGCGCACCACGCTCGCCCCGCTGGAGGCGGTGGCCCGGGAACGTTTCCGCGTGTGGCTGCCGAAACTCTGGTATCCCATCCGCAGCGGCGAACACTCCCAGAGCGCCTTCGCCCTCGGATTGGCCTACGACTGGTCGCGCATCACCGGCGATGCGCCCATGCAGGCGCTGCTGCGGGCCAAGAGCATCGAGTTCCACCGGTTCGATGTGGACAGCCCCTTGGCCTACGAACCTTCGGGCCAGGATTTCCTGTCGCCCGTGCTGGCGGAGGCAGACCTGCTGCGGCGGGTGATGCCGCCGGCGGAATACGCGACTTGGCTCGCCAAGTTCCTGCCGCAGCTGCCGCGCGACGGCACCCGCTGGCTGGAGCCCGCGGTGAGCCGCGACCCGTCCGATCCCAAGCTGGCGCACCTGGATGGTCTCAACCTAAGTCGCGCTTGGATGCTGCAGGGTATGGCCGCGGGTCTGCCGGTCGATGACGCGCGCCGTGCCGCGCTGCTGGCCGCCGCGGACGGACATGCGGCGGCCGGGCTCGCCGCCATCCGCGAGGAGACCTACGAAGGCAGCCACTGGCTGCCCAGCTTCGCCGTGTATCTGCTCACCGGACGGGGACTGGCGTGAGTCTGCGGTCGCGGCTCATCCGGCGTTGCCTTGCCATCTTCTGGGTGTGGTCCCTGGCCACCGCCTGTGGCGTCGCCTTCCGCGGTGTGGTCAATCCGCCGACGACAGCCTTCATGCGTGCGACCCAGCTGGAGCTGCAGGCGCACGGGAAGAAGGGCCTGATCCAGTACCGATGGACTGACTACGCGGACATCGCTCCGGACATGCGCCTCGCGGTGGTCACCGCGGAGGACCAGGATTTCCCCAACCATCATGGGTTCAATTGGGGCGCCATGGGCGCGGCTTTCGAGCACAATTCCAGGAGCCGCCACATCCGCGGCGGCAGCACCATCAGCCAGCAGACTGCCAAGAACCTCTGGCTCTGGTCCGGCCGCAGTTACTGGCGCAAGGGACTGGAGGCCTGGTTCACCCTGCTCATGGAGGCGGAGTGGCCGAAACGGCGCATCCTCGAGATGTATCTGAACGTGGCCCAGCTCGATGACGCAGTGTTCGGGGTGGGGGCGGCCTCGAAGCGGCTATTCGACACCACGCCCGCCCGTCTCACCCGCCGGCAGGCCGCATTGCTGGCGGCCTCGCTGCCGGCGCCCGACCGCTACGACGTGAACGATCCGTCCACGCATCTGGACTGGAAGGCGGATTGGATCCTCGACCAGATGGACGGGTTGGGTGGTCCGTCCTATCTCAGCGCTGTGGATTCAGGACGCTAAGCCCTTTCCAGGGCGGCGATGCCGCTGAAGGTGCGCATCTTGGCGCGCACCTTCGGACTCAGCATCATGACGGCGCTCATCAGCTTGAACAGCAACGGGATCTCCAGGCGCTTGATGCGCCGGGCCTCCGTCCCCGTATCCCGGTACTCGCCCGGTGTCCAGCCATAAGGGCGGAAGAACTCCACATGTTCCTCGGGAGCGAACTTGAACTGCACCGCGTCGCTGCCATGCAAGGTGTTGTCGGGGCGGATGTCGCCCCGGCGCACCAGCAGCTTCAGCAGTGCCGGCGAGGCGATATCCATGAGCCAGCGCTTGAAGGTCGGCGGCTGGTGCAGGTCCGCCGCCAGTGTCTTCACCTGTTCCGGCTCGAGATAGACCAGCAACCCTTCGGTCACCACCAGCACCTTGTCGGCGGCGGCACTCACCTTGGCGAAGAACGCGCGGCGGGCCTCCAGATCGGTCAGGTCCAACGCATGGCGTTCCAGGCGGCAGAAGCACTTGGCATCCTTCAGCTTCTCGCGCTTGTATTCGATCATGGCCGGCAGGTCCACCTCGATCCAGCGCAGCGTCGCCGGCAGTGCCAGACGATAGGGGCGGGTGTCGAGCCCGGCGGCCAGGTTCAGCACCGTGTCGAAGCGATCTTCCTCCACGGCCTTCAGGATCATCTCGTCCAGCGCTACGGTACGCACCACGATGGGCCAGGAGGGGATGCCCGCCTGCTGCGCCATCTCGGCGCCACGCTCACCGGCCAGTTCGCGCGCGAACGGGTCGAAGAACAGCGGATCCTTGCGCTCGCTCTCCTGGGCGCGGAACACCGCCACCCACAGCGCGGTGTCCGAGACGTTACGGATGGAAGTTGGGTCAGTCATGCGCCCCTCGCACCACGTCGTGCCGATGCAGGATAACGACAGGGACACCCCAAATAGATAAGGGGTGCAAACTTTTCCGAAGGCGGGTCAGGGGTTCCGAAAGCCGGTCTAGGCAAGAGGGAGGGGCCTAGACACAGGGGGTTGGCACATTCGGTAATCCCGCCATCGTAGGGTTTGCACCCCTTAGACCGGTGACTTTGCGCCCCCGCCTTTCGGACGGGTTTGCCGTTTCGTGTCCCCTGAAGTGTAGCATCCTGC
>DATIVR010000155.1:0-6774 GCA_035465695.1 Gammaproteobacteria bacterium
TCGGCAACGCGCGCTTCAAGAGCAGCGTGAACCGGGCGCCGCGCCAGACCACGCCTGGCTCCAAGGGTGAGCGGCGCACTTTGAAGCTGGAATTGAAGGTGCTGGCGGACGTCGGCCTACTGGGCCTGCCCAATGCCGGCAAGTCCACGCTGATCCGGGCGGTCTCGGCGGCGCGGCCGAAGGTCGCGGACTATCCGTTCACTACCCTGCATCCAAACCTGGGTGTGGTCTCGGTAGGCCAGCACCGCAGTTTCGTGATGGCGGATGTGCCGGGGCTCATCGAGGGCGCCGCGGAAGGCGCGGGTCTCGGCGTGCGCTTCCTGAAGCACCTGCAACGCACCCGTCTGTTACTGCATCTGGTGGACGTGGCGCCCTATGAGGGCAGCGGCGACCCGGTGGTGGATGCCAAGTCGATCATCCGGGAGTTGGAGAAGTTCAGCCCGGAGCTGGCCCAGCGCGAGCGTTGGCTGGTGCTGAACAAGCTCGACCTGGTGCCGCCGGAAGAGCGAGACGCGGTCTGCGAGACGATCCTGCGAGGCTTGGGATGGACCGGGCCGGTGTTCCGCATCTCCGGTATCTCGGGCGAGGGGACCCAGGAACTGTGCCAGAAGATCATGGCGCGGCTTGAGGAGATCGGCGTGGCGACTCCTGCGTTCCCGGATGCGCCGCCGGTCGAGTTCGAGGATTGAGAGACAAAGAGGCCGGCGTTACGCCGGCCTCTTTCGTTAGTCTGCCCTTATCCGATCAGTGGGCGGGATTGCTGTCGTCGCTGCTGCTACCGTCGGTGTTGATGGTGATGTTGTGTTCTTTCAAGATCTTCGCCGTGTCGATCATGATGGCCGGGGTGATGGTGCCCATGGCCCAGGGTTGCAGGGCCGCATTGATCTCTTGCTGGGTCGGGTTGCCCGAGAACATCTTGGCGCCCACCGGCGTCTTGGCGAACGCCAGGATCTGACGGACCTCATCGTCCGTATAAACCTTGGCATAGACCGGCACCAGGCTTTCCTCGAGGACCTTCACCCGGGCCGGATCCGAGACCACCTTGGCGATGTCGGCGCGGATCTCGTCTGCCACGGCAGGACTGATGTTCCGGTATTTGGCTTGCAGGGTGCCGACATAGATGGTGGACATCAACTTGGTGATGTCGCCCAAGTGTGGATTCATGGTGATCTGCAGCATGCTCATGATGTCGTCGTGCAACTGCTGGGATATCACCGGGCTCTCGGCGCTGGCGGCGGCCGGGGCGGTGGTGGGGGCAGGTGCACCGGCCCACGCCATGGCGGTCACGGTGCTGAGCCCGGCGGCCAAGATCAGTCTTTTCATGTCGATTCTCCCTGTCCCCAATAAAGAAGAAGCCGGCGCGAGGCCGGCTTCTCTATGTCGAACTCGATCCCAAGCCTATCAGGCTTTCATGGCCTTGATATGGGCATTGAGGCGGCTCTTGTGGCGGGCAGCCTTGTTGCGGTGCAGCAGGCCCTTGTCGGCCATGCGGTCGATGACCGGAACCGCTTCCTTGTAGGCGGTCTCGGCCTCGGCCTTCTTGCCTTCGCCGATGGCCTTCACGACCTTCTTGATGTAGCTGCGCACCATGGAACGCATGGTGGCGTTGTGCTCGCGGTGGGCGACCGCCTGACGGGCGCGCTTCTTAGCCTGCTTGGTATTAGCCAAAGTACTGCTCCTGGAACCTGGATTCGCCGTAGGCCTCTGGACCCACGGCCCGAAAGGGTGCGTACTATACGGATTCCGGGCGGTTTTCGCAACGAAAACGCGGCTAAGCCCCTGCCGGGCCTGATTTTTCGGCCCCTCGGCATGGTCTCCCGGTCCCCCGGCCGGTATCATGACGGCCGTAACGCCTCTAAGTCCCCGGGATCCCGAGCTACATGTCCCGCCAGCTGTTCAAGGCCACCTCCTTAGTCGGAGGCATGACCTTAATCTCCCGCATCCTGGGGTTCGCCCGGGACATGGTGCTGGCCCGCTATTTCGGCGCCGGCCTGGTGACGGACGCTTTCACCCAGGCTTTCAAGATCCCCAACTTCGGCCGCCGCACCTTCGGTGAGGGGGCCTTCTCCCTGGCGTTCGTGCCGGTGCTCTCGGAGTACAAGGCCACCCGCAGCCACGAGGAAGTGAAGCTGCTGACGGACCGGGTGGCGGGCAGCCTGGGGCTGATCCTGTTCATCATCACCGTGGTGGGCGTGGTGGGGGCGCCGGTGCTGATGTGGGCGTTCGCGCCCGGCTTCAGCAACGATCCGGACAAGTACGGACTGGCGGTACGCATGCTGCGTCTGACCTTCCCGTACCTGATGTTCATCTCGCTCACCGCCATGGCGGGGGGCATCCTCAATACCTACGGGCGCTTCTGGGTGCCCGCGTTCACGCCGGTGTTGCTCAACATCGTGATGATCCTGGCGATGGTATGGCTCTCGCCACACCTGGCGGAACCCGGGATGGCGCTGGCCTGGGGAGTGTTCATCGCGGGACTGGTTCAGCTGGCGTTCCAGGTGCCCTTCCTGATGCGGCTGAAGCTCCTGCCCAGGCCGCGGTTCGGCGAAACCCATGAAGCGGTCACGCGCATCATGAGGCTGATGCTGCCGGCGGTGTTCGGTTCGTCCGCGCAGCAGGTGAACCTGGTGGTCGATTCCGTCATCGCATCGTTCCTGGTGACCGGCAGCATCAGCTGGCTGTACTTCGCAGACCGCATGCTGGAGTTCCCGCTCGGCGTCTTCTCCATAGCGCTCGGCACGGTGATCCTGCCGCATCTCGCCCAGCACCATGCCCTCAAGAACATGTCCGGCTTCTCTGCGACCATGGATTGGGCGCTCAGGCTCACCGCGGTGGTGGTGATCCCGGCCGCCGTGGGGTTCACGGTGTTCTCGGGGCCGCTGGTGGCGACGCTCTTCCAGTATGGTGAATTCGACGCCCATTCCACCTTGATGGTCACCTGGGCGCTCACCACCTATTCGTTGGGACTGATCAGCTTCACGCTGGTGAAGGTGCTGGTGCCGGGGTTCTACTCGCGGCAAGACAGTCGGACGCCGGTGCGCACCGGCCTGATATCGGTGGCCTCGAACTTCATGTTGAACATGCTCATCACCGTCCCCTGGGCCCGCGCCGGGTGGGTGGCGCCCCATGCGGGCCTCGCGCTCTCGACCTCGCTCGCGTCCTTCGTAAACGCCTGGCTGCTGTACCGCCACCTGCGCAAGGCCGGGGTGTACACGCCTACGGCGGGTTGGGGGAGACTGCTGATGCGGGTGATGGCAGCGAACCTCGTGATGGGCGGCATGCTGCTGCTGTTCAGCGGCCACTTGGCCGTGTGGGAGGCGCGCGGTGCGCTGCATCGCTTCACATGGCTGGCGATCTGGCTGGGGCTGGCCATACTCGCCTACTTCGGCACGCTGTTCGCCGTGGGTTTCCGCATCGGTGACCTCCGGGTGAAAGGCACCCATCTGCCGAGCGGCGCGACGCCGGTCTGAGATGGAGCTGCGGTGGAATTGATCAGGGGACTCGCGAACCTGAAACCCCGCCACCGGGGGACGGTGGCGAGCATCGGCAACTTCGACGGCGTGCACCGGGGGCATCAGGCGGTATTGAAGGATCTGAAGTCGCGGGCACAGGCCATCGGCATGCCGGCGACGGTGATCCTGTTCGAGCCTCAGCCCCAGGAATATTTCGCGCCGGACAAGGCGCCGGTCAGGCTGACGCGGTTCATGGAGAAGTGTCCGCTATTGCAGGCGGCTGGCGTGGACCGGGTGCTGTGCCTGAGGTTCGGCAAAGGGCTGGCGCAGATGCCGGCGGAAGCCTTCGTGCAGGAGATACTGGTGCGGGGCCTGGGCGTGAGGCAGCTGACGGTGGGAGACGACTTCCGCTTCGGCAAGGACCGCCGCGGCGATTTCGGGCTCCTGCAAGCCATGGGTGCCGCTGCGGGTTTCGGGGTCGCTGATACCGCCTCTCTGGAGGAAGGCGGCCAACGGGTGAGCAGCACCCGCATCCGCACGTTCCTCATGGAAGGAGAGATGAAGAAAGCGGCGGAACTGTTGGGGCGGCCCTTCAGCCTGACCGGCCGGGTGATGCACGGCGAACGGCTGGGACGGGACTTGGGTTTCCCCACCGTCAACCTGGCGCTGAAGCGCCGGACGCCACCGGTGAGCGGTATCTTCGCCGCGCACGTGTATGGAGCCGAAACCGGAGCCGTGCCCGCGGCGGCTTATATAGGTAGGCGGTCGGCGGCAGGCGGCGACACCTGGGTGGTGGAGGCGCACCTGCTGGGCTATTCCGGCGACCTCTACGGCCGGCGTGTCCGGGTGGAATTGCTGCATCGCCTGCGTGAGGACCGGCACTTTGATAGTCTGGACGCCCTGCGCGCCCAGATGCAGCAAGACGTGGCAGCCGCGAAGGCGTGGCTCGATTCGAACGCAAGAAAGCAGTGATGGACAAGCAAGACAACAACGCACCCGATTACAAGCACACCCTGAACCTGCCCCGCACGGACTTCCCCATGAAGGCGAACCTGCCGGGGCGGGAGCCGGAGTGGCTGAAGCGCTGGGCCGACGAAGACCTGTACGGCAAGATCCGCCAGGCGCGCGCCGGCAAGCCGCGCTACATCCTGCAGGACGGTCCGCCCTACGCCAACGGCGACATCCATCTGGGCCATGCCGTGAACAAGGTCCTGAAGGACATCGTGGTGAAGTCCCACTCGATGGATGGCTTCGACTCGCCGTACGTGCCGGGCTGGGACTGCCATGGCCTGCCCATCGAACTGCAGGTGGAGAAGAAGATCGGCAAGGCGGGCCAGAAGGTGGACGCCCGGACGTTCCGCGCCGCCTGCCGTGACTACGCCAAGGAACAAGTCTCGCGCCAGCGGGAGGATTTCAAGCGCCTGGGCATCCTGGGAGCCTGGGATGAGCCTTACCTGACCATGAACTTCCATTACGAGGCGGACCAACTGCGGGCGCTCTCGGAAGTGATCAAGCGCGGCCACCTATATAAAGGACTGAAGCCGGTCTACTGGTGCCTGGACTGCGGTTCGGCGTTGGCCGAGGCCGAGGTGGAGTACGAGGACAAGACTTCTCCGGCCATCGACGTGCGGTTCAAAGCCGCGGACGAGGCCGACCTGCTGAAGCGGATCAGGGGCGCGACGGGCGCCGGGCCGGTATCGGTGCCCATCTGGACCACCACGCCCTGGACCTTGCCTGCCAACCAGGCGGTGGCACTGAACGGCGAGATCGAATACGCGCTGGTGCAGTTCGACTTGGGCCACGGCCCGGAACGGCTGGTGCTGGCGAAGCCCATGGTCGAAGGCGTGATGCAGCGCTGGAAAGTGGCGGACTACACGCTGGTGGGCCAGGCGCTGGGCAAGGACCTGGAAGGCGCGATGCTGCGGCATCCGTTCTATGCGCGCTCGGTGCCGGTGGTGCTGGGTGAGCATGTGACCCTGGACGCGGGCACCGGCGCGGTGCACACGGCGCCGGCCCACGGACAGGAAGACTTCGCGGTAGGCATGCAGTACAAGCTGCCTATCGAGAACCCGGTGGACAGCCAGGGCGTGTACCTGCCCAACACGGAACTGGTGGCCGGGCAGCACGTGTTCAAGGCGAACGACCACATCGTGAAGGTGCTCATGGAACAGGGCACGCTGCTGCACCACGAGCCCTACCGCCACAGCTATCCCCATTGCTGGCGCCACAAGACGCCGGTGATCTTCCGTGCCACGCCGCAGTGGTTCATCGGCATGGACCATAACGGCCTGCGCCAGCATGCGATGGGCGAGATCAAGAAGGTGAAGTGGATCCCGGACTGGGGCCAGAACCGCATCGAGGCCATGGTGGCGAATCGCCCGGACTGGTGCATCTCGCGCCAGCGCACCTGGGGCGTGCCCATCGCGCTCTTCGTCCACAAAGTGAGCGGCGAACTGCATCCGCGCACCGCGGAATTGCTGGAGACGGTCGCCAAGGGCGTGGAGCAGGAAGGCATCGATTTCTGGTTCTCACGCGAGGGCGCCGACTTCCTGGGCGACGAGGCCAAGGACTACGACAAGGTGAAGGACATCCTGGACGTGTGGTTCGACTCCGGGGTGGTGCATTACTGCGTGGGCGAGAAGCGGCTGGGGATCGCGCCGGACCAGAAGGCGGACATCTACCTGGAAGGCTCGGACCAGCATCGGGGTTGGTTCCAGTCCTCGCTGCTCACCTCCGTGGCGATCCGCGGCAAGGCGCCCTTCAAGGACGTGCTCACCCACGGGTTCACCGTGGATGAACAAGGCCGCAAGATGTCCAAGTCCATCGGCAACGTGGTGGTGCCGCAGAAGGTGATCGCATCCCTGGGCGCCGACGTGCTGCGGCTGTGGGTGGCATCCACCGATTACAGCGGCGAGCTCACGGTCTCGGACAACATCCTGAAGCACAACGCCGAGGCCTACCGGAAGATGCGCAACACCGTGCGCTATCTGCTGGCCAACCTCTATGACTTCGATCCGGCGCAACACCTGCTGCCGCCGGACAGGATGCTGGCGCTGGACCTGTGGCTGGTGGAACGCGCCCGGCAACTGCAGAGAGAGATCGTGCAGTGCTATGAGGACTACCAGTACCACCTCATCTACCAGAAGCTCTATGGCTTCTGCGTGGTGGACCTCTCCAGCTTCTATCTGGACGTGATCAAGGACCGGGAATACACCACCCAGGCGGACAGCGTGGCGCGGCGTTCCTGCCAGACCGCGCTCTACCACGTGGCGGAGGCCATGGTGCGCTGGTTGGCGCCGATCCTGAGCTTCACCTCGGAGGA
>DATIVR010000156.1:0-6803 GCA_035465695.1 Gammaproteobacteria bacterium
GGTGGTGGACGAGGGGGTCCGGGGCTCCGGCGTAGGCGGTGCGCTGCTGGAGACGGCGGAGGCATGGTTCCAGGAGCGGGGCGTGAAGCGGGTGAGCCTCACCACCGCCCTGCATCGGGAAGATGCCCACGTGTTCTATGAAAAGCACGGTTATACGTACACCGGCAAACGTTTCTCGAAGATCCTCTGAAGCTCCAGCCCGGGTGGCGTCAGCCCCGCTCCAATGTTGACGTGGTACTGCTAAACCGGGATGCTCCTGGGGCGTCCGTATCCTGCGGGTTAGGGGAATTTCATGGCGAGCACTGCGCAGCAACGTACCTTCTTGGGGCACCCCATCGGACTGGTGAACCTCTTCTTCACCGAAGCCTGGGAACGTTTCAGCTACTACGGCCTCCGTGCCCTGCTCATCCTCTATCTCACCGACGCGGTGGTGAACCACCGCGGCGGCCTCGCCCTCAGCGACCAGCAGGCCGCCGGTATCTACGCGCTATATGTCGGCTTCGTCTATCTGCTGGCGTTGCCGGGTGGGTGGATCGCCGATCGCCTCATCGGCCAGCAACAGGCGGTGTTCTACGGCGCCATCCTCATCGCCTGCGGCCAGTTCGCGCTGGCGGTGCCGTCGGGGGGGCTGAGCTTCGCGGCCCTCGGTCTCACGCTCATCGTGCTGGGCACGGGCCTGCTCAAGCCGAACGTCAGCACCATCGTCGGTCAGCTCTACCCCGAAGGTGGCGCGCGCCGCGATGCAGGATTCTCGATCTTCTATTCCGGTATCAACCTCGGTGCGCTCATCGGCCCGCTGCCGGCCGGCTGGCTGGCGGAGAAGTACGGCTGGCACTGGGGCTACCTGGTCTGCGGCTGCGTCATGTTGGGCGGCGTCATCTGGTTTCGCGCCACCAGCCACTGGTTGGCGGGCGCGGGCGCCACGCCTACCCACAGCGGCGATGCCAAGCGGGACGCAGCGGTGCATCGCGTTGGCTGGCTGGCCGTCGCAGTGTCCATGGCGCTCTTGGCACTGCTCGGGGTTGCACTCTGGTTAGGTTGGTTCCGCTTCGATGTGAATGTCGCCGCCGGCTACATGGGTTGGGGCATTTTCACCGCCGCCGTGCTGTTCTTCGCCTATATCCTGATGTTCGGCGGCCTCACCACCGCGGAGAAGAAGCGGGTGGTGGTGATCTTCCTCTTGTTCGTCGGTGCCGCCCTGTTCTGGACCGGTTTCGAGCAGGCGGGCTCCTCCCTGAACATCTTCGCCGACCGTTACACGCGTCTCCAGATCCTCGGCATCGGGTTCCCGGCGGAATGGTTCCAGAGCGTGCAGCCGTTCTTCATCATCACCCTGTCGCCGTTCGTAGGCTATCTTTGGGTCAAGCTCGCGGCGAAGAACCTGAATCCCTCCACGCCGGTGAAGTTCGGCTTGGGGCTCGTATTCATGGCTCTGGGTTTCCTGGTGATGGTGGGCGCGGCGCACGTGGCGGTGAGCGGGGCGCTCGCGGCGCCGAGCTGGCTCATCATCACTTATTTCTTCCATACCGTCGGTGAGTTGTGCCTGAGCCCGGTGGGCCTCTCTGCGGTCACCAAGCTCGCGCCGCCGCGTTACGTGAGCCAGATGATGGGCACCTTCTTCATGGGACTGTCGCTGGGCAACGTGTTCGCCGGGCTCGCGGGCGGCAAGCTCGATCCGAGCCAGCTCAATCAGATGCCGGACGTGTTCATGCAGATCGTGTATCTGGGGGTGGGCGCGGGTCTCATATTCCTGGTGTTCAGCCGGCCCATCAGGAAGCTCATCGGTGGAGCCGAATGACCCCGGGACTGCTTCATTGAGCCAAAAAGAAAGCCCCCGGTGTCGGGGGCTTTCTCATTTCACGATCCTTCCGGATCAAGACTTCGCCAATCTCTCCAGCCAGCGGTAGGTGAAGAAGATCACCGCAGCGAAGCCGAGGCCTCCCGCGAGCATGGTGGCATTGATGCCCATGACGCTGTAGCTCGCCGCCGTGTCGCCCAGCAGTTCAGCCGGGAACGGCTTCTCGCTGAACGCCACCCAGGCCGTGAAGCCGATGGCCAGCACGCTCTCACCCACGATCAGGCCCGAAGCCAGCAGCGTGCCGAGCTGCTTGGTGGCCTCCGCCTTGGCCTTGGGCTGGCGGTCGGCGCGCTTGTCGAAGATCCAGCCCACCACCGCGCCCACGGTCACCATCAGGGTCGATACGGTCGGCAGGTAGATGCCGAGTCCCACCGCCAGCGGCGGCAGCCGGTACTTGGTGGCCTTGGAGAGCAGGTAATCCACGATGATGATCACCACGCCGATGAGCGCGCCCCAGCCCATCAGCTGCCATTTCTCCGGATCGTTCTGGATCACCGCCTGTCCCAGGGACGATATGAGTCCCGCCTGGGGTGCGGGCAGGGCATGGGCGCCGGCGCCGGGCGCGCCCACGAAGCCGTAAGCCTTGTTCACCAGGTCCAGCACCGGGGCGATCACCAGCGCGCTCGCGATCACGCCGATCACCAGCGCCCACTGCTGCTTGGCCGGGGTGGCGTCCACCAACTGGCCGGTCTTCAGGTCCTGCAGGTTGTTGTTGGCGATGGCTGCCACGTTGAACACCACCGCCGTCACGAACAGGGAGTAGGCCACCAAGGCCTTGCCCATCTCCGGCGGCAGCGCGGATTTCACCGTCACCACCAGGAACAATGCCGTGATCGCCACCACCAGGATGCCGATGCCGGACAAGGGGCTGTTCGATGCGCCGATCAACCCGGCCATGTAACCGCAGACCGTGGACACCAGGAATCCCACCACCACCACGATCACGATGCCGCCGATGGTGAGCATGAGCGCATGGTCGCCGAGTCCGGCGCCGGTGGCGAAGTTCCACAGCAGCCAGCAGATGGGCAGGATACACAGCACCGAGATGATGCCGACCTGGTCCACGGGGATGTCCAGCTCGGTGCGGGCGAGTGTCTCGCCCTTGCCGGTCTTGCGGGCCTTGGAGGAAGCCATGGCGCCGCGGATGCCGCCGATCACCGGCTTCACCAGCTTGATGAGGGTCCAGATGGCCGACACGGCGATGGTGCCTGCGCCTACGAAGCGCACGTACTTGCTCCAGGTACCGAGCGCCACGTCCCCTACGGCGCTGACGTCCGGGTGCGCGGCCATGAAGGTGGCGCTGTAGTGCGGCACTCCCCACACCCAGCCGATGAGCGCCCCCACGAACATGGCGAAGCCCACGGTGATGCCCACCAGGTGGCCGATGCCGAACAGCGCCACCGAGAGCTGGAAGTCGAAGCCCGAGACCGGTGCCTTGTCGTCGCGGCCGAGCCGGAAGTTGGCCGCCACGTCGCCCAGGAACAGGCGCGTCTGCACCAGCACCAGGAATGCCGCCGATACCAGCGAGCCCACCAGCACCGCCTTCAGGCCCTTGCCGCCGGATTCCACCGACTGGTCGCCTTCCGCGGAGCCGGAGCCCACCTTGATGACCTCGGCGCAAGCGGTGCCTTCCGGATAAGGCAGGTCGGATTCCGTCACCAGCGCGCGGCGCAGCGGGATGGAATACATCACACCCAGGATGCCGCCGGTGGCGCAGATGGCCACCGACTCCCAGTAGGGGAAGCCGTTCCACCAGCCGATCATGATGAAGCCCGGCAGCACGAAGATGATGGAGGAGAGCGTGCCCGCCGTGGAGGCCACGGTCTGCACGATGTTGTTCTCCTGGGGTGTCGGGTTGCCGCCCATCCAGGCCCAGGTGTTGCTGAGCTGTCCCATCCAGCGCAGCAGCGCCATGGAGAGCACCACCGCCGGGATGGAGGTGGAGAAGGTGAGGCCGGCCTTGAGACCGAAGTACACGTTGGCCGCGGTGAATACCACGCACAGCACGATGCCGATGAGGATGCCGCGGAGCGTGATCTCCTTGAGCGGCATGGCGATGGCTTGATTCATGGGGTTCCCCTGCGGCGCTGTGCCGCTTTGGCGTGTAACATAACCCATCCCATCCCGGGTGTCTCTCAACATAAGCCATGACCGGCGACGTCCGCCAGCGCCTGCGATTCATCCTCGCGTTCTTCATCGTCTATGTCGTGTGGGGCTCGACCTATCTCGCCATCCGCATCGGCGATACCGACTTGCCGCCGGCCCTCCTGGCCGGCGCCCGTAATACCCTGGCGGGTGTGCTGCTCATGTCCGTGGCCTGGTACCGCACCGGCATGGCGCCGTGGCGCTCACCGGACTGGAAGATCGCGGTGCCGGTAGGCCTCTCGATGATCGCGCTGGCCAACGGGTTCACCACCTGGGCCGAGGATTGGGTGCCTTCCAACCAGGCGGCGCTCATCTCCGTCTGCTCGGCGCTCTTCACGGCGTGGTTCGGCACCTTCGGCGTGCACGGCCATCCGCTCAGCCGCCGCGCCAAGCTCGGCCTCGCCATCGGTTTCGTGGGCGCCTTGCTGCTGCTGGTGCCCGGCCATGGCTTCAGTTTCGAGCATCTGGGAGCGCAGTTGCTCATCCTCATCGCCACCATCGCCTGGGCCGGCGGCGCCATGTGGGGTCGCCATCAGCGGCCCTCCACGCCGGCGCTGATGCTGGCGTCGATGCAGATGCTCACGGGTGGCATCGTCTTGCTGATCGTGGGATTCGGCAGCGGCGAGGCAGCCCACTGGCAGTGGACCACCAAGGGCCTGGGGTCGGTGGTGTACCTGGCATTGTTCGGTTCCTGCCTCGCCTACACCACCTATATATGGCTGGTACGGCATGTGACGCCGGACAAGCTGAGCACCATCGCCTACGTGAACCCGCTGGTGGCGGTGATATTGGGATGGCTGGTATTGGGTGAGACTTTGAATTGGGCGCAGTGGGCGGGGACTGCGGTGTTATTGAGCGGGGTGGTGCTCATCAACACCCGTGCCGGCACACTTGCATGGGCTCTGCTCCGCCGAGGTCCGCGGGCAGACCTCAAATAAGCGCCGCTCGTGTCCTCCAATCCCACACTCAAGCGTTGATTCGTCTGCTGGATAACACAATTCATCCCGACGGATATATGCATATCCATGCATATGCAATCCGCGGTCGGCAGGCATGGATACCGAATCGAACACCCCCAAGGTCAGGGTCAGCCCAGCTTCACTTGGACCTGAGGCCCTGGCATTCGAGGCAGGGCCGAGACCCGCTTGGCGCGGCCTCTCCGAACTGCATGCGCTGGCCTGCCGCATCTATCCGCCGCAGGTGAACCATCGGTTCGCCAAGCGCGCACGCTTCATGTATCGCGCTTCCGCGAGCCCGTCCGTGTGGCTGCCGTGGCGCAGTTACCTGGAGGCTTCGCCGTTCGAGCGATTAGCCCAAGTCTTCCCGCGTCTCTACGAGAAGCCCTTGCGGCCATATCTGCACAGGCGGTTCCGTCCCGGCGGCACGCTGAGGATGCTGCGCGGGCATTACCAGTTCTTGCAGCAGCATGCTCCGGTCGGCTTCGTCGGCGCCCTGCTGGATAACCGCCCGTACCTGCTGAATGAACGCTCGGTGGACGGCCTGGAGCGGCCCTTGCTGCTCAACCTCACCTACGCCAAGCACATGCAGCAGGAAGGGGAACTCACCCTGTCCCTGGGTTTCCCCGATTCTCTCGGTACGCTGGGACATCACCGGTGGATCAGCAGCCTCACGTTCATGTTGCGCCAAGGGCCAGGTGGTCGCGAGTTCCTGGTGGGCGGCGTGCAGGGTGGGCACTCGGCCGACAGCCGCGAGGATATCCGGGTGGCCACCCAGGTCTTCCACGGCCTGCGCCCCAAGTATCTGCTCATCCATCTGCTGCGGCAGCTCGCCCTTTGCTGGGGAGTCTCCGACATCCTCGCGGTCAGCGATTCCGCACACTGCCTCACGCGTAACCGCTATCGGGGTCGCATCCAGATCATGAGTTCGTACGATGAACTGTGGCGGGACGTGGGCGGAGAGTTCCGTGAAGATGGTTTCTACACGCTGCCGCTGTTGAAGGAGCGCCGTCCGCTGGAAGAGATTCCCTCGCGCAAGCGGGCCCAGTACCGGCGGCGCTACGAGCTGCTGGACAACATCGAGACTGAGATACGGGACAAGCTGGCGCTTAGCTGAATCTTCGGAGCGGCCTTCGGCCGCAATCGTTTAAGAGGGCGCGTTCCACGCGCACTGGGCCCCTTTTCTTTGCGACCCCAAAGAAAAGGGGCGAAAAGAAAGGGTCCGTCGCGCAGCGGCGGACGCGAGGTAGGATGCCGAGCTGGAATGGCGCCAGGGATGGATGGGATCAGCTCCAATCGTCCCTGATGCGCCTCCAGCCTCGCCATCCAGGGCTCGGCGTTCGATGCTCCCGCATCTCACCTTCGTCCCAGACGGGCTGACCTTGTTCGTTCCGGTGCTCGGCGGCTTCCAAGGGGGTAGGAAGAACTCGCGTCTCTTGCTCTTGCCGCCGTAGCGCGCGCCGAGCATCGGAGCGAGCAAGCCAAGCCGAAGGGCGCCGCCAGGGATGGCGGCGCCTTCACACCCGAGGCAGGAGCCTCGTCTGTGAAGCTGCGCAGCGAGCGTGAAGCGCAGGGCAGGTGCGGCTTCCGCACCCCGCGCTCCGGGCGAGCGCTTTTGGTTACTTTTGGCGCGCCAAAAGTAACCCGTCTGCGGGGCGGAACCCGCCCTCTTGAACATCTCTTCACATGTCCCGCATGTGCAAAAAGAAAGGGCCGCTTGCGCGGCCCTCTCCCATCCAGCCCTGGATGACTCTCTGGTCCTTTTCTTTATCGTTACTTCGTCGCCGCCGCGGGAGCCGCGGAAGCATCAGCCTTCTTGTATTCGAAGGTCTTGCTCGTCAACA
>DATIVR010000157.1:0-25887 GCA_035465695.1 Gammaproteobacteria bacterium
CTGGGTCCGCCTGCTGGCGGCACGCGGCATCCAGGTGAATCCTCTCAGACCCTCCAATTGTGGGTTCGAGACCCAATGGAGCGAGCATTTCCGAGCCCGCTTCGCGGGGGCACCGGTGAAACCGGTCACCGCCTGGGTGGAGGACCGCGTGCCCATTCAGGGCGAATTCGTGGTGACGGCGCGAGGTGTCGAAGGCGGTCTGATCTATGCGTTGTCCGCACGGTTGCGTGACGCGATCGCAGCGCAGGGCCGCGTGACGCTGCATCTCGATCTCGCACCGAACCGGGACCTGCCGCGGCTGTTGCACGACCTGCGCAAGCCGCGCCATGGCCAATCCATGGCGAACCAGCTGCGCAAGCAGGCGGGTATCGAGGGTGTGAAGGCGGGGCTGCTCCGGGAAGCGCTGGGCAAAGACCTGCCCGATGATCCAGCAAGACTCGCTGAAGCCATCAAGGACCTGCCTCTCAAGCTGCTGGCCACCCGGCCCATCGACGAGGCCATCAGCACCGGAGGCGGCATCGCGGCATCGGAGCTGGATGTGAGGCTCATGTTGAAGCGGTTACCGGGCCTGTTCTGCGCCGGTGAGATGCTGGATTGGGAGGCACCGACCGGGGGCTATCTGCTCACCGCTTGCTTCGCCAGTGGATGGGTTGCCGGCAAAGGCGCCGCGGACTGGCTGGGGTCGCGCCCATGAGGATATGGGTGGATGCGGATGCTTGTCCCAAGGTGATAAAGGAGATCCTCTTCCGGGCCGCCCAGCGCACCCAAGTACCGCTGACACTGGTGGCGAACCAGGCACTGCGCACACCTCCTTCCAAGCATATCAAGTCGATGCAGGTCAGCTCGGGATTCGACGTGGCGGACGGCGAGATCGTGAAGCAAGTGGCGGCAGGGG
Source organism: Gammaproteobacteria bacterium (assembly GCA_035465695.1). Taxonomy (GTDB): domain Bacteria; phylum Pseudomonadota; class Gammaproteobacteria; order Natronospirales; family REEB76; genus DASUBN01. The sequence continues at coordinate 896 of DATIVR010000157.1, forward strand.
ATCTGGTCGTGACGGCGGACATCCCGCTCGCTGCTCAGGTGGTGGAGAAGGGCGCACATGCCCTCAATCCACGCGGCGAGCTCTACACACCGGAAAACATCAAGGCCCGGCTGAGCCTGCGTGATTTCATGGCCACGTTGCGCGACAGTGGTACCGTGACCGGCGGTCCTGACCCCATCAGTCAGGCAGATCGCCAGGCATTCGCCAACAATCTGGATCGGCTATTGACGAAACGCGGCAAGTAGTCGGGACCAGGTATTCGTCACTGCTTTATCCGCTTCACCAGCACCGAGTCGTTTATGCCTTCCACGGACATATAGAAGGCATTCAGCAGACCACGACTGATGGTCACCTTCGGGTTAGTCATTCGCCCTGAGGTGACCATGGCGTCGTCTATCTGTTCCCATACCTCACCGTTGTCGAGAGTGACGCGGGTATCGCCGCTCCAGCCGTGGAATTCCCCCACGATGTGCGCAGTCATGGGGTAGCTATCCACGGGGGCATGTGCATCGCCTACCACCACGTTGGTCCGTGCCGTCGTGGCATTGCAAGCCATGTTGTGCCGTTGCTGGTAATCCGCGAACCAGGCATCCAAGGCCTTGATCTGCGCATCGCTGAGCTTATCCAGACCGGTGGCGCGGAAATCCGCCGCGGACATTTCCTGCATTACGTCGAATCGCGGCGCATCAGCGGCCGTTGCGGAGGAACCCGCAAGCAATCCCGCCAATAGCAGGCTTTGAGTTACCATCTTCATCCTTATTTCCCCTGCATTGCTGCGATGCCGCGATTGTCGCACGCTTGCCGGGCGGATTCATGACAATACTGCTGGAGTCACTCATGCAATTCTCGATGTACCAAGCCACCGTACCGGGCTTCACCCATATCCTGACTCAGCTCAAGGGCGTGCTAAAGAAAGGGGAGGATTATGCTGTTGCTCGTAAGATCGACCCGCTGGTATTGACCGGCGCGCGGCTTTATCCGGACATGTTCCCCTTGAGCCGGCAGATCCACATCGCCACCGATCAGGTCAAGTTCTGCATGGCGCGCCTGTCAGGCACCGATGCGCCGAAGTTCGAAGACACCGAGAAGACCTTCGAAGAACTCCAGGCGCGCTTAGACAAGACCATCGCCTATCTCCAGAGCTTCAAGCCTTCACAGATCGACGGCAGTGAGAACAAGGCCATCGAGGTGAAGCCGGCGAACGGCAATCCGCGCAAGTATCAGGGAATGAACTACGTGTTCGACTCGGTATATCCGAACTTCTTTTTCCACGTGACCACCGCCTATGCGATCCTGCGCCACAACGGCGTGGAGGTGGGCAAGACCGACTTCCTCGGCGATACCGAGCGCGTCAAACGCTGAGAATTTCCTACTCTCCATGACCGCGGATGTCCAATCTTCGGACATCCGCGGTTTGCCTCGCTTGCTCCTCCGTCCAAGAATGGTCCGTCACGCGCACGTGCACGCGTGTCACAGAATCAAGAACCATATGTCGCGCCTGACACAAGAAGAACCCGTGCCGGAGCAGGGCGCCGATCTCGCCTATTTCCTGGATGTGGACGGAACCCTGCTCTCCATCGCGGCCTCGCCGGAACTGGCGGTGCCGAACCAGGCCGTGTGCGACCTGTTGAGAGAGTTGTCCGAAGCCAGCGAAGGCGCATTGGCACTGGTGAGCGGGAGACCCTTGCGCGAACTGGACCGCATGTTCGCTCCGCATCGCTTTCCGACTGCGGCTCAACATGGCGCGGAGTTGCGTTTTCCAGACGGGCACGTCACCTGGTGGGAAGTGCACCTGCCGGCCTTGCATGCAGTGGGCGCCAAGCTGCGTAAGCTCGCGGCCAGCGATGCCCGTATCCGCATCGAAGACAAGGGACTCGCCATCAGCCTGCACTACCGGAGTGCACCCCAGCTCGGCAAGCGCCTTGCGCCGGCGATGCTGGAACTACTGGCGCCCTATCCCACGTTGCGGTTGCAGCCGGGCAAGTGCGTGCTCGAAGTCTGCGCCGCCGATTCCGGCAAGGGGCGCGCCGTGCAGAAGTTCATGCACCATGCGCCATTCGCCGGCTTGAAACCGGTGTACATCGGAGATGACCTGACGGACGAGAGCGGCTTCTCCGCGGTAAATAACCTGAACGGCATCACGATCAAGGTCGGTAGCGAGGCTACGGTCGCGCAATACCGCTTGCCGGAACCGGCGGCGGTGCGCACCTGGCTGGCGCAGCGGGTCGAAGTCAAGCGACATGCGTGATCTGGAGTTGGGTCTCATCGGCAATTGTGCGTTCGCCGCGCTGGTGGACAGGCATGCCGAGATGGTGTGGGCATGTCTTCCACGCTTCGACGGGGATCCGGTGTTCTGTTCCCTTTTGGAACCCAAAGGCGACGGCCGCGGCAGTTTCAGAGTGGATCTGGAAGGCTATACGACGTCGGAACAGCGTTACGAACGCAATTCCGCGGTGCTGGTGACCACGCTCTACGACAGCCAGGGTGGGGCAGTAGAGGTGACAGACTTCGCTCCTCGATTCAAGAACTTCGGCCGGATCTTCCGCCCCGCCGCCCTGGTCCGGATCATCAAACCAGTGCAGGGCCGGCCACGGGTCACCTTGCGGCTGCGACCGACGGGCGATTTCGGGGCGGCCGACGCGGCCGTGACCGCCGGCAGCAACCACGTGCGCTATGTGTTGCCCGACATGGTGTTGCGACTCACGACCAACGCGCCGTTGACGACATTGCTGGATGAGATCTCATTCCTCCTGGATCACGAAGTGATGATGGTATTGGGCCCGGATGAGGTGGTGGATCGCCCGCTGGAGGAGATGGTACGGGAGTTCCATGCCGAGACTTCTGCGTACTGGCGCGAGTGGGTACGGTATCTCGCCTTGCCACTGGAATGGCAAGACGCGGTGATCCGCGCGGCGATCACTCTCAAGCTCTGTACATATGAGGACACCGGCGCGGTGGTGGCGGCCGTGACCACATCCATACCCGAGCACGCCGGTTCGGTGCGTAACTGGGACTACCGCCACTGCTGGCTTCGGGACAGCTATTTCGTGGTGAATGCCCTTAACCGGTTGGGTGCCACCCGCACCATGGAGGATTTCATCCGCTATGTGGTGAACATCGGCTCCGACACGGCACAGCGGCGCCTGAAGCCGATGTACCGCATAAATGGGAGAAGCGACCTGGAAGAACGCGAGGTCCTGAGTCTGGCCGGCTACCGCGGCATAGGGCCGGTGAGGGATGGCAACGACGCACATCGCCAGGAACAGAATGACGTCTATGGCGCCGTGGTGCTGTCCGCCGCACAGGCGTTCTTCGACTCACGGCTCGACAGTCCTGGCGACACCGCGCTGTTCGCCCAGCTTGAATATCTCGGGGAGACCGCGCTGCAATTATATGACCAGCCGGATGCAGGATTATGGGAACTGCGCAACCGTTCGCATGTGCACACCTTCTCCAGCGTGATGTGCTGGACAGCCTGCGACCGGCTGGCGCGGATCGCAAGGCGCCTGCGGCTGACGGACCGCGCCCAATATTGGGAGAGGGCGGCAGAAGGCATGCGCGACACCATCCTGCTGGGAGCCTGGAACACCATGCGTGGTTGTTTCACCGCCACCCTCGGCGGCGACACTCTCGATGCCAGTCTGCTCCTGATGGCGGAGTTTGGCATCGTGTCGCCCTCGGATCCGCGTTTCGTGGCGACTGTAGAGGCCATCGGACGCGAGTTGAAGCGTGGGGATTACGTATTCCGCTACATAGAGGCCGATGATTTCGGCATGCCCCACAATGCCTTTACGCTATGCACGTTCTGGTACATCGACGCATTGACACAGATCGGCAGGCGTGAGGAGGCCCGCACGCTGTTCGAGCACATGTTGGGACGACGCACGAAGCTGGGATTGCTCTCGGAGCATCTCGATCCCGCGACCGGGGAACTCTGGGGTAACTTTCCCCAGACCTACAGCATGGTGGGGATCATCCATTCGGCCATGCGCCTCTCCGAGCCTTGGGAGGTGGCGTTTTGAGCCGCTTGGTAGTGGCATCGAACCGGGTCGCGACACCCGGGCAGCGCGGCGCGGCTCAGGGCGGGCTTGCCAGTGGGCTGTTGGGTGCCATGCGCAAGCATGGAGGCTTATGGTTCGGGTGGAACGGCAAGATCGCCGAGCAGCCCGGTGCCAAACCGGACCTGGTAGAGGAGGAAGACGTCACCTTTGCAACCGTGCCACTCACGTCCCGCCAATTCGAGCAGTACTACGTGGGTGCGGCCAATAGCCTGCTATGGCCGTTATTCCACTCGCGCCTGAACCTGGTGCGCTACAACGGCGCCGAATGCGAGACGTATCTCCGGGTGAACGGTATGTTCGCCCACCACTTGCAGCCGCTATTGGAACCAGACGACCTGGTATGGGTACATGACTACCACTTGATGCCGCTGGGACGCCTGTTGCGCGAGGCCGGCGCGGAACAACCGTTGGGATTCTTCCTGCACGTGCCATTCCCCTTCCCGGACGTGTTGCGCGCCATGCCGGGTTATACGCGCTTGCTGCATGATCTGCTGCAGTACGACGTGATCGGTTTTCAGACGGCCATGGACGTGGAGGCGTTCTCAGCCTGCGTCGAGAAGTTCTGTCCGGGTTCCGGGGTGGGCGACGGCCGCATCCAGATCGAGGGACGGCGGGTAATGGTGAGAGCCTTCCCCATCGGCATTGACGTAGATGGGGTGGCTGAGATGGCCAAGGTGGGACGCGCGGGCCGCCATGGACGCAGGCTCAAAGAGAGCCTGACGGGCCGGCGCCTCATCGTCGGCGTGGATCGGCTCGACTACAGCAAGGGGCTGCCGGAGCGCTTGCGTGCCTATGGGCGGATGCTGGAGGCGCGCCCTGAGTTCCGTCGCCGGGTGGTGATGCTGCAGATCGCACCTCTGTCTCGCACCGAAGTAGCCGACTATGACGACCTCCGTCGGGACCTGAATGCCATCGCGGGTGATATCCACGCGCGTTTCGCGGAGTACGACTGGCTCCCATTACGATACATGACCCGGGGCTTCCAGCAGTCCACCATCATGGGCTTCCTGTCCCTGAGCGCCATCGGGCTGGTGACGCCGTTGCGTGACGGCATGAACCTGGTGGCCAAGGAATATTGCGCTTCACAGCCTGAAGAGAGTCCTGGCGCCCTGGTCTTGTCGTCGCTGGCAGGCGCCGCCGACCAGCTCAAGGACGCCATCATCGTGAACCCCTATGATGTGGACGGGGTCGCGGCAGGTATCGCCCAGGGCTTGAGCATGTCGATGGAAGAGCGGCAGGCACGCTGGCGCCGCATGATCGCGGTCATCAGGGCATCGGACGTGCACCATTGGGTCGCTGATTTCGTCGACACTTTGCGGGACGTGGACCTGCGATATGAACGCCGAGGGGCGGGGAGGCGGGTCACCGACACGAGGCCTCCCGCGTCATGAGCACGCTCACCGCGGAGGCTTACTCGGCGGTGGTGTTCGCCGTGATGCTTTGCGGCGCGCTGTTGGGTACCTATGTGGTGTTGTTCCTGTTGCAGCGGGTGCTGGCAGAACTGCCGGGCGGTATCGCGGCGGTGGTGTTGCGGCGCCTGCGGGAGCCAGTGATGCTGATGGTGCCGGCTGCCACGGTGTTGACGGCATTGCCCATCGCGCAATTCGGTCCGGGGTCCGAGCGCTTCCTCTATCACGGTTCCCTGCTGACGCTCATCGGCTCGGTGGGGTGGGCCTGCATGCGGCTCTTCGACGCATGGCGCGACAGCCTCACGCTTCACCATCGGGTGGACATCGCAGATAACCTGCGAGCCCGGCAGGTCATAACCCAAGTCACGTTGCTGCGGCGGGTGGCGATGCTGCTGGTGGTGATCACCACGGTGTCCGCCATGCTCATGACCTTTCCGCAGGTCCGTTCCATCGGTGCCACGTTGTTCGCCTCCGCCGGGGTGGCTGGGTTGTTTTTGGGTTTGGCAGCCCGGCCGGTGTTCACGAACGTGCTGGCGGGATTGCAGGTGGCCCTGACAGAGCCGATCCGCATCGACGATGTAGTGGTGGTGGAAGGAGAGTGGGGCTGGATCGAGGAGATCCGCACGACTTATGTGATCGTGCGCATCTGGGACCAACGCCGCCTGATGCTGCCTCTTTCCTACTTCATCGAGAAGCCGTTCCAGAACTGGACGCGCCGCACATCCGATCTGCTGGCTACCGTCGTGCTGTACGTGGACTATGCTGCTCCGATACAGCAGCTACGCGAGCAGTTTCACGCTATCCTCAAGAGTTCCCATCTCTGGGATGGCAAGGCCTGGGCCTTCCAAGTGATAGATGCCACGCCCCAGAACTTGCAGTTGCGGGGGCTAATGAGCGTCGCCAACAGTGGCGACGCCTGGGATCTGCGGTGCCTGGTCCGGGAGCGGATGGTCGAATACATGCAGAGACAATGTCCCCAGTGCCTGCCCAAGACCCGTCTGGCGATGCAGGCCGATCCTTCTCCCATATCAGGAGTTTCCTCATGAGATACGTCACTCCTTTGATCTTGATCCTGTTGGCAATGCTGGTCGTCGGTTGCGCTACTTCGCCCACCGGACGCAGGCAACTGGACCTTGTCTCGGACCAGCAAGCAGCACAAGCCGGTGACCAGTCTTTCCAGGAGATCAAGAAGCAGACGCCGGTGGACAACGATCCCGGCGACAACGAATACGCGAAGTGCATCGTGCATGCGCTGTCGGTGGCCACGGGTGCACCGCGAGGAGGCGGCAACTGGACGGTGACGGTCTTCAAGGATCCCAAGACCGTGAATGCCTTCGCGTTGCCGGGTGGCCATGTGTCGGTCTATACCGGAATCTTCAGCGTGGCCAAGACTCCCGGTGAGTTGGCGGCGGTGCTGGGACATGAGATGGGACACGTCCAGGCGGGTCACGGCGCAGAACGCATGTCAGACCAGGCCGCCACCGCCTTGGGTGTGGATCTGGCTGCGATCCTGGCGGGCATCGATCAGAGCTCGGCGACCGGTCAGGCGACCATGGCCGCTCTGGGTGCCGGCGCCCAGGTCGGCGTGCTTTTGCCCTTCAGCCGCGCCCAGGAGAGCGAAGCGGACAAGCTGGGTACCCAGTACATGGCCCAGGCCGGCTTCGATCCGCATCAAGCGCTGGACCTCTGGCACAACATGATGAGCATGAACCAGGGCGGGGCGCCGCCGGCCATCCTTTCCGACCACCCGGCCGATGCTTCCCGGCTCCAGGCCCTGCAGGCGCAGATGCCGGAGGATGTCCAACGGTACCAGCAGGCGCAGGCGCAAGGCCGCCATCCGGGATGCAAGGCGCCGGGCGGCGGCTGAGGGCGCGAGCTTTTTTGGGAAAAACAATGACATAATCCCTGCATGGACCCCGCAGGGATGCCGGGATCTCATAATGAGAGAAACACGGCAGCGCCTCGAGCATGTCGCACAGCCGAGTGAAGGGTCACATCAATAAGATCGCTTGGATACTGCTGACGGTATCCCTGGCATGGGGCTGTATAGCCTTTGCCGAAGACGCCCCTGCGCCCGCCGGTTCCAGCCTGCGATTCCGACATCTCGGCATCGAGGACGGGCTGGCGCAAAGTTCCGTACAAGCCATCCTGCAGGATCGTGCTGGGTACATGTGGTTCGGCACCCAGGATGGGTTGCAGCGCTACGACGGCTACGAATTCCTCACTCTGCGCCACGATCCCGGTGATCCAGCCTCGCTGGCGGATAACATCGTCAACGCCCTCGCCATGGACGATGCCGGCACGATCTGGGTAGCTACCGAGAATGGCGGAGTGGACCGCCTTGATCCCGGCACCCGGCACTTCACCCATTTCCGCAACGACCCGCACGACCCCGCAAGCCTAGCCAGCGATAGCGCATCGGCGATCTACCTGGACCGGGAACATCGGCTGTGGGTAGGCACTGATGCCGGTCTCGACTTATTCGACGGCAAGCACGGGTTCCGCCATTTCCCGGTCCCCGCCAAGCTGCCCAACGGCGGGCATGTCTACAGCCTGTATGAAGATAAGGTGGGGCGTCTTTGGGTCGGGACTGCCCATGGCGTTTATTACCTTGACTCGGGCAAGTCCAAGTTGCTCGCCTTCGTGCCAGATGGAGCCATGAATGACAATGAACATGGCGTCTTCACTGATTCTCCCATCCATGCTTTCGGCGAAATGGGTGACGCGCTTTGGGTGGCGAGCGGCCGAGGCATCGTGGTCCTGGATGCCAAGCGCATGGCGCGTCAGTTCTACACCCGTTCTCATTCGCCCGATACGCTCTCGAATGAGCATGTCCTGACGCTGCTGCTGGATGCGGCCGGCGAGATGTGGGTCGGAACCTATGGCGGCGGCATAGACCGTTTCGAAGCGTCGACAGGCCACTTCTCGTCCTACCAGCACGATGCGACCGATCCGGGCAGCCTGGTGAGCGACAACATAGACGTGCTTTACCAGGATCGTTCCGGTCTGATCTGGATCGGCACCGATGACGGCGGTATCGACATCTACAACCCGCGCACCCGGGCGTTCGGCTACTACCGGCACAAGCAGGGCAACGCCAACAGCCTGTCCGGGAACCTGGTGTGGTCGATATATAAGGACACCGCCGGTAAGATTTGGGTCGGCACGGATCATGGTCTGACGCGGCTGGATGCCAGCCGGCGTATATACCGGCAATATCACATGGGGCAACGTCCTCCGAGCAGTGTCGACGACGACCAAGTGAATGTGGTCTATGGCGACCGGCACGGCAACATCTGGGTGGGCACCGATTACGGACTATATCGTTATCTCCCGGCCTCGGACACGTTCCAACGCTATGAACTGATTGGCAAGCACGACAACCCCAACGGGGATGTGGTGAGTAACCTGTATCAGGACAGCAAGGACCGCTTCTGGGTGGCCACCGGCGGCGGGCTCGTGCAGTTCGACACCGTGCACGGCAAGTTGCATCGTTTCCAGCATGACCCGTCGCGTAATGACAGTCTGCCGGACGACAGCGTCAGCTGCATCTGCGAGACCTTGGATCAGCGCATCTGGACGGGCACTGCAGGTGGACTGGGGAGCTTCGATGGTGTCGCCGATCATTTCACCGTCTATCGCAGCGATCCTAGGGACGCCGACAGCCTGAGCTTTAACAACGTGCAAGCGTGCCTCGACGATGGTCGTGGCGGCCTGTGGGTGGGGACGGCTGACGGCCTCGACCACCTGGAGGGCGGCAGGTTCAAGCGCTATTTCACCAGCGACGGCCTGCCCAATGACACCATCTATGCCGTGCTCGCGGACCGGGACGGCGGCATCTGGGTGAGCACCGACAACGGCCTGTCACGTCTGGACCCCGACAGCGGCAGTTTCCATAACTACCTCGCGGGCGATGGACTGCAGAGCGATGAATTCAACGGCGGCGCAGGCTACGCCGCACCTGATGGCGAACTGTTCTTCGGTGGTGTGAACGGCATGAACGCGTTCTACCCACGGCGGCTCAGCCATCAGGCACCGGCCCCCGCCGTGGCCATCACACGCTTCCTGCGTCAGGGCACGGAAGTACCGCTGATCTCGACCTCAGGACCGGTGCAGGGAGTGGAGGTGCAGTACCGCCAGAACACCTTAAACTTCGAATTCACCGCGTTCGACTACGCCAAGCCGGAATTGAACCAATTCAGCTATCGCATGGACGGGTTCGATACGGACTGGCATACCTTGCGTGGCACTCATACTGTCACCTATACCAATTTGGATCCCGGCAAGTATCTGCTGCGGGTGCGGGGAGCTAACAGTGACGGCGTATGGAGCGAACGCGAGGCGAGCCTGGGGATCGAAGTGCAGCCGCCGGCCTGGCGTAGCGGCTGGGCCTTGTTGTTCTATGTAGCGGCAGGGTTCGTGCTGGTGATGATAGCGATGGGGATATACAAGCGCTTCATCACGCGTGAACACCAGCTCGAGCATGAGCAACAGCGGCGCCAATGGGCCGAGGCGTTGCACAACCTGATCCATTCGGTGACCGCGCAGCGAGACGAACGCGGCATCGGTGAACAATTGATAGACACGCTCACCAACTTCATCACCTACGAACGGGCGCTTTTCTATATCGAACGGGACGGTGCGCTCAGGCTGGTGGCATCACGCGGCATCGGCCCGAGCGAGCAGGAGTATCTCGAGCACTGGCCCGGTCACCACCCGAAGCTGGTGGCACAACTGAAGCAGGCACCGCGAGCGCAACTCCTCAGCACGGATGATGCAGCCACCCTGGCCGGCAACACGCGTGCCGCGCGACAGCATTACCTGGCGGTGCCCTTGCGCTCCGGCAATGGAGCTTTCCGGTTGCTGCTGGTGGGAAGGCCGAACAAACCTCTGGATGCACAGCAGGTGGAGGTGGCGGCCGCCATGGCCAAGCAGGTGAGCGTGGCCTTGGACAATGCCAAGCTCATCGAGGACCTGGAGAACTTGGCGACCACCGACGGACTCACGCGCCTGTACAACAGGCGGCATTTCATGGAATTGGCCGAAGGTGAATTCGTGCGCAGCAGGCGCTACCTCCGCGATCTTTCCTTGCTGCTCATCGATGCCGACCACTTCAAGGCCATCAACGATGCCCATGGCCACGATGTGGGTGATCGCACCCTGCGTCTGCTGGCCGATACCTGCAGACAGGGGCTGCGGCAACTGGATGTGGTGGGGCGGTACGGTGGCGAGGAACTGGTGGTACTGCTGCCGGAAGCCTCCGCGGCCATGGCGCAGGAGACCGCTGAACGGCTCCGCCGCAGCGTCGAGTCGCTGCGGATACCAGCCTCGGGCGGAGACGTGCGACTCACCGTCAGCATCGGCGTCGCGACAGTCGGTCCGGATACCGAAAGCGTGGCGGCGCTGGTCAATGCGGCCGACAGGGCTTTGTATGCCGCCAAGCGCGCCGGCCGCAACCGGGTGATGGCGACCGGTCAAGCTGTGACCGCCGACTGACAAAGGGGGCAAGGATGAGCAAGACCGGCAGGGCGCCGCGGCGTCATCGGCTTCTGTTGACGATCGTGCTGCTGGCTTTGGCAGCGAGCATCTGGCCTGGCTATCTGTTGGGCGCCCGCACCGATCCTTATGTGCTTGGTCTGCCGTTCTCCCTGGTATGGCTGGCGCTATGCATCGCAGTGGTGTTCGTCGCATTGTTGCTCACCTTCCGCGCCGATATGCATCCGCGAAGAGGCGAGCGGCGATGACCATCGAGATCGTCCCCTGCCTGATCTACCTGGTCATCGCCCTTGTCCTGGGCATGCTGCCGTCGCGCCTCAGTTCCAGCAGCGTAGCCGGATATGTGGCGGGAGACCGGGGACTCGGCGCAGTGTTGCTGTATTTCGTGCTTGGGGCAGCGGTGTTCTCGTCGTTCGCCTTCCTGGGTGGGCCCGGCTGGGCCTACTCGCGCGGTGCCGCGGCGTTCTACATCCTTTCCTATGGCGCCTTCGGCATGATCCCGTTCTACTTCCTGGGGCCGCGCGCCCGGCGCCTGGGAGCGCGTCTGGGATTCTTCACGCAGGCGGAGATCATCGGCCACCGCTTCGAGAGCCGAGCCCTGCAGGTGACCGTGGCGCTGCTCAGCATCGTGGCCTTGGTGCCATACCTGACCCTGCAGATAAAAGGCGTGGGCTACATCCTGTCGGTCGCCAGCCACGGCGCCTTGCCGGAATGGGCCGGCGCGCTCATGGCTTACGGCATCGTCACCGTGTATGTCCTATACAGCGGCATGCTGGGGGTGAGTTGGACCAGCGTCTTCATGGGCTTGGCCATGATGACCATCGGCTGGCTGTTCGGCCTGTATCTGCCGTGGAAGTTCTACGGCGGGGTAGGGGCCATGTTCCATGCCATCGCTTCCGGCCCCCATGCCGCCATGCTGGTGCCGCCGGGACTCGACGCTGCAGGCGGGCGTTGGGATTGGTGGGGATACAGCTCCGCCGTCATCGTCTCAGTGCTGGGGTTCTGCTGCTGGCCGCACTTCTTCATGCGCAGCATGGCCGCCAAGGATGACCGCAGCATCAAGCTCATGGTGGTGATGTATCCCACCATGCAGGTGTTCATGGTGCCGGTACTCATTATCGGCTTCACCGCGGTGCTGATGTTCCCGGGCATCAGGCCCGCCGATACCGTGCTGCCGTTCATGCTGCAGCATGCCGGACTTTCGCCGTGGCTTGCCGGGCTGGCCTTCGCCGGTACTTTGGCGGCCTCGATGCATACGGGCGACGCCATCATGCATGCCGCAGGTACCGTGGGCGTGCGCGATTGCATCGTGCCGCTGCTGGGCAGGAGATTGGACGACCAGCGAGAACGCCTGTTGATACGGGCGCTCATACTCGCGATCACGGCGGTCGCGTTCTACTTCGCCGCCGCCTCTCACGTCTCGCTGGTGGCATTGCTGCTGGGTTCCTACGGGGGCGTGGCGCAGGTCTTCCCGGTGCTGATCGCCACGTTCTATTGGCCGCGGGCCACGGCCGCCGGTGTCGGCGCCGGGCTCCTGGCAGGCGTGGCGGTGAACATGCTGTTCCTGCTGGACCCGGGGTTGAGACCGGTTCCCATGCATGAAGGCATCTATGGGTTGGCGACGAATGTGATCGCGCTGGTGACCGTCAGCCTGATGACCCGGCCCGCGAGCGCGGAACGATTACGGGCCTATGCAGAGCCCGGATGGGACTGAATCATTTGGGCGGGGCGAGGGCGGCCAGGTATTTCTCCGTCTCCGGCACCGACATGGGCTTGGAGAAGAAGTAGCCCTGGCCCTTCCGGCAACCCAGGGCGCGCAGTAGTTCCACTTGGCGTGAATCCTCGATACCTTCCGCCACGACGTCCATGCCCAGGTCGGCTGCCAGCACGGTGATGGTGCGCACGATGGCGCGGTCGGCCCGGGCCTTCTCGATGCCGGTGATGAAGGAGCGGTCGATCTTCAGGGTGTCGATCTTGAAGCGCCGCAGCGCCGAGAGTGAGGAATAGCCGGTGCCGAAATCATCCATCTGCAAGTTGACTCCGACTGACCGCAGCCGGGCGATCGTCTCCACCGCCAGCGCCGGATTATCCATGAACACCGTCTCGGTGATCTCGAGGCACAGATTCTTCGGCTTGAGGCCGGTGATATCCAGCACCCGCGCCACGCGCTGCGGCAGCACCCAATGGGCGAACTGCCGGTTGGCGATGTTGACGCTCATGGTCACTTCTTCGCCGAGGTGCTTGAACTTCTTCTTCCAGGCGGCGAACTGGGCGCAGGCGGTCTCCATCACCCACCAGCCGATCGGGATGATGAGGCCCGTCTCCTCGGCTACCGCCAGGAAATGCTCGGGCCCCAGGAGTCCTTGGTTAGGGTGCTCCCAGCGGACCAGCGCTTCGAACCCCGCGAGCCTGTTGGCGGTGAGATCCATGACCGGCTGATAGAAGACCCGGAACTCGCTGCGCTGCAGCGCTTGTCGCAGGTCGGTCTCCAGGCGCAGGTTGGCCTTTGCGCTCTCGTGCATGGCGTCGTCGAACACCACATAACCGGCCTTGCCCGCGGCCTTGGCCCGGTACATCGCCGTGTCGGCGTCCCGCAGTATCTCGTCCGGATGCTTGTAATGGGGGGCATTGATGACGATGCCGATGCTGGCATTGGTGAACACCTCGTGGCCATCCACGGTGATGGCGCGGGCCAATTCCTCGTGGACACGGTCTGCCACCGCGGTAGCATCATCGAGACCGGTGATGTTCTCGACCAATATGGTGAACTCATCACCGCCGTAACGGGCGATCAGATCGGCAGGCCGCAGGCAGGTGCGCAGCCGGCTCGCGATGGAGACCAGCACACGGTCGCCGAAGCTGTGGCCCAGGCTGTCGTTGATGAGCTTGAAGCGGTCCAGGTCCAGGAACAGGACGGCGAAGCGGTCCGAGCTGCGCTTGCCCACGTGCTCCAGGGTCTGCTGCAACTTCTCCATGAAGTAGCCGCGATTGGGCAGGTCGGTGAGGGCGTCATGGTAGGCGCCCCGCAGCAACTCCTGCTCTGACCGTTTCTGGGCGGTGACGTCGCGCACCGTGCCGGTGACAGCCGGAGCACCCCGGTAGGGTACGTGAGCGACGGTCACGGCAGCCACGACCCGGGTCTTCTCGTCCTTGTGCATGAAACGCAACTCGTGCAACTCATGCCCCGCATGCAGGATGTACTCCTCCTCGAAGGCATTGCTGGAATGACGGTCCTCCGGCGCCAGCAGCGAACTGAAGGACATGCCGGTCATCTCTTCCGGTCTGTAGCCCAGCATGCTGGCGAACGAACGGTTCACGTATACCAGGCCGCCACGAGAGCTCAGGAATACGCCATCCTGGCTCATGTCCACCAGGGTGCGATACTTCTCCTCGGACTGGGCTAGCGCTTCCTCCGCCTGCTTGCGCTGGGTGATGTCCTGCAAAGTGCCTTCGTAGTACTCGACTTCGCCGGATCTATCACGCACGACCCGCGAGTTGTCCGATACCCAGATGGTGCTGCCGTCGCGGCATCTCATCTGGAACTCCACATCGGCGTAGTAACCATCCTTGTCCAGTCGACCCAACAACTCCGTGCGCTGTTCTGGATGGGCGTAGGAACGAGCCATGATGTCGGGCCCTGCGGCCATCAGCTCATCAGGGTCGGCATAACCCAGCAGCCGGGCCAGGGCCTTGTTCGCGCGGATGATGCGGCCGTCGGGCGTACTTTGATAGATGCCTTCCACAGCGTTCTGGAAGATGCTCGCGTAGCGCCGTTCCACGTCCAGCAGCGCGGCGCCGCTGGATTTCTCTACGTCGCGCTGGTCATGGCATACCGCCAACACCGTGTGCTTGCCGTCCAACACCTGCAGGCGCGCGTGGATGCGTACCGGCACGCCGCTCCCATCCTTGCCCCGCAACGAGGTGTCGAACAACAGCGCCTGTTCGGCCGTCAATGTCTCGTTGACCTCGCGAAGCTTCTTTGGGTCCATGAGGCTTGAGGGACTGATCTCCAGCAATTCGTCGCGGACGTAGCCGAGCAGCGCGCAGGCGGTGTCGTTGGCCTCGATGAAGGGACCACCGATGCGGCCATCCTCTCCGATGGGATACACCAGGATGGCATCGCCACCGGTGTTGAAGAGATTGCGGTAGCTGACATCACGGCGGTGCAGGGCATCCAGCGCCGAGCGGTAATCGGTCACATCCAGCACGGTGGTGAGCACGTAAGGCTTGCCTTCCACCTCCACCACCTCGGCGGACAGCAGGCCGCGCCGGCGTTCGCCGCCACGCGTCAGGAAGTGGGCTTCGCGGTTGCCGATGCGGCCGTTGAGGCGCAGTTCCTGCAGGAACTCCTCGCGTTCCTCCGGGAACTCCCAGAACCCGAGTTCAGCGGCGGTGCGGCCGATGATCTCCGCGGGGCTGAGCCCAAGCATGCGCTCCACGGCAGCATTCACGTCGGTGAACTTGCCGCCTTCCAGCTCCGAGATGGCGATGATGCCGGGGGCGGCGCGGAACGCGGTGGCGAATTTGGCGGCGGCCTGGCGCTGCACGTCGTCGAGACGACGGCGGCGCAGCTCAGCGGCGCAGCGGGCAGCCAGGAGTTTCAGCGCGTCGAAGAGTTCATCGTTGGCCTGGAACGGCTGGCGGGACATGATGCCCAGATGGCCGATGGACTGGCCGTCGGGACCCGCGATGGCGACGGCGCAGTAGGCGCGCACGCCATGCTTGCGCAGCCATCGATCTTCGGGGAAGGCGGCGGCCGCTTCATCCTCGATCCAGAGACGGCCTTCGGCGATCACGCGTTCCGCGGGGGTGCCGGGGATGTCGATCTCGCCCAGGCCTCCGGCGGTGTGGTTCACGTGCCAGCCGGCCACGAGCTTAAGGCGCCTGGGATCCTCGGGGATGCGGCTGGTGATGAAGGCATATTCGGTGTCGAGAGCGGCGGCAAGACTGCGCACCAGCTGACGGAAGAAATCCTGGCCGGTGAAGCCCGCAGTCTGCTCCATCAGGCTGTACAACACGCCTGACGGTACCGCATGGAGGGCGCTTTCCGGCTTCATCTCGGCTGGCCGCCTCGGGTCCAAATGGGTGGGTAGCAGCGGCGGTGCTCCGCCCGTTTCCCCGGAACGAAGCTGCGCCGTGAACGCGAATGATGCTTAAAGAGATGCCGCTAAGTCAATGAAAATGCAGGGGGAAAACCCCGCTCACCATTGGCCCTTGAAGTCAAAGGGGTATTGACCGGTGCTGTCCGGGTTGCCGAGCCCCGCCAAGAGGTTGCGGGTAGCGGCATCACCCGGATCGCGTGCCCCCAGGGTGCCGTAGAGATGATAGGCGCCGCCTGGCGTCAGGCTGAGGGCTCCGTTCAACTTGAAAGGACTGGCCACGTCCGAAAGCTGCGCCTGGATGCCTTCCGCGGCCGGCGCGAGCAACGCGCGGAAGCTGCCCAAGGTCGCGGCGGCCGGCCATTTCAGGGTGGCCTCGTCCAGATCCAGTTCGCCCTTGGCTGAGGTCAGGCGTCCGGACTTGATGGTGACCTGTTCCAAGTGCGGCACGAGGGTGCCAGTCATGCTGTCAGGCGGCAGAGGTAGGACGGCGTTGAGCGCGGACACCGGGATGCGGCCCTCAAGATCCTTGAGGACGATGCGGTTGAAGCCGAAATCCACACGGCCGCGCAGATCGCGATCTTCCGCGTGCAGATGGATGCGGTAACCGAAGCTCAGGGTCAGGGGCGCAAGCCAATCGAAACCCCAGTCCACGGCGCCGTACGGCGTCCCCTGGTAACGCACCGCGGTCGCAGAGCCGGCGAACAGGTTGCCGCTCACGCCATCCAACTGCATGCCTGGAAGCTTCTTCGCCATGTGATCGGCGAGATACTGGGCCGGGAAGGTGGCGGCGAGGAACACCAGGTAGGCGACCGCCCCCAGCAGCCACCAGCGCAGGGCAGGGCGGTTCATGAAGCCGTGTTCAGAGTGAGCGTGGCATCCACGTTACCGGCGGCGGCGGCCTTCTGGGCCATCATCTGCTTCACGGAGATGCCGTACTGGCGGCGTAGCGTGCCGACCCATCGGATGAGGTTGTCGAAAGGCACGCCCTGCAATTGCAGGCGCACCGAGCCATCGCTGTCGGTCTGAGCCTGCTTCACTGCCGCACTGAAACCTGCATCGTTCGCCGCACGGCTCACCACCGCCAGCAAAGACTGACTGGCAGGAATGCCGGAGGGCTGCTGGCCGCGTAGGGCCTGCAGTTGGAGCGCTGCCGGAACCATCCATGCCACCTGACCCTGCTTGGCGGCGATGTCCGCCACGAGGCGCTTGCGACTGTTGAAGTAGGGATTCAACAAGCCGAGATAGACGATGGTCACGAACACGAACATCACGCCCACGGCCAGGATGCGCTGCTCGCGCTGCTGCAGCGAGAGATACCATGCCTTCAGCTCGGAGATGCGGTTCACGAGCTGCCTCCACTCAGGACAAGACGCGCGGTGACCCGGCTGCCCGAAGCGTTGACCGAATCCAGGTTGGCAGTGATGCCCGTCTGCTTGTTGAGGGCGCTCTTGAGTGAATCCAATGATGCGATATCACCGGCCTGCAATTGGGCCTGCAATGTGCTGCCTTGATAGTTGATGCCGGTCACCTGTATCGCGGTGTTGCCGTTCAGGCCCGTGCCCAGTGCATCCAACAATGCCAGCAGTGAACCGGCCGAACTACCGCCCTGGAGTGCCAGAAGCCGGCTCTTCATGGCTGACATGGCATCTGTGCTGGTCGGCACCGGAGCGCCCGTGGCCTGCGTGTAGATCTGCGCCACCTGGGCGTCCAGCGCCGCGGCTTGATGCCTTAGCTTCACGTAGGAGATGACCTGCTGGGTGATGCCCAGCACCAGGCAGATGACGGCGAGATAGGTAGCGAGGCGCCATTGGCGCCACTGCTCCTGCAGGCTGTTCTGCAGCTTGAACTCACCTTGCAGCAGGTCGAGGCCGCGCTGGGCGGCGAGGTGGCGCGCCAGGAGCGGAAGCATGCCGCCCTCCATCGGCCGACGTACCCGTTCCAGTTGCGTGCCAGCCAGCGCAGCGTCCAGCGCATCCATCTCTTCCGGAGTGCCGTGGATATCGACGCGGCTCAGTGCCGGCGTGAAATCCGCGATGCGGCGTTTCAGCAGATGGGCGGTGAGAGAAGCATCTGCCCCGAAGCCGCTGCCATCCGGGAGACGCACCAATGACATGCCGTCCGCCAGCACCACCACGGCAGCGTCCACTTCAGGCAGGACAGCGCATACATCAGGCACCACGCGGGTGGGAGCGATCCCGGCCGTGGCGAGTTCGTCGAGGCGTCGTCGCAGGCCAGCGCGACTGATAACTGCTACGAGTTGGCCGGTTGCGCCGCGTTCACCCAGCGCGAAATGCAGCGTCTCCACGTCCTCGGCGAGCTTGTCCTCCAGTATGAAGGGGACGGCCTGCAGTACCTTCTGAGGGTTGCGGCTTGGCACCTCGACGTGCAGCAGGCTCACGTCCTCGGCGGGCAGTATCGCGATGACCTTGCGTCCAGCGGACTGCGCGGCGGCATCCGCCAACGTACCTTGCTGCACGTAGCCGATGTGGTTGCCAAGCGTATCCACCAGCAGCCAACGTACGGGCTGATCGGCTCGCGGCAACTGGAGGTAGAGGGATTCAGCCATGGTCACAGGGTCCCAAAGGTGCGCCGTATGGCCGTCACTTGGCCAGCGCCGTCTCGTTTCAGCAGACTGTACAGGGTGACGTGCGTGCTGCCAATCTGGGCCACCACCGTGAGCAAGAAATAGCTGCTGTCGAAATTGGGGTTAGGGATGTTGAACGGCTTCAAGGCATCAGGAGAGGTGGTGAGGGGGGCGCTGCCCCGTTCGCCGATGACCTGGGAGGCGACATCGGCGGTGATGTTCTCGTTCAAGGATTCGATCACCGGGATCGAGGCGGTGTTTATGTTGACTGATGTGGGGGCAGGTAGGGCGCAGACGTAGGGTGCGACCTGGGCATAGACCGCGGGAGTGAAGCCCGTCACCAGCTGCAACTCGGTGATGCTCTCCATCGCATGTTGACCGGTGATGTAGGGCGGTTGCAGGCGGGTGTAGTTGTCGTCATTTGCATTCGCCATGCCGTTGCCAGCTTGTATCCAAGCGGCCACGGCTTGAGCGAGATTCGGGTCCTGACCCAGTGCCTGCAGCAGCAATTGGAACTGCCGCACGCCGCCAGCGGCGGTGACATTATTGATGTTGAAACGGCCCTGCAGGTCCTCCAGCTTGCCCTGGATCTGCCCGCCATCCACGGGTAACGGCGGCAGTTGTTGTGCCCAGTCCTGGTCCAAGGAAGTGACACCGTGCTTCTTCTTGGCGTCTCGGGCCAGGATCTGCTCGGCCCAGCCTTCCGCGCCCAGGGCGTACTCCATGGCTTGATCGCCCTGCACCACGGCAGCGGTGCGCCGTGTGGCGAGCGCATTCCGCCAATACATGGCCGCCGCGATGGCAGTGGCGATTGCCATCACCACAAGAGCGGTGATCAGGGCGACGCCGCGCTGACGCTCAGGGGATGCCATTGCAGTTCGTGTCACAACTCGCCACCTCCACGATGCGGGTCACTTCGCCCATGTCTTTCAGCGTTAGCGTGATGCTGACGGCGATGGGCAAAGCATCGCTGCCTGGAGCGGCTAGCTTGGCGCTAGGTCCGGGTGCAAGCTGCGTGGGCGGCCACACGTCCTCGAAAGTCTTGGAGGCAGGATCCATATACTGGATCTTCACGGAATCCACCCCTTCCAGCAGCGGCTCCTTGGCCGGCACAACTTGCGCCTGACCGTCCAGTTCCGGCCACCAGGAACGCATGAGCTTCCCATCCTCGAGGCTGTATGCGACGCGCTGTTCGGTGCTGCGGGTGATACCGAGTGGATTGGACCAGCCGCCACGCGTGAAGATGATGGGGGGCACGTTCTGAGGTCCGGCCAGCAGCGGCGGCTGGATGCCGCCCAATCCATCGCGCACCGGGCGCGGCTCCAGTTGGGTGAAGTCCTGTTCCATGATGCGCATGGCCAGTTGCACCTGACGTAGCCGCTTGTCCGCGGCGCGGCTGTGGTCTTCGTTGTTGGTGATGGTGCGCAGGCCACCGTAGGCGATGACCATGATGATCGCGGTGATGGCGAGCGCAACCATCAACTCGATGAGGGTGAAGCCACGCATCTTCTTCATGGGCCGCGACCGCCCTGCTGGCCTGCAGGCAATCCCATGAATCCCGTCACTCGCGTCACTGGGCTATCCGGTTTGTCCGGCGTGCTCACGTCGATGTCGATGCGCAGCAGGCCGGGATCGGAGGTCTTGCTCATGGTGGCTTTCCAGTGCCATTTCTCGCCGGCCATGTCGGCATCGCCGTCCAGGGTGTCGGCGCTAGGCCAAGTCTGCGCCACCCGCAACATGGTGAGTTCGTTCAAGCCCACCCAACTCGCGAAGGTGTCGTCACGCAGATACGCCGTATTGCGTGCGGTGGTGCCGCCGGCACCGATCACCGCGAGCATGCCGAGCGCCAGCACTGCCAACGCGACCAGCACTTCCATCAACGTGAAACCGGCTTGGCGGCCAGGCGTCTTCATTTGCTGCAATCGGTCTGGCCGGGTTCGATGATACAGATGCCGTCGGCGAGCGTGCCTTTCACGGTGTACACGTCGTGAGTGGCGGCGCCGGTGACATCGATGCGGAAGGACGGGAGCTCGCCGCTGGAGAGCAGCAACACCTGCGGCTTGTCCTGCTGCTGCTCGGTCCCTCCGGTGGCCGCGGACTGTGCGGTGGTGGTGCCGGCACTGGCGGCTTCCTGGACCGTGGCGGGCGGCGGCGCGAGTGTGGCCGGCGTGCCCTCCAGTTGCAGGGCAAGATCCACGTCCTCACCCAGATCGCGACGATAGAACAGGCTGTCGTCCTTGATAGGGTGCCACTGCCGGCCATCATAGACATAGAAGCTATAGGCGTGCGGCTCGATGCGCAGGCCGTATTCCTGGCCTTGCATCATGGCCTGTTCGGCGGCGGCAGCGGCGAGATCGGCCAATTGCCCGGCCGCCTCCTTGGCGGGATCGCGCTGGATAGCTTTCACGGAGATCACGGCGAAGGTGGTGACGATGGCGATGATGACCATCACCACCAGCAGTTCGATGAGCGTGAAGCCGCGTTGCGGATACCGGCTCACCGGCTGCCGTCCGGGTCAGTGGCCGCTGTTGGAGCCGTTGTCGTTCATGTTCCAGTTGCCGATGTCGGCGTTCACGCCTTCACCGCCTGGCTGGCCATCGGCCCCGAGGGACCAGATGTCCACCGCGAGACCATGGGTACCGGGATTGAGATATTGATAAGGATGACCCCAGGGATCCGTCGGCAACTGGTCGAGATACTGCTTCCAATGCGTGGGGGCAGGCTCGGACGTCGGCTTCTGCACCAGCGCCTGCAGGCCCTGGTCGGTGGTCGGATAGGTGTAGTTGTCCAGGCGGTACATCTCCAGCGTGGACTGGATGTTCTGGATATCCGCTTTCACCTTGACGATGCGGGCCTCGTCAGGCTTGTCCATGATCTTGGGGACGATGACCGCCGCCAGGATGCCGAGGATGACCACCACCACCATCACTTCGATGAGGGTGAAACCGGAGTGTCTTTTGCGGGTCTGCATGGCTGTTTTGGCTGATAAAATCAGGGTTGCAGCGCTTTCCTGCGCGTGGCCCATGATAACACCAAGCCCATGACCGCGACCTCCATCGACCCTCTGCGTTTCCTGCGTCGCCACTGGCCAGTCCTCGTGGTGCTCCTGCCGTGCCTGTTGCTGGCCGCGGCAGGGGAACCCGCACGCACGTTGCTGCGGTATGACCGCTTTGCCATCGTCCATGGACAACCCTGGCGTCTCTTTACCTGTAACTTTGTGCATCTGGGCTTGGGCCATCTGCTGGAGGACATGGCAGGGCTGGTGTTGCTCTGGCTGCTGTTCGAAGACGTACTCGCCGGCTGGCGCCTGCCGGCGGTCACCTGTGTGGGTGCGCTGGCGGTGGGTATAGGCCTATACGTCGGCGATCCGCAGGTGTATTGGTACGTGGGCATCTCGGGTGCGCTCGATACCCTCTGGGCCGTCGGTTCCGCGCGCCTGATGCTCAAGCGTGACCGCTTCGGCTGGATGCTGGCGGCAATACTGGTGGCCAAGGTCATCTATGAGCAGGCGTTCGGTGCGTTGCCATTCTCCACCGTGGCATCCGGCGGTGAGGTGATCGTGGATGCGCACCTCTATGGAGCATTGACTGGAGCGCTCATCGGCTTTGGCAGCGGCCTTCCTTGGCACCGTATAATGCGCCGTTCCACACAGGGCGGAGGCTGAGCATGAGTTTCGCGGCGGTGTTCCCCGGACAAGGGTCTCAGTCCATCGGCATGCTGGGCGAGCTGGCCGCCGCACATCCCGAGGTGCAACAGACGTTTGCCGAAGCATCGCAGGTGCTGGGCTACGACCTGTGGGAGCTGAGCCAGCGCGGCCCTGAAGAGCGGTTGAATTCCACCCAGCAGACCCAGCCAGCCTTGCTCGCCGCCGGTGTTGCGGTCTGGCGAGTGTGGAAGGCCGCCGGCGGACATGATCCTGCCGCCATGGCCGGCCACAGTCTCGGTGAATACACTGCGCTGGTGTGTGCTGGGGCCATGGCGTTCAGGGACGCGGTGAAGCTCGTGGAGTTCCGCGGCCAAGCCATGCAGGAAGCGGTGCCCGCCGGACAGGGCGCCATGTCCGCCATCATCGGTTTGGATGACGATGCAGTGCGCGCCGCCTGCGCGGAAGCCGCGCAAGGCGAAGTGGTGGCAGCCGTGAATTTCAATGCGCCGGGTCAGGTGGTGATCGCCGGATCGAAAGCGGCGGTGGAGCGGGCGGGCGAGGCTTGCAAGGCACGGGGCGCCAAGCGTGCGCTGCCCTTGCCCGTGAGTGCGCCTTCCCATTGCGCGCTCATGCAGCCGGCGGCGGAACGTCTTGCCCAAAGACTCATGGCGCTCGACATCAAGGCACCGCGCATCCCGGTGATCCACAATGTGGATGTGAGCGCACATGCCGATGCCGACGAGATCCGGGCCGCGCTCAAGGCACAACTCTACAGTCCGGTGCGCTGGGTAGAGACGGTACAGAAGCTGGCCCGTGACGGTCTGGCGAAGCAGGTGGAATTCGGTCCCGGCAAGGTGCTGGTCGGCCTTGCCAAGCGCATCGACAAGGGCGTGGAATGCCTTCCAGTCTATGATCCCATGACGCTGCAGGCCGCCCTGGCCGCAGCAGGAGCCTGAGCATGTTGAACCAGGACATCGCCCTCGTCACCGGCGCCACCCGTGGCATCGGCAAGGCCATCGCCCTCGCGTTGGCCAAGGCCGGCGCTACGGTGATCGGCACCGCCACCAAGCCGGAAGGCGCGGAGCAGATCAGTGCCTATCTCAAAGGCGAGGGAGTGAAGGGCAAGGGCATAGTGCTGGACGTCGCCGATCCCGCGCAGATCGATGCCGCGCACAAGGCGCTGGTGGCTGAGTTCGGCGATCCGACCATCCTCGTGAACAACGCTGGCATCACCCGCGACACCCTGTTGTTGCGCATGAAGGATGAGGACTGGAACGCGGTGATCGACACCGACCTGACCTCGGTGTTTCGCCTCTCCAAGACGTGCTTGCGCGGCATGATGAAGGCGCGCCGCGGCCGCATCATCAGCATCGCATCCGTGGTCGGCGCGTCCGGCAACCCGGGCCAGGCCAATTACTGCGCCGCCAAGGCGGGCATCATGGGCTTCACCCGCTCGCTGGCGCAGGAAGTGGGTTCGCGCAACATCACCGTCAACACCGTGGCGCCGGGCTTCGTAGACACCGACATGACCCGCGCACTCACCGAGGAGCAACGGACCGGCCTATTGCAGAAGATACCGCTGGAGCGCCTGGGGGCGCCTGAGGATATCGCCCAGACGGTGCTGTTCCTGGCGTCGCCGGGGGCAGGCTACATCACCGGTGAGACGATCCACGTGAACGGCGGGATGTACATGGCTTAACCGGTGCCATGCCGTTATGGCGGGGCCGATTAGGGGAAATCGACCGTCTCAGGCGGTCTAAAAAGGGCTTTAAAGCCCGTTTAGAAAGGGTATAAAACACAACTGGCATAGCGGGGGGCTTTTCTCTACAATACCGCCCCCAGTTTGGCCGGTAATGCCGGACAACCGAACTGTTTTTGTCACACTGGGAGTCCCAACAGTCATGAGCAGCATTGAAGATCGCGTCAAGAAGATCGTCGTCGAGCAGCTGGGTGTGAAGGAAGATCAGGTCACCCCGCAGGCCTCTTTCGTGGACGATCTGGGCGCTGACTCGCTGGACACCGTGGAACTGGTCATGGCGCTCGAAGAGGAATTCGAGTGCGAGATCCCGGATGAAGAGGCCGAGAAGATCACCACCGTCGGCCAGGCCATCAGCTACATCAAGGAACACCTGCCCAACGCCTGAGAGGCGGGGTCCGGAACCAAGCGCCGTTGTCATCGTGAGGTGGCAACGGCCTTGTGCTTTATGCCCCCCGTTTCTTCCGTGTTAAATCACCTGTCTTATACTGGTCCACGAGGATCCAGATCCACAACCTAAAGGGTCAGTGCCGTGTCCAAACGCCGCGTCGTCGTCACAGGAATGGGCATCATCTCGCCGGTGGGCAACACCGTCGCTGAGGCCTGGGCCAACATCGTCGCCGGCAAGAGCGGCGTGGGCAGGATCACGCACTTCGATGTCACCAACTATCCCACCAAGATAGCGGCTGAGGTCAAGGGCTTCGATCCGGCCCAATACATCACGCCGAAGGACATCAAGAAGATGGATCCCTTCGTGCACTACGGCATCGCTTCGTCAGTGCAGGCGCTCAAGGATTCCGGCCTGGAAGTGACGGAGGCGAATGCGGCGCGCGTAGGCGTGGCGGTGGGCGCCGGCATCGGCGGCCTCACCAACATCGAGAAGGCCCACACCTCGATCATCGAGAACAACAACAGCCCGAAACGGGTCTCGCCGTTCT